>JAGWTE010000086.1 GCA_028869095.1 Burkholderiales bacterium
TGCCATAGGCATAGCGCTCATCGGGCATCTTGTTGCGATCCAGAATCGGCGCCAGCACGGCGGTCTCCGGCTCCACCGCCACGGTGATCACGCGCATCTTCTTGTTGGACTGAATCAACTTGGACAGCACGCCCAAGTTCTTCTTGCAATGCGTGCAGTCTGACGACCACAGCACGACGATGGTGGGCTGCTGGTAACTGGCTGGGTCTAACAACTGCTTGGCAGCGGCGCGGTCCAAGTGTTTGAAGGGCGCGGCATACGAGGGCAGGGCCAACAAGCCCGCCAACAAGCCAGCAACAGACATCGACAAGATCTTGTTCATGGCAGGGCGATCAGGCGAAAGCCTTCCTTCTCAGTGCGCCAAAAGGCAAACAAGGTATCACCCCGGCGGATGACGCTGGCCTGGCTGGATGCCCCATCGGTCGCGCCCAATGTGGCTTTGTTGAATGTCTTGCCAGAGTCGGCAGACACCATGGCCAGCAACTGCGTCTTGTCGCCATCAAACTCAGTCCAGACAATGCCCAGCTTGTTGCCCGCTGCGGCAATGTCTGCGTGGGCTGCACGGTTGCCGCCCACAAAGGTCTGGCCTTCTACCTGCAGCTCATTGCCCTTGGCAACCAAGCGACCGTACTGAACACGGCCCTCGCCATCCTTCTGATTGAACCAAACAGCATGTCGCACGCCTTGTGCATCGACAGCCAATGAGGGGCCGTGGTGCGGGCAACCATCCAGCTTCCAGTGGTCAAACGTGGCGCGCAGCAGCGTGTCCAGCTTGCCATCGGGCTTTAAGCGAGCCAGGGCATGGTCACGCTCATTGGGCTCAAACACATGGCGCCAGAAGAACAAAGGTGCGCCATCCTGATCAATGGCCGCCCCCAAGCGGCAGCATTCACATGAATGATCCGCCAGCTTCACCTCGCGCTGAAAGCTCTTGCCCCCGTCCACCGACATGGCCGCATAAATGCCCGCACCGCGATACGGCGTCTTCTTGGCCTTGGCGGCCTCAAGTTCGCGCTTGTCGATCCAGGCCACCAGCACCTTGTTGCCAGGCAACGCCAGCATGGACTCAAAACGGTGGGTGATCTCTGCCATGTCGCTGTGCACGGTCAGCGGGGCGGCAAAGTGCTGCCCATCAGCCGCGCGGGCCAGCCGTACTGCGCCGGTATAAGGTTTGGACAAAGGGTGCGTCCAAGACACCAGCAAGCCGCCATCAGACGCAAACGCAATCTTGGGCCGGCTCTCGCCATCGGCGGCGATGTCTTCAGGTTGCGCGTTGACCAACTCGGGCTTGGACCAAGTCTTGCCCAAATCCGCACTGCGATACAGCGCCACGTGGTCGCCATCTTTGGCCACAGCCAACACACTGCCGTCAGGCGCAAAGGTGGCAGAGCTACCCAGTTGCAGCTTGTGGTGCTGAGCCATGGCCAGCGTCGAAACTATCCACAACCCCAAAGCCAACGCGCCGCGCCCCAATGCTTTCATGCTCTTATCTCGCCCATGTCATACATCTGGCGGGCATTATCGGCGCCCAGGCGGGGCCCGCTGCGAACATGGTTTTGGGGTAGGTCAACGGTCCTCAATGTTCAGGCGCATCAGCGTGATGTCGCCCACATTGGGTGTGAAGCCGTGCTGGCCATAAAAGTCGCACAGGTTAGGGCGGCAGTACAGCTCAATGTGCGTCACGTCTTTCAGGCGCGGGTGGTTCTTCACCAAGTTCACCAACTGGTTGCCCAGGCCCTTGCCTTGGTAAGACTCATGCACCAGCACATCAAACATGAAAGCCTTGAAGGTGTAGTCCGTCACCACGCGGGTAAAGGCAATCAGGTTGCCGGCATCGTCCGTTAAACCAATGACGATTTGCGATCCCTGCACGCATTGCCGCGCCTGCTCCAGCGTGCGCTCCTTGGCCCACCAGGCCGTTTGATACAGTCCGTGCAATTGCTGCACCTGGGCGTCGTTGAGTTGGTAAATCGTTGCCATTGAGTCAATACGATTGTGCATACCCGTGTCCTAAATTCCCCCTATTTGGGTGGGTTTGGCGCGGGCTACGTAAATGTACAGATGTGCTTGAGAGGTAACCCTCTGCTGCGTGCTGGCGTGAATTCATACATTGCCTTCTAACGATATTCGTTAACCGGTGTCGTCGTTGTTAAACCAAACCAAGGCAGTAGAGACATGCAATTCATCAAGCAAATCAAATTGGTCGCCCTCGCGGCCCTGACGCTCAGCGCCAGCCTCAGCGCCAGTGCAGCACCTTATTCTGCCGTCGTCTCCTTCGGCGACAGCTTGAGCGACGTGGGCACCTACAAGGTCAGCACCATCGCAGCAGTGGGCGGCGGCGAATACACCGTCAACGCCAGCACCGGCAAGAACTGGACTGAAGTGCTGTCGCGCCAATTGTTTGCCACCGCCCCTTGCGCGGCCCAAACCGGTTTGAACAGCATCATCCCCGGCATTCCCGCTGTGCCCGTCACCGACCACGCTGAGTGCAACAACTACGCCCAAGGCGGCGCCCGCGTCACCAACCCTGTGGGCCCTGGCAACCTGTACACCTACCCCGCAGATTCGGGTGGCGCACTGGGCCAGATGACGGACCCCGTCATCAACCAAATCAACCGCCACCTGGCCAAGGTGGGCGGCAGCTTCTCTGGCAAAGAGTTGGTCACCGTGCTGGCCGGCGGTAATGACGTCTTCATGAACCTGGCCGTTGTGGCTGGCACCGCCGCTGCTACCGGCAACGACCCCGCTGCTGTGGGCGCCGCCAGTGCCAATGCGGTTGCGGCCATGGGCCAAGCCGGTGCCGAACTGGCTGCCGACATCAAAAACCTGATCGTGGGCAAGGGCGCCCGCTACGTGGTGGCCTTGACCTTGCCCGACGTCAGCCAAACCCCGTTTGCCATATCAAAAGGTGCCAGCACCCAAGCGCTGATCAGCGCCATGGTGACCACCTTCAACGCGCAGCTGACCGCTGGCCTGCAAGGTGTGAACCGCGTGATGGTGGCCGATGCCTACGCACAAGGCCGCCTGCAAAACCAATACCCATCGGTCTTTGGCTTGAGCAACACGACTGACATGGCTTGTGATTTGAGCAAGACGATTCTGCCCACCTCGCTGACTTGCTCTGGCGCAACTTTGATCGCAGGTGACACTTCGCACTACGAATTTGCCGACGGCGTGCACCCTACGCCTTATGCCCACAACCTGATGGCGCAATTCGTGTACGTGAAGATGCTGCTGCGCGGCTGGTTGGCGCCTTGGAGCAACTAAGCTGACTGATCGGGCAGCAACAACAGCAAATCCGTGGCGCCGACGTCTAGCCCTTGCTGGCTTAGCAAGGTTGTGACTTGGCCCCGGTGATGCGTTTGGTGGTTGAAGATGTGAATCAATACGCCGAACAGGTTTTTGCTGCCCTGTATGCCTTTGGTTGAGGTGTATTCGAATACTTCGTCCAGATGTGACTCTTGCAGCTCTGCGGCCAAAGTGGTGAAGAGATCGTCCAGCATCAAGCGGTAGGGTGCCAGCTGCTCCAGGCTGGGGTGCAAGACTTCATCCAATGCCTTGGGCATGGGCAAGGCTCTGACCGGCTCCAGGCCCGTGAAGCGGGCAGGGTGGTTAGCCAAGCGCTTGAGCCACAAGGTGTCAGCCACGGCGAGGTGGTTGAGTGTGCCGAATATGGAGTCGAAGAATGCGCCTAGTTTTTTGTGTAGTACCTCGGTATCCAACTGGCCGGCGGTGGCGTACAGCTTGTCGTTCATCCAGCGGTTGTAGGCGGCCAGTTGAGCGATGAGTTGGGTTTTGGTCATAACTACCGGTGTGGCTGCCACGAGCAGCGCCAGCGTTAGTGTGTAACGTGGTTAGCCGGCATTCGCCAAAGCGATGCTCACTTGGGCGACCAATGGTTCAAATTCAGTTACAAAAACGCCGCAAACAATTGTGGAAAATATCTGCAAACACATGGAGCGATCTATTCCTAGTTGCTTCGATATTTCGTAGAACTCGTTATGCTTTCCCGCTTGTAGTCCATATTCTAGTATATCCTTTAGCGTGTCCACATCACAATTTAGCGCAGCAGCCAAAGACTCCGGGCAATTCGCCGCAGACTGAACTAGCCAAGCTTCAGGCCAAGAATCACCTGGCAAATAGTTGATCCGATCTCTAAACCAATCGTCAAAATTTGTTTTTGGTTTCTCGCACATGTTTTTTGCATGGCCTAGGTTGTCCGACTCTTTGCAGCGCTGATCTCCATCAAATATGGCAATAGTAGGCTTTGATTCGCCGCGTACATGAATAGCAGCCAGCTGCCGGGAAAGTGCGGTCGCAGAGCCAATAACATGAATTGCTAATCTTGAGCGTAGAGTAGTAGGTAGCGCTGAAAATAGGATCGATTTTGCAACTTCATCTTCCACTAGAATTTCAATTTCAGCGGATGGCAACGAGGCCATTTTTGAAAAAGCAAAGTCGGAAGAAATTCCTTCTGTGATTTTTGTTCTGCCTTGAACTGACTCGACAAAAAAACGTGCGTCATATGGTAGGCAATCAAGTATTTCGCACGAATGAGTTGTGCAAATAACTTGGGTATGCGTGTCAAAGCATACATCTTTTAATCGTTGGATAAAGCGCTTCTGTGCCTCTGCATGTAATCCGAGTTCAATCTCGTCCATCACTAGTAAGGCTCCAGAGCCACACGAATAAATGGTTGAAAAAATTTCAAACAATGCATTTTCTCCGGCTCCCATATTGAAACCAGAGTAGACGACGTTGCCAACTTTCACAATTGGAAGACTGTATTTTGAATGCTCTAAATAGCGGAACTCATCATAATTGCGCCCTAAAACAAAACCAACAGCATCTTTTACTTTGTCCTCCCACCCCTTGGGTAGTGAGTTTTCAAATGATCTTGAGTATGAGCGGGATTGGCTGCGTTCGCTATGGGGCACAATTCGTTCAATACCTAAAAAAACAACATTCTTTTTGACCCGACTATCGTAATCATTCCATTTTCCACCCCTGTTTTTTCGCCGCCGCTGCGTGCCAACACCAATACCGTCAGGATGCGATGCTGATTTATTCCATTTGTTGTGGGCGATGTGATAGATGATTTCGATGCCTTCTGGTGGTACCTCTTCAGCATGTTGCACGAAGAAGTCAGAAAAGGTGTAGTACGTATTTTTTCTTTTTGGTAGCTTGAAGCCGGATTTTGTGTTGTGATATGCACAGCAAGCCATGGCGAGAATGGTTGATTTTCCTGCGCCATTGCGTCCAGCGAACGCTGTAATTGGGTACTGAAATGTCACATCTAGTGAATTAATTCCTCTTAGAACGCCTTCCTCAAGAATTACTCTTCGCAGCAGAGCGTGAGCGTTATCATTTGAAAAACGTTTGCGTAACTCTTTGTCTTTCTGGCTCTCTCTGTACTTCATTTTTTGTCCAATAAAATTGTTGCCACCATGCTTGAGGTGGTATTTTTACGCTAATAAATTAGGTTACGTAGGTTGCGATCGCATCAAAAAACAAGTTGCAACGCAATGGGTATGCAATCATTTGATCAAAAATTTTGCCTGCCACCATTCTCTTCAGCCTAATCGTCCACGCAACCCCAAAACTCTCAAATTCCCAAAGTCGTCCTATTCCCCAAACCCATCCTGTTGCGTCCACCCCAATCCTCATCCCCCATTTGTCTCAAAACCAGTCAATTCCTACAGTCACAACGGGTAACACCTCATACAATGGGGCGATATCTTCAGGAGCAGGCGATGGCAACGTCCACCAAGACTCGACGCGCAGAGTCAACTGACAATTCAGCTCCACACGCGGCCGACGACCAAACCGATGTGCCGCCACCCGTCGGTGTGCGGGCGATCAAAAAGTACCCCAACCGCCGTCTGTACGACACCAAGACCAGCAGCTACATCACGCTGACCGATGTGAAGAACATGGTCATGGGCTGTGAGCAGTTTGTGGTGGTCGACGCCAAGACGGGCGAGGACCTGACCCGAAGCATCCTGCTGCAGATCATTCTGGAAGAGGAGACCGCTGGCGTGCCCATGTTCTCCACCCAGTCGCTGGCGCAGATCATTCGCTTTTACGGCCACACCATGCAGGGCCTGATGGGCAATTATCTGGATCAAAACATCCAGAACTTCATCGACCTGCAAGGCCGTTTGGCTGAAAACTCAGTCATGAATTTGCAAAACCCCCTGATGCAAAATTTCATGGGTGGCTACATTGAGCAAACACAGCAAATGTTCAGCCAGATGCAGCAACAAATGAGCAAACAGGCTGAAACCTTGATGGGTAACCTCAGCGCCGGGTTGACGCCAAAAAAATAAGGCGCCCCCAGGCCTTGAGAAACAAACCGCCTTCGAGGCGGTTTTTTTTATTGCCTATCGAGCAGACGCCAGCCAAGAAACAAGGCGGGGTAGGGTGTGAATCCATGGCTAAAACGTATGGGCAAGGTGTTGCTGTTGGCAAGCCTGGCGTCGGTGCTGGCGGCAGGGGCGGCCATTCAGTGGGGCAACCGCACGGATGATCAGCCGTCCGTCGCCATGAGGCAGCAAAGCTTTGACCGCGCCATTGGGTGGCTCAAAGCCAATGAGGCCCTGGTGCTGGCCAATGGCAATGCTGCTTTGTGGTGGATGCTGCAAACCGCAGCCGAGCGGTCGGGCGACGCTTACCTGCACGACTTGGTGCTGCAGTCCACCAATTTGGCCTATGGCCCGCCGGACCAGGCCTTGCCGTGGCGCCGCATGATCTTCCCGACGGTGCCCACCCATCACCCAGGCGTGAGCACGGACGAGCTGTCAGACTATCAGCGGGTTTTCTATCACGCAGTAACTTGCCAGCCCGTTCGTTTGGATGACGGGGACACGACACGGTTTATCCGCCAGAACATGTGCCGCCCCCAGTTCAGCCACGTCTGGATGCAAGACCCGGTCTGCACCACCCATCAGTTGATGGGCGTGCGTTTGATTGAACGTGCGGGGTGTGCGGTAGGTAGCGCCGATTTGCCAGCTTTGAAGGCCGATTTGCTGTCAGACATTCAGCAGCAGATGCGCTGGGACGTGGTGGTCAAAGATGCCTACATCCAGCGGGTGTTGATGCTGTATTGGGCGGGTGGTGCTGACATGGTCAAGCCCATCTGGCTGCGCCGCGTTTTCATGGCTCAGCAGGTGGATGGCGGCTGGACGGGGCGTCAACAGGTGCCTGAGTTGCCCGCCTGGGGGCAACCCAACGTTGTGCTGACGCAGGTGGCCGCTGCGGTGCCGGGCATGGCCCACAGGCAGTTTGAGATGTCGGACTTTCACGCCACCGCCCAAGGCCTGTTGTTGGCGGCCTTGTCTTTGCCAGCCAAGCCCTGACCGCTTATTGGTTTAACGGAGCATCAACAAGGGCTTCAATGCCCCAAGGATGTTTTTGGCAATGATGGGGTGAGCTTTGGCCAGCGGATGCAGGCCATCGTTTTGAAACCACTCTTTGCTATCTGGCCGATCACCCACGTCTTTGAGCAAGAAGGGCATCAAGGCCACTTTGTTGGCCTGGGCCACGTCCACAAAGGCGCGGGCAAAGTCATCGGTGTAACGCTTGCCGTAGTTGGGCGGCACTTGCATCCCAATCATCAACACGCGGGCCTTGGTTTGGCGGCTGGCCGTCACCATGGCTTCCAGGTTGGCGCGGGTGGATTTGATGTCCAGCCCCCGCAGGGCGTCGTTGGCGCCCAGTTCAATGATCACGATGTCAGGCTGATGCTGTTTGAGCAGCTCAGGCAGCCGCGAGCGCCCGCCGGCTGTGGTCTCGCCGCTGATGCTGGCGTTGATGAACTCATGTTCACGCAGTTTGGGGCTGTGCTCGGCGCGCAGTTGCGTGTCCAGCAGTTGCACCCAACCTTGGCCACGGGCCAGGCCATATTCGGCAGACAAGCTGTCGCCCAACACCAGCACGCGTGCCGCTTTGGCTTCAAGCGCATGGGCTTGCACAAAGGGGCCGAACGCGGGGGCAAACAAGGCCACGCACAACAGGCACTGAAAGAGTCGCTTAAAGTAGTCGCACATTTGGATTCAAAGATGGATTGATGTCAGCAGCAACGCCAGTGTTATCGGTACATGACTTGAGCAAGTCGGTGCAAGACTCCAGCGGAGTGCTCACCATTTTGCACACTCTCGCATTTGAGGTTCAGCCCGGCGAGTCTGTGGCCATTGTGGGGGCTTCAGGCTCTGGCAAAAGCACGTTGTTGTCGCTGTTGGCCGGCCTGGACACGCCCAGCACCGGCAGCGTGATGATGTGCGGCCAAGACCTCGCGCAGATGAATGAAGACCAACGCGCCGCGCACCGCGCCAAGCACGTCGGCTTTGTGTTCCAGAACTTTCAGCTGATCTCGCATTTGACAGCGCTGGAGAACGTGATGCTGCCGCTGGAATTGCGAGGCGACCCGCAGGCCCAATCGCAAGCGGCGCTGATGCTGGAGCGGGTCGGGCTGAAGTCGCGCACCCGGCACCGCCCGGTGGTGATGTCGGGCGGCGAGCAGCAACGCGTGGCCTTGGCCCGC
The DNA here is from genome assembly GCA_028869095.1 of Burkholderiales bacterium. Taxonomy (GTDB): domain Bacteria; phylum Pseudomonadota; class Gammaproteobacteria; order Burkholderiales; family Burkholderiaceae_C; genus Aquabacterium. Next base: position 8,543 of record JAGWTE010000086.1, read on the forward strand.
GCCTTTGTGGTCAACCCAGATATCTTGATGGCCGACGAGCCCACGGGCAGCCTGGACCACGAAACCGGCGTGGCGGTGATGGACTTGATGTTCAACCTGAACCGCGAGCGGGGCACCACTTTGATTTTGGTGACCCACGATGAAGAGATCGCCCAGCGCTGCGGGCGGCGCCTGCACATTCACGGGGGCCATTTGCAGAACGGTTAGGATGCACGCATGAGTCTGAAATTGCTATTTGGCTTCCATGCCGTTTCCGTGCGACTGAAGGTTGCGCCCAAGTCCATCAAAGAGCTGCACGTCGACGTCAGCCGCCGTGATCAGCGCATGCGCCAATTCCTGGCCAAGGTGGGCGATGCGGGCATTCGTGTCATCGAAAGCGATGACGACCGCCTGCAAGCCATGTGTGGCACCCACCGCCACCAAGGTGTGGCCGCCCGTGTGGAGGCCATTGCCCAAGCCAAGTCGCTGGACGACTTGCTGGACACGCTGACCGATCCGCCCCTGCTGCTGGTGCTGGACGGCGTGACCGACCCTCACAACCTGGGTGCCTGCCTGCGTGTGGCCGATGGCGCCGGCGCACATGCCGTGATCGCTCCCAAGGACCACGCTGTGGGCATCAACGCCACCGTGGCCAAGGTGGCCAGCGGCGCGGCAGAGACCATGCCTTACTTCATGGTGACCAACCTGGCACGCACGCTCACTGAGCTCAAAGAGCGCGACATCTGGATCATCGGCACGTCTGACGACGCCCCGCGCAATGTGTATGCGGCTGACATGAAGGTGCCCACCGCTTTGGTCTTGGGCGCCGAAGGCGACGGCATGCGTCAACTCACGCGCAAGCATTGCGATGAGCTGGTCAGCATCCCCATGATGGGCTCGGTCGAGAGCCTGAACGTGTCCGTGGCCAGCGGCGTGTGCCTGTACGAGGCCCGTCGCCAGCGCATGGCGTCTTGATCGGCAACCCTGTCGCCAACCAAGCGGGGCGCTGATCAGCCCCGCTTGACCAGCGTCTTGGTGATGCCCCGGCGGCGTTGCTCACGCACCCGCTGACGGCTCAGCGCCCAGCCACTCAAGGCCAGGGCCGCCGTCATCCAGACCATGCCCAGGTGAGGCAGTTGCGGGTAGCTGGCATGGGCCAACACCCAGCCGCCACCTGTAGCGCCCACAGCGTGCCCCAGATAGATCCCCGAGGTGTTCAGTGCCATCAAGGCGGGCGCCAGCCTGGGTGACAAGCCGCCCAGCCGCGCCTGCTGGCCCGAGTTGGTGGCAAACCCACTGATGGACCACGGAAAGATCACCACGGCCAACCAGGGCAAGCTGGTGGCCAAAGGCCAGATGGCCATGCTGAACAACATCAAGGCCAAGGTGGTGGTCACCGCACGGGCAGAACCAATGCGGTCAATGAAGTGATTGAGCAGCAGGTTGCCCGTCAAAGCCAGCGAGCCAAAGTAGCCAAACATCAAGCTGATCTGCTCGGGCGAGGCGCCAAAGCCGTTCTTGAAATACGGCGCGGCGTAAGCCAGCACGGTGTATTGGCCTGCGCTTTGAAATGCCGTGACCATGACAACCGCCATCATCAAGGGCGACTTCAACACCCGCTTCCATGCACGCCAGGGCAGGGCGGGTGTGCGGATGCCGCTAGGAATGATGCGGGCCAGCCAGATGGCCGCCACCAAGGAGCCCGCCGCGACCAACCACATGGCCACGCGCCAGCCCATGCGCTCACCCACCCAGGCGGCCATGGGCATGCCAATGACCGACGCAATGGACCAGCCCATGAAGATGAAGGTGATGTTCTTGCCGCGCATTTGCGGCGGGCTGATGAAGCCAATCGTGGCCGCAGCCTGAGGCGTGAACACCGCTGCGCCCAAAACGGTCAGGGCTCGAATGGGCATCAGCCAATGGTAGTTGGGCGCCAGTGCGCTCAAGGCGTGTCCCAAGGCAAACCAGAGCAGGGCCCCAGTCAACAACTGGCGACGGTCTAACTTGGACACCAACGAGGCCATCGCAGGTGCCCCAACGCCCATCATCACGGCGGCCACGGCGATCAAATGCCCACCCTCAGCAATCGCGATGTGCAGATCGCGGATCAGGTCATTGAGTCCGCCACTGACGACCATGACGCCGCAGCCAATGAAGAAGTTGCCCACCAGCATGGCCCATAGGGCCTGCTTGAGACGAGGGGCAGGCAGGGCAGAACTCACAGCACCGATCAGCGGTGGACCCGCAGGGCCTCGGGGTTGATGATGTTGGTGGGCTTGTCGGCCAGGAAGTTCAGCAAGTTGTCAAAGGCAGCGCTGAAGTAGGTCTCATAGCTGTCTTGCTCGACATAGCCAATGTGCGGCGTGCAGACGGCGTTTTCCAGGCGCAGCAAGGGGTGGCCTTGCAGGATGGGTTCGCTTTCAAACACGTCCACAGCGGCCATGCCGGGGTGGCCACGATTCAGCGCGTGCACCAAGGCGTTGTCGTGAATCAGCTCCGCCCGCGATGTGTTCACCAGCAAGGCGGTGGACTTCATGCGGGCCAGGTCTTCAGCGGTCACCACACCGCGAGTCGCGTCAGCCATGCGCAGGTGCAGGCTGAGCACATCGCTCGTCGCAAAGAATTCTTCTTTGCTGGGTGCTGCGGCATACCCGTCTTGCACGGCCTGTGCGCGCGAGCTTTCGCTGCCCCACACCTGCACCGTCATGCCAAAGGCCTTGCCATAGCCAGCCACCAGCTTGCCAATGCGGCCATAGCCCCAGATGCCCAGCGTCTTGCCATGCAAGACCATGCCCACGCCAAAATTGGTGGGCATGGACAAAGACTTCAAACCAGCTTGCTGCCACGCACCATGCTTGAGGTTGCCAATGTAT
>JAGWTE010000276.1 GCA_028869095.1 Burkholderiales bacterium
CCAGGCGGGTGCCGAACTGACGGGCTGTGGCCAGGTCACCGGGCACCATCTCATCCGGGCTGGCGTCGGACGGCGTGGCCGTCATCAAGCCCGAGAATGAGGCCAGGTAGTTGATGTCATCGCGCGTGGCGGCCTTGCTGTTGCTGGGCATCATCCCTGTGCCCACCCACACCATGCTGTGCTGCTGAGACAGCGTGAACAAGGCGTTCAGGGTGGCCAGCTTGTCGCCATTGATGCTGGCCGAATTGGTGAAGCCCGCAGCCAATTTGTCTTTCCAGGCTTGTGGACCCCAGACCTTGGAGGTGGTGTCCATGAACTTCTTGAACTGCCAGCTGACGTTGCCCATGTAGGTGGGTGAGCCGAACACGATCAGCTTGGCCTTGGCCAATTGGTCCCAGCCTTCGGTGGGCAACTCGCCGTGGGCGTCGACCTCCAGCAAGGACGCGTGGCTGGTCTCGGCCACGGCCTGGGCTACTTTGCGGGTGTGGCCATAGCCGCTGTGAAAGACGATGACGATGTCAGAGCTGGGGGTGTGCATGGTGGGGCCTTCCAGATCGCCGTGTGGCGTGATGTGTTGATGGAATGGATGCTATTGAGGCAAGACCAATTGATAAACTAGCCGGCATGTACTTCATTCATTACCTGATGTAATCAATGACCCGACAACTGGATGGCGTGATGCTGGGCAGCATTGAGCTGTTCTGCCTGGCCGCAGACCTGGAAAGCTTTGCGGCAGCAGCGCGCGTGGCGGGCTTGACGCCGGCGGCCGTCAGCCGCGCCATTGGCCGCCTGGAGGCGCGTTTGCAGGTGCGCCTGTTTGTGCGCACCACGCGCCAGATCCGGCTGACCGAAGGGGGGCGCGCCTACCTGGCGCAATGCCGCGCGGCCTTGAACCAGTTGCTGGAAGCCGAGCGTGAATTGACCGGCACCCAAGCCGAGCCCAGCGGCTTGGTGCGCATCAGTGTGCCCACCACCTTTGGTCAGCATTGCCTGTTGCCCCTGCTGCCGGCCTTCCGCGCCCAATACCCGCAGATCCAGATCGAGGTGCAGCTGAGCAATCGCAACATCGACTTTGTGGCCGACGGCTTTGACTTGGCGGTGCGCGCGCGTGAGCAGGCCGATTCCAGCCTGATTGCGCGGCACCTGATGGATGGCGAGTTGGTGGTCGTGGGGTCGCGCAGCTATTTGCGCAAGCACGGCACGCCCAAGACCTTGGCTGATCTGGATCGGCAGGACTGCGTGCAGTTCATCTTGCCCAGTTCGGGCCAGCGCGTGCCTTGGGCTTTCAAGCAAGGGGATGAGGATGTGGAGGTGCTGACCCGGGGCAACCTCACTTGCCTGGATGACATCCTGGCGTGCGTGACCTTGGCCCGGGCTGGAGGGGGGCTGGCGCAGACCTATCGCTTCATCGTGGACGAGGACATCCAGCAAGGCCGATTGGTGGAGGTGCTGAAGCACCATGGTGGTCGGACCCGGCCGTTTTCGCTGATGTACCTGCGGGATCGCTACATGCCTTTGCGTGTGCGCGTGTTTGCGGACCATGTGGTCCGGTCATTCGCCCCGACTCGTCCGCGCCGTTGATCTTTGCGGGAGGTGGTGCATTGGACGAATGGGATCATTTGCTGGACGAATGGAAACCTTGAGTCTGAGCTGAAACGGGACACTGAATGCATCCCGAAACCGCTCTGTCTAAAGGAGATTTCCATGAGCCGCATCCCCCTGATCGACCGCAACCAAACCACCGCTGACCGCAAGGAGTTGCTGGACAGCGTCCACGGCGCCTTTGGGGCCACACCCAATATGTTCCGTGCCGTGGCCAACTCGCCCGCTGCCCTGCGCAGCATGTGGTCCTCGTTTGGCGCCCTGGGCAACGGCGTGCTCGACGCCAAACTGGGCGAACAAATCGCCGTGGCCGTGGCCGACCGCAATGCCTGCGAATACTGCCTGGCTGCCCACACCGCTTTGGGCCGTAAAGCCGGGGCCACGTCTGAAGAGATGACGGCGGCCCAAATGGGCGAATCTGCCGACCCCCAAACCCAGGCGGCCTTGACCTTTGCCTTGAAGGTGGTCAACCACCGTGCGCAAGTCAGCGCAGCCGATGTGGATGCGCTGCGCCAAGTTGGTTTTGACGACGAAGACGTGGTCGAGATCCTGGCCCACGTCGCTTTGAACCTGTTCACCAACTACGTGAACGTGGCCTTTGAGGTGCCGGTGGACTTCCCCAAGATCGCC
>JAGWTE010000277.1 GCA_028869095.1 Burkholderiales bacterium
GCGCCCCAGGTTGCCTTGCAGCACCTTCAAGCCCCCATCGGGTGCGAAAGGGGCTGACGTGGTGGTGAGGACATGCGGGTCGCCGCTGGTAGCTGGTGTGGCCTGCCAAGCCAGTTGGCCCTCTTCCAGTGTGGGGCGTTGGGTATAGCGTCGCAGTCCGGGCCCCACGACGGTCTGGACCTGTTCATGCAACAGGCCTGCATCCAGCAGTTCGCGGATCAAAAAGCCCATGCCGCCCGCCGCATGGAAGGCGTTGACGTCAGCGCTGCCATTGGGGTAGACCTTGGCGAGCAAGGGCACGGCGGCCGACAAGGCGTCAAAGTCATCCCAATTGATGAGGATGCCTGCGGCGCGCGCAATGGCCACCAGGTGCAGGGTGTGGTTGGTGGAGCCGCCGGTGGCCAGCAGGCCGACGATGCCGTTGACGATGGCCTGTTCGTTGACGATGCGGCCAACGGGGGTGTAGTGCGGACCTTGCTGGGTCAGGCTGGCCACCTGGCGGGCTGCCTGCCGTGTCAAGGCTTCGCGCAAGGGGGTGCCGGGGTGGACAAAGGCCGACCCGGGCAGGTGCAGCCCCATCACCTCCATCAGCATCTGGTTGCTGTTGGCGGTGCCGTAAAAGGTGCAGGTGCCGGCGCCGTGATAGGCCTGTTCTTCGGCTTGCAGCAAGGCGTCTTTGCCAATTTCGCCCGCCGCGTAGCGTTGGCGCACCTTGGCTTTGTCTTCATTGGACAAGCCCGAGCCCATGGGCCCGCCCGGCACAAACACCGTGGGCAAGTGTCCAAAACACAAGGCGCCAATGAGCAGGCCCGGCACGATCTTGTCGCACACGCCCAGGCACAAGGTGGCGTCAAACATATTGTGTGACAGGGCCACGGCCGTGGCCATGGCGATCACGTCGCGAGAGAAGAGCGACAACTCCATGCCAGGTTGGCCTTGGGTCACCCCGTCACACATGGCGGGCACGCCGCCGGCAAATTGAGCCGTGGCCCCCACTTCGCGGGCCGCCTGTTTGATCCATTCCGGAAAGGCGGCCAAGGGCTGGTGGGCCGACAACATGTCGTTGTAGCTGGACACGATGGCGATGTTGGGCTGCTTTTGCTGGCGCAGCCAGATCTTGTCGCGCGCTGGCGCGGCGGCATAGCCATGAGCCAGGTTGGTGCAACCCAGTTGAGAGCGGTTGGCTTGATGGGCCAGGTGGTGTTGTGCGGCGGCGTCCAGACGTTGCAAATAGGCCGCACGGGTGGCATGGCTGCGCTGCGCAATCCTCTCGGTCACGGCTTGCAGTTGTGGGTGAAGCGTCACATTGGGGCTGGCCATTTGAGTAGAAAAGCAAACGCAGATGGTTCATTATGGTGGGCATCACCACGGCATGGTTAATCACGATGCGTCCCTTGCTTGACTTACATCGCGCGCCCGATGCGGTTCTGCTGGCACAGGATCTGGCCAGTTTCGTGGCCCAGTGTTTGAGACAGACCTTGCGGACCAAGGACCGTGCATTGCTGGTGGTGTCAGGAGGGGCAACCCCTGTTTCGTTTTTTGAAGCCCTGCGTCAAGAGGACGTACCTTGGGCGCAAGTGGTCATCACCTTGGCTGACGAGCGTTGGGTGTCTCCGGTCCATCCGGATAGCAATGAACGCATCGTGCGCCAGCATTTGCTGCAAGGGTCTGCGGCGCGCGCGATCTGGATGCCCCTGTGGCGAGACGGCATGACGACACACGAGGCCTTGCCTTTGATACGGGGTGAGTTGGATGCCTTGCCCTGGCCGGCCAGCGTGACGGTGTTGGGCATGGGGGGGGACGGGCACACCGCGTCGCTGTTCCCGCATGACGCCAGCTGGGTCGAGTCTGGCCCCGACACCGAGCGCTGCCTGGCCGTGCCCACGCCGATGCCGCCCAATGTGCCGGTACCCCGAGTCAGCCTCTCGCCCACCTGTCTGACGGATGCCGAGCAGGTGGTCATTCATCTGACGGGTGAGGCCAAGTGGGCCGTGTTGCAGCGTGCGGAGCAAGAGGGCTCGGCTCACGACTACCCGATTCGGCTGGCTTGGCAGCAGCGTCATGCGCCTTGCCACGTGTTTTACGCCGATTGAATGCGCAGCGGGGAGGGGCCTCACCGAGGGGTTGTTTGTTAAAACAATTGTGTGCAATTTAATTTTGTGATTGAATTGGGTGTGTTGATCTGATCCG
>JAGWTE010000087.1 GCA_028869095.1 Burkholderiales bacterium
GTGAGGCTGACGCCGTCGGGTGACGGAAAGGTCTCACGCCACCAGTTGATGGCCGACTCGATGTCGGTGATGTGGATGCCGGCCATGGGCTTGAAGTCAGCCGCTTATTCCTGCGCCGCGACCAAGGCAGCCAGGGCCGCTTCAACGGCAGCACGGTCCACGCCTTCAGCCAGGGTCACAGGCGCGCCATCCAGCGCAGCCGCGCCTTCGGTCTTGAAGCGCTTGACCCAGCCACCCGCCTCACGGCCTTCCACAAAGCCTTGGCTTTGCAATAGCAAGGCGCCGTGGGCATCGGCCAGCTTGAAGTAGAACTGGTTGTCAGATTCACGGTATTGCTTGAACACGGGCAGCGCCGCTTTGGCATGTTGCGCGGCGGCCGCCTTGGGCTGCTGCACCGCCACCATGCGGCGCAAGCCCACGGCCTGGCGCAACTCGGTCAACAGCGGCGTGGCCACGGCACGGGCCTTGGCGGCACCGGCTTGCAGGACCTCTTCGATCTGCTCGGGGTGCGCCATCAGTTCGGCATAGCGGGCGCGCATGGGGCCCACATGGGCTTCGATCAAATCGACCACACGCTGCTTGGCATCCCCCCAGCCCAGGCCGGCACGCAAGTCAGCGTGGAAGGCGGCCTTGACGGCGTCGCTCGCAAACGCATCGTGAATGGTGACCAAGTGGGCGTTGTCCGGGTCCTTGGGTTCACCGGGCAGACGCGAGTCGGTCACGATGCGCGCAATCGCGTCCTTCAAAGCCTTGGGCCCACCTTCAAACAGGGGCACGGTGTTGTCATAGCTCTTGGACATCTTGCGGCCATCCAAGCCGGGCAAGGTGGCCACGCTGTCTTCGATCTCGGCCTCGGGCAGCACGAACAGATCACGGCCCGCGCCAAACACGTGGTTGAAGCGCTGGGCCACGTCACGGGCCATTTCAATGTGCTGGACCTGATCGCGGCCCACCGGCACGCGGTGCGCGTTGAACAGCAAGATGTCTGCGGCCATCAAGATGGGGTAGCAATACAGGCCCATGGTGACGCCGGCATCAGGTTCTTCACCCGCCGCTTCGTTGGCATCCACCGAGGCCTTGTAGGCATGGGCGCGGTTCATCTGCCCCTTGGCGGTGACGCAGGTCAACAGCCAGTTCAACTCCGTCGTCTCGGGGATGTCGCTTTGGCGGTAGAAAGTCACCCGCGCTGGGTCCAGCCCCGCAGCCAGCCAAGACGCGGCAATTTCCAGACGCGAGCGCTCGATGCGGTCCGGATCGGTGCACTTGATCAGGGCGTGGTAGTCGGCCAGGAAGAAGAAGCTCTCAACCCCATCTTGGCGGCTGGCGGCAATGGCCGGCCGGATGGCGCCCACGTAATTGCCCAGGTGGGGCGTGCCCGTGGTGGTGATGCCGGTGAGAACTCGCTGCGTTTTGGCCATTTTCGCGGTGTGAACTGTTGACGGGAAAAGAAGGAGATTGTAGGACCTGCCCCCTGGGCGTGCATGGAGTCGGGGGACTCAGGCCGGTACACTGGAGGCCGCATGAAAAACATCGTCATTTTGATTTCCGGGCGGGGCTCCAACATGGAGGCCATCGTCCAGGCCTGTATCGCGCAAAACTGGTCGGCCCGCATCGCCGCCGTCATCAGCAACAAGGCCAGCGCCGCGGGGCTAGAATTTGCCGCCCGCCATGGCATCGCCACCGCCATGGTCGACCACAAACAGTTCGACAGCCGCGAGGCGTTTGACACCGAACTGGCCAAGGTGATCGACGGCTACCAGCCCGATCTGGTCGTGCTGGCCGGCTTCATGCGCATCCTGAGTGAAGGCTTTGTGCGCCATTACGAGGGCCGCCTGCTCAACATCCACCCCTCCTTGCTGCCGGCCTTTCCGGGCCTGCACACCCACGAGCGTGCCATCGAGGCCGGATGCAAGCTGGCCGGCGCCACGGTGCACCTGGTCACGCCGGAGCTGGACCACGGCCCCATCGTGATCCAAGCCGCCGTGCCCGTGTTGCCCGAGGACACGGGGGACACCCTGTCGGCCCGCGTCTTGAAGCAAGAGCACCAGATCTACCCCCGCGCGGTGCGCTGGTTTGTGGATGGCGAATTGACGGTCGCTGAAGGCCGGGTGTCGCATCGATCGGCCCAAGCCCAGGTGGTGTGGGCAGCTGACTGACGCCCTCGCTGAACCGCTCAACACCCTGCCCTGTTAACCTTGCGTCTTGCTTGCATAAGACGTTTGAACAAGATCACAGGGAGCCGATGTGTTGACATCCACCACTTTGAAGTCCTGGGGCCTGGCCCTGGGCACCGCCGCCTTGTTGGCCTGCGGCCACCTGCCCGCCGCCTACGCCGCCGAGTCAGACATGGAAGCGGCCATTCGCAGCATGAAGTCCAGCCAGGTCGACGGCCCCGCCGAGATCAAGCTGCGCGACCAAGCCACCTTGAAGCTGCCTGCGGGCTACATCTGGGTGCCCGAACCCGCTGCGGGCGAGATGATGCGCGCCATGGGCAACCACCCTGACGAGCGCGAAATGGGGCTGATCTTCCCGAAAGCAGAAGACCAGAACTGGATGATCGTGGCCGACTACGAAGCCTCGGGCTACATCAAGGACGACGACGCCAAGGACTGGAATGTGGACGACCTCTTCAACAGCCTGAAAGAAGGCACCGAAGAGGCCAACAAGGACCGTGCGTCACGCGGCTTCACCGAACTGGAGATCGTCGGCTGGGTTGAAAAACCCACCTACACCGCCACCACCCATCGCCTGGTGTGGTCCATGTCGGCCAAAGACAAAGGCGCCCCGGCGGACGCCCCTGTCGGCATCAACTACAACACCTATGCACTGGGACGCGAGGGCTACATCTCGCTGAACCTGCTGACCAGTTTGAACCGCGTCGAGCACGACAAGGGGGCGGCACAGACCATGTTGTCGGCCTTGAGCTTCAACGACGGCAAGCGTTACGCCGATTTCACCTCGTCCACCGACAAGGTGGCTGAGTACGGACTGGCGGCCCTCGTAGGCGGCCTGGCAGTCAAGAAGCTGGGCTTTTTTGCTTTGGCGGCCGGCTTGTTTGCCAAGTTCGCGAAGGTGATCGTGTTGGGCGGTGCGGCCGTGGCGGGCCTGTTCACCAAGTTCTTCAAACGCAACAAAGACCAGGCCTGAGGCGGCACCCATGTTGAAGTTGTTGTTTCTGCTGTTCAGCGGGTTGAAATTCAGCAAGATCTTCATGACGGGCGGCACGATGCTGCTGTCCATCGTCGTGTACGCGTGGATCTATGGCTGGCGCTACGCCGTGGGCTTTGTGGCGCTGCTGTTTGTGCACGAGATGGGGCACTTCATCGCGGCACGCCAACGGGGCTTGCCCGTCGGCGCGCCCACCTTCATCCCCTTCGTGGGGGCCTGGATCGAGATGAAGGCCATGCCGCACGATGCCGAAACCGAAGCCTATGTGGGCTTGGCGGGCCCCTTGGTGGGCTCACTGGGCGCCCTGGCCTGCTACTTCCTGGCGCGCGACATGGGCCACGAGGGCCAATGGCTGCTGGCGGTGGCCTATGGCGGCTTCTTCTTGAACCTGTTCAACCTGATCCCGCTGTCGCCGCTGGACGGCGGCCGCATCACGGCGGTGCTGTCCCCCCGTTTGTGGTTGCTGGGCGTGCCGGTGCTGATGGCTTTGTTCTGGCTGAACCCCAGCCCGATCTTGATCATGGTGGCCATCATGGCCTTTCCGCAAGTGCTCAAGGCCTGGAAGTTCGACCCCAAGGACCCGGCCCACGCGGGCTACTATCAGGCCTCAGGCGAGACCCGCTTGACCTACGCCACGGCCTATCTGGGTCTGATCGCCTTCTTGTCGGTGATGACGCACGACGTGCACCAGATGCTGATGAGCGGGGCGCCACTCGCTAATGCGCTAAAGCGCTGAAACGCTCAAGCGCCAAAACGCTCTCGGCCGCTTCCTGCGACTCAAGCCGCCAGTCGAATCGGCACTTCAAACCAGAACAGGCTGCCATTGCCAGGCCGGCTGCTGACGCCGATGTGGCCTTCCATCATGTCGACCAGCCGCTTGCAGATGGCCAGGCCCAAGCCACTGCCGCCGTACTCGCGCATGGTGTGCTCGCTGGCCGCGCTGAAGGGCTGGAACAAATGCTCTTGCGCCTCGACCGAGATGCCGATGCCGGTGTCCTGCACCTCCACGTGCAGCAAGGGGTCGCCCGCTGCGGTGTATTCGGTGCTGCAGCGCACCCGCACCGAGCCTTGGTTGGTGAACTTCAAGGCATTGCCCAAGAGGTTGAGGATGACCTGCTTGAGCCGCAAGGGATCGCCCACCACTGTCAATGGCAAGGTCGGGAACTCGCGCACGATGCCCACACCCTTGTGCTTGGCAACCGACTCCATCATGTCCACGGCCTCATGGGCCACCTTGACGGGGTCATAGGGCTGCTGAGACAACTGCGTCGGCGCCGATTCCAGTCGCGAAAAGTCCAACACCTCATTGATGATCTGCAGCAAGGTGTCGCTGCATTTGCTGACCTGCTCCATGTAGCTGATCTGCTGGGGTGTCAGCTTGGTTTGGTTCAACAACTGCACAAAGCCAACCAGTCCATTCAAGGGGGTGCGCACCTCATGGCTGATGGAGGCGAACATGCGTGTGCGCTCCAGATTGGCTTGCTGCACGGCTTGCAGCATGTCTTCCAGCGTTTGATTGCGTTGGGCCAGCGCACGGTTCTGCTCATCAATGGTGCGCTGGGTTTGCACGATCATGCGGTTGTAGCGATCAAAAGCGGAGCGCACGATCACACCAAATGACAGCACCACCGCCACAAAGACAATTTGCATCAACTCGATGGGGTTGTCTTCCGGGCGCAGCAGCGGCGCGACCCAGTGGTACTGCTCATTGGCCCAGATGAACATCACCCCCGCGACGCCCACCAGCAACCACACCAGGCCATCGACCACGCCGATCAAGTGGGCCACAAACATGGGCCACAGGGCGCACCACCACGCGCTGGAGTGCGCCGGCATGCCCATCCAGACCAGGCTCAGGTTGAGCCCCACAAAGTCCACCAACAAAAAGATGTGGCTGACCACACGCAAGGCCTGCCGCCTGATCCGTGTCTTGGACAAGGGGAACAGCGACAAAATCAGCAGGGATGGCAGCGTCAGGCCCAGGCCAATGGCGGCCTTGCCCATGTAGAGGCCGTAGAACAAAGCGAACACGAGGTGTCCGCTGACCGACAAAAAGATCAGCTCACTGAAACGCCGGTATTGCTCCCACCCACCATGCGTTTCTGTGGGTCGCTGAGTCGCCATCCTTACTCCTTTGGCCATGGCGTCGACCGCCCTTTCGTGGGCGTCAACAGAAACATGGGGAGACTAACTCATGCAGAGGCGCAACTCACAATTTGAAACATGAGGGTTTGCGCGGATGTCACGTAAATCACCGCTCTTCTTCATCGGGATCAAACTCAGGCCACGACCACCCCAGCAGTTCGGCCAAGCGCGTCACCACCCAACGCGCCTCGGTTTGCATGACGCCCGACTCTGGTGTGCACAAACCGCGGTAACAACGCTGCAGCACCTCTTGCTCATCCACACCCACTTCGACATGGATGCCCTGGCAATGCGTCACCAGGTGGTTGGCCAAGTCCTCGCACACCTCATAGCGATCGCGCAGATCCGACTGTGAAATGGTCAAGCGGCGGCGCCCGTCCAGGTACAGGTCGCTGAAAGAAGGCGGAATGTGGATCTGGTACTCGTCGCTCATGCCCGGGGTTGTACCCCAAACCAGCGCTCTTTGGGCACCACCTTTTCTTGCACCGGGTCGAAGGCGTAGTGCGGCGACATGATCTGCACGCCCTGCTCATTGAACACGTCCTGGATGTTGGCGTGCAAATTGGCCAGCACCTCGGCCCGGGGCCTCGGTTCATGCGGAATGGCCTGGCACACCAAACGGTATTCTGGGTAGAAGTCAGACAAGGCCGTCTGGAACACCGTGGGCGCCGGATCGGGCAGCACCCCTGGCGTGCGCAAGGCCGCCTCAATCAACATGGCATGCACCTGGCGCCAGGGCGTGTCGTATCCAATGGTCACCACCGTGTCGACCACATAGCCCGCGCCTTTGACGGCTCGTGAGTAGTTCTTGGTGGCGCTGCCCACGATCATCGAGTTGGGCAAGGTGATCTCTTCACCCAAGCCGGTGCGGATGCGCGTGTTGAAGGCCCCGATGCTGACCACCGTGCCTTCATGATCGCCAATGCGCACGTACTCGCCTTTGCGCAACATGCTGGAGTAGGTCAAGATCAAACCACCGGCCACTTGCCCCACAAAGCTGGAGGCGCCCAAAGACATCATCAAACCAATCAGCACCGACATGCCCTTGAAGGCTTCGGTCTGCGCCCCCGGCAGATACGGGTAGGCCATGGCCAGGGCAAACACCCAGATCAGCCAGGTGGCCACACGACGGGTGGGGCCGGCGGATTCGGGCGCGATCCAGTTCACGCCAATGTGGCCTTGCTCAATGCGGGTGAACAGCGACCCCAGCACGCCGACCGCAGCCCGTGCGATCAGCAAGATCACCACGGCGATCGTCAAGCCCGGCACCGCGCCCAACATGCCCTTGGCCAAATCGCCCACGACCGACGTCAGGTAATGGTGCAACCCCTCGCCCCACGGACGGGTATAGGGAAACTGCAGCAAGGAAAAGCTCATCCAGGCGTAGACCAGCAACAGGCCCACCGCCCATTGCAGGGCGTAGTCAGCCCATTCAATGGCGGCAACCAGCCGATCACGCCGCAAGATCTCTGCGGCCCCCGCTCCCAGGGTGGCCGTCTTGCGTTCGACCAGATGGATCAGCGCCGGCAAGAGCCGACCACGGATGCGGGCCAAGCCCCAATAGATCGCCAAAGCCAAAGCCGTGGCCGCCAGCACCAGTCCACAGGCCACCAACAGGTGATGGGTGTTGCGCCCCTCTTGCGTTTCCTTGATGCTCAACTGCAGGGCCTGCACCGTGCGTGTCGTCAAGGCATCCAAGGTGTCACCCGACAGAGGCTCAACATCCTGGCCGATCAGGGTGATCACCATCGACCCATCGATGAAGATCAACTGCCCCTGTTCGGAGGCCTTGGCAGTGACCTGCCCTGGCCCACCCCGATCCAGCGCCTGCTCGACGTTCAAAGCAGAGCGCCGGGCCCGCTCTGGTGGCGACATCCCCAGAAAAGGCACCCGCAAGACCGTCACGTCTCGATTGGCCACCCTCACCGGCGCGCCCTCTGCCACGGACGGTGCAGAGGCCGAGGCCGTTGGCGCGGCCATCTGTGCCGCCATTTGCGCCGTCATCTGTGCCCGCGCCGGCGCCCACGTCAGCAGACAGGCCAGCAACACCCAATTGATCAACCACCCAAGCAGGTTCCGCGCGTATCCCATGAGCGTCGTATTAGTCAGTGCAGATACGACTCACTCTAGCATCTGCACTAGGCTGCTTGTGGCGGCTTGTTACGCCGCATCCCAAACACCTCCATCGCTTCGATGAAGGACTCGGCGGTGCGCTCAATCAAAAAGCGCTGCTGGAAACAGGTCTTGGCGTTTTGGCGCATCTGCGACCAAACGGGCTCGGGTGTCTGCAGCCATTGTTCAATCAGACGCTCGGTGCCCTCCACCGTGTCGGTGTCGACCAAGCCGCCCTCAGCCTGCTGGATTTCGCGCCAGATGTTGACCTGGTTGGAGATCAACACCGGCACCCCGCAAGCCATGGACTCGGCCACAGCGATGCCAAAGTTCTCTTGATGCGAGGGCAGGATGAAGGCATCCGCGCACCGAAACGCGCCCCACTTCACGTCCCCACTGATCATGCCCGTCCAGGTGGTTTGGTCTTGCAAGCCCAGCTTGCAGGCCAGCTTCTGGATGCTCTGGCCATAGGCATCCTCGGCCGGCCCAGCCATCACGATCTGCACATTGCCCACGAGATCAGGCCTGCGGGCCTTGACATTGGCAAAAGCCTTGAACAACAGATCGGGCCCTTTTTTCTCGTGCACACGGCCCAGAAACAGCAGACAACGCTTGTCGGCCAGCGCAGGAAACTGATCCAAAAACGCCTGCCGCTGGATATCCATTCGCTCAGGTGGCGCGCTGGTTCCATAGCTCACCACAAATTCATCGCAACGATAGAGCCAGAAGGATTGGCGGGCCAGGCGCCGCTCATCCTCACAGGTAAACATCACCGCCGTGGCGTCGCGCAAGGCACGGTATTCCGCCCAGGGCCAGAACAACCACTTCTTCAAATGCTTGAGCGGGTAGGTGCGCTTGAACCAGGGGTCCAGCATGCCGTGGGTGAAGACAAAGTACGGCGTCGACGAGCGATGCAAGGCGCGCCATACCCCATGCACGTGGTACTGCCAGATCCCATTGACGATGACCGCGTCATACCGATGCGCATTGGCCTTGAGCCAGGGCACCAGACGTGGCGAATACGCATAGGCCCCCACGTAGGTGGGCCCCATCGCATGGCAAGGCAGAGGGAAGTCTTTGACCCAAGGATCGTCGGGGTTGTCCAGGGTCACAACCTCAACGGTGTGACCATGCCTCTTGTTGATGGCTGACAGCTGCTTGATGCCTTCAATCGGGCCGCCCTTCTTGGGGTTGACCGACGAGATGCAGTGGAGAATTCGAAACGACATATATCAACGACCTTGCTCGGCGGTCTCGCAGTAGCCGCCACGGGCATAGGCATGGCGCGCACAATCTGGGCAAACTTTGTGCTGGGGTTGGGCGCCACCGAATTCCTTCAAGTAGCCATCGACTTCCCACCAATAGCCATCATTGGCACTCAGCCGGTGGCATTGCGTGCAGACCGGAATGGGGCCCGTGAACGCGCTCAAGCGCTGCTTGAGGCGCTGCTGGCGAGACTCAAAATAGCTGATTGCCCAAACGGCCAAGACAAAACAGATCATCCGGTTGGCGGCGTTCACGTACCAGATCCAGGTATGGCTGTATTGATGGCCCGTCCAATGATCCACGGCCATCCACACGACGGTGGACACCAGGGCCACACCCACCCCTGTATGGACGCCAAAGAACCGGGTCCCCAAGGCAACGGGCGCCACATACAGCAGGAACACCGACACTTCGTAGCCGGTGACGTAATCGATCACACCACTCAAGACCAGTGACAACAACACCAGACCGGCTCGCGCCGCATCTTTGAGAGGCACAGAAGGGAGGGAGTGCATGGCTTCAGACATGCCTTGATGCTGCACGGGCATTGTTGCGCCCTGCTGTAAGCCATGATCCGTTCGGACTATGCCGATTTGTAAAAGCCCGATACAGGCCTTGGCCCCAATGGCTCGCCAGATGGGCGCGGCAACCGCCTCACCAACGCGAGCGGTGGTCCTCGGTGACGCCCAGCAAGCCCTCCACCTGACGCCCATGGGCACCGGGTGCTGCTCTGACAACACCATGGAACGTGCCCACGGGTTGCACATAGTGGCTGGCCGCCACCCACAAGTCGCGATCAGCCTGACGCGCGCCTTCCGGCCGGAAGGTCAAGTCCAGCAAGCCGTCGTCCGTGCACACACGCCAAGGCTTCAAGGGCTGGTGAGGATCGAAATCAAACACGGCCCGTCCCAAAGGAATCAAGGCCCCGTCTAGCCACAAGGCATTCTCGCAATCGCCAAAATAGCCATCCTGCAAGTTGAAGCCCACACCCTGACCGTGGGCACAGGCCCAACGCCAGGACGTGTCTCGCGCCAACAGGCCGTTGGAGCTATCCAGGCACCCCACCGCGTTGTCCAACTCGTGGCGTTGACCGGCGACCTCCAGCCAGCCCTTCACCGCCAGCCCTGGGGACTTTTGGGTGGCATGCGACGCGCCATGCGCAATGGGCCCCACTGCCAACAAGAACGGCGGAGCACCGTCCAAAGCCAGGCTCGCCTGCAGGTAAATGCCCCCCGCTTGCACCTTCACGTGCAAACCGCCATCGGGCTCATGCCGGATCGACAAAGACGACCCCAGGCTCTTGAACCAGGCATGCGAGCCCACCACCGGCGCGTCCGACACCGCACCATTCAAACCTGGCAAGCCGTCAGCACTCCAGTCCACCAACACCTGGCGCCGACGCCGATCAAACACGTAGGCAAATGCCGTTTGACACCAGCCCAAGCTGACAATGGCCAGCCCCACAAACACGTCTTGCGACCCGATCCCCACATACTGCCAACGCTTGTGATGCAAGCGCTGCCAAAGCCTGCCCTTGGCCTGGGCCGTTTGCAGGCCCGACCAGTCCAGCCGACTCATCAAGCCCGCGTAGCGGCCATCCTGAGCCCGTCCATTGCGCACCAAATCGGTGGGCGGCAAAGGCAAGGAGGCGCTCATGCCAACTCCGATCCCAGCGCTTGCTGCTGTTGTTGCTTGCGCCATTGCGCAGGCGCCATACCGGTCCAGCTTCGGAAAGCCCGCGTGAACGCGCTTTGCTCTGAATAGCCCAGCAACAGCGCCATCTCAACCAAGTCCAGGGACGAGTCCATCAAATAGCTCTTGGCCAATTGAAACCGGGTCTCGTCCAGCAAGCCCTGAAAGCTCATGCCGTGTTCGGCCAGGCGACGCTGCAGGCTGCGTGCGCTGGTGTGATGTAACTCTGACAGATTGGCCAAAGTCGCTCGCCCCTCGCGGATCAAGGTGATCAAGGCACGACGCCATTCATCCACCGCCGCGGGCACCGCTGACACACGACTGAGCAAAGCTTGCGCCTGCTGGTCCAGATCAGCCAACAAGGCCGGGTCCACCTTGCGAACGGGCAAGGCCAGGTAGGCCGCATCAATGACCAGACGCGTCACCGGCTGATCGAAACGCACCACCCCGCCAAAGAAGTCCTCATAGGGCGTGACGTCGGCTGGTTTGGGGTTGACAAAGGTGACCTCGGTGATGGGCCAGTACCGGCCCGTGACGTCCCGCGCCAGTTGCACCACAGAAGCAATCGCCGTCTCGTCGACCAGGGCGCCGGGCTTGCCACGAGACACGCCCCACTCCACGCTGACCCCTTCTGGCGTCACCCGCAGTTGGGCCAGGTTCGCGTCGTAAACCGAGGCGTGATAGCGCTCCAGCCGCAACAAGGCGTCGGCCAGGGTTTCACACGCCAGAGCCGCGTAGCCGACCACGCCGAAGTGGCGCGGGCTGATCTTTT
>JAGWTE010000088.1 GCA_028869095.1 Burkholderiales bacterium
CGGCGCGGAGAACGTTTCGCTGCAGCTGTGCTCATGGTTCAACCCATCATGGTTTTCTTGGCAAACATCGTGGTCAAGGGCTGATAGCGCGATCCGAAGAGCCGCACCACCTTGTCCAGGAACTTGGCATCCGGGCCCACCAACACGCGTCGCTTGTTGCCCTCCACCGCGCGCAGGATCTGCTTGGCTGCGCTGTCAGCCGTGGTGGTGTTGAGCATCTTGTCAAAGCGCTTGCGAGAGGCTTCGGTGTCCACCCCCGTCTTTGCGGCCATGTCCGGATCAATGCGGGCGGCCATCGCGATGTTGGTGCGAATGCCACCGGGGTGCACACAGGTGGCGCTGACACCGCAGTTGTCGATGTCCAGTTCTTGACGCAAGGCCTCGGTGAAGCCGCGCACCGCAAACTTGCTGGCGTTGTAGGTGCCTTGGCTGGGCACAGACAGCAGCCCGAACAGGCTGGAGGTGTTGACGATGTGCCCCTCGCCCGCCGCCTTGAGGTGCGGCAAGAAGGCCTTGGTGCCCCACACCACGCCCCAGAAGTTGATGCCCATGATCCACTCGAAGTCTTCGGGCTTGACGCATTCCACCGTGGCGCCCAAGGCCACGCCGGCGTTGTTGAAGATCAGGTTGACCTTGCCATGGTCTTGGACCACCTGATCGGCCCAGGCGTTCATCTGCTCGCGGTCGGCCACGTTGACCGCCGCCGTGGTGACCTTGACGCCCAGCTTGCCCGCCATCTGCGCGGTCTCAGCCAAACCGGCCGAGTTGACATCGCTCAAAGCCAGATGGCAGCCCCGGCTGGCCAAATTCAAGGCCAGGGTGCGCCCCATGCCAGAAGCGGCACCGGTGATCGCAGCAACTTTGTTCTTGAAGTCTTTCATGAGGTTCTTCAACGTTGGGTGGCGTTAACCACGTTGGCGGGGGGCACAAACGTGAGGCAAGATGCCGTACTTTTCAGGCATGATCTGACAACAGCCTGTTTCAAAATAGTATCTGACAATGCCTGTTTCCAAAAATAGGGTTAACCCCTCCTCCCCCGCTAATGCGGGGAATACGGGCCGCCGATATGGGGGCATCGACTCCGACGAACGCCAACGCCAGCGCAAGCAGCGCCTGGTGGAGGCCGGACTGGCCGTGTTTGGCGAAAAAGGCTTTCACCAATCCACCGTGCGCGACGTGTGCAAGCAGGCGCAACTGACCTCGCGCTACTTTTACGAATCCTTCGACGGGATGGAAGACCTGTTCCGGGCGGTCTACACCTCCGTGAGCAAACAGCTGATGCAGGCCACGGTGATGTCGCTGGCGCATTGCGACCCTGTGCCAGAGAAGCTGGCCGCCGCGGGCTTGCGCACGTTTTACGAATTCATTCGCGAAGACCCGCACCGGGCCCGCGTCATGCTGATCGACGCCTTCACGGTGGGCGAGTTGATGTACCTGCACACATCCAAAACCAACCAGGACTTTGCACACCTGATCACCGGCGTGATGGACCAGCAGTTCCCCGGTCTGGACAAATTGGGCTTGAACACGCTGTACATCGCCGATGGCTTGGTGGGCGCCAACAACCACATTGCCTCGCAGTGGGTGGCCGACAAATGCAAGGCCCCGCTGGAAGATGTGCTGCGCAATTCACTGATGATCTTTGAAGCCAGCATTGACTTTGCTCGCCGCAAGGCGGCCAAGCTCAGGCCCGAATCAGCCGCCTGATCGCAGCCGCTTGCGGGTTAACTCGTCCACCAGACGCATCAGGTGCCCCACGTCGATGGGCTTGGTGACGTAGTCGACAAAGCCAGCGGCACGCCCGCGAGCCAGGTCCTGGTGCATCGCGTTGGCACTGACGGCCACCACCGGGATGGGCTGTGTCGAGGGGTGTTCCCGCAAGCACTGCATCACGGCATACCCATCCATGTCCGGCAAATTGATGTCCAGCAAGATCAAGTCGGGTAGATGGGTGCGAGCCAAATCCAGCCCCAGGCCCGGCGCCATGGCACTGATCATGCGCACGCCCGGCAACATGCCCAACACGCCTTCAATCAAGCGCAGGTTATTGGGGTTGTCTTCAATGCACAAAACGGTGCGCTCGCATGGCAAGACATCGGCGTGGGTACCCCTGGGCGCCGCACTGCCTGCCTGCACACAAGGGGCCACTGAGGGCGACGGCAGGCCTTGCGCCAGCGGCAGCTTCACCCAAAACGTGCTGCCAATGCCCTGCTGACTGTCCACCCCAATGCCGCCGCCCATCAAGTCAACCAGGCGCTTGCTCAAAGCCAAGCCAATGCCCGTTCCTTCGATGTGACGCAGATCTGCGTCCAGACGCTCGAAGGGCACAAACAGCCGCTCCTGCTGCACCTGCGTCAAGCCTGCGCCCGTGTCACTGATGCGCACGGTCAAAGCGACGGCCTCTGACACCCCACACACATTGACTTCACCACCGGGGTGGTTGTATTTGATGGCATTGGACAACAGGTTCAGCAATACCTGCTTGAGCCGGATCCGATCGGCCATCACTTGCCAGTGTGGGTCACACCGCACCACGCGCAGCAACACCCCTTGGGCCTCGGCCTGCGGGCGGACCAGATCCCGGCACTCCAGGATCAACTCATCCACCGAAACGGGCTCCAGGCTGACGGTCATCTGACCTGATTCAACCCGCGCCAAATCCAGCACCTCGTTGATCAAATCCAGCAGGTGTTTGCCGCCATGCAGGATCTGCCGCACATGCCCGACCAGCAAGGGATCCCGCACGGACAGCTCCAGCAACTGCCCGAAACCCAGCACCGCATTGAGCGGCGTGCGTAGCTCATGGCTCATCCGTGACAGGAACTCGCTCTTGCTTTGGTTGGCGCGCTCGGCCTCGTTCTTGGCTGCCAACAATTCCGCCGTGCGATGCGCCACGCGCCGCTCCAGGTCATCGTTGAGCTGCAGCAACCCCTCTTCCGCCTGTTTGCGCTCGGTGATGTCGCGGGAGATGACGACAAACGTGGCATGACTTTGTTGCGGCGAGGCCTTGCGCGCCACAGAAATCTCAAACCACCGCCGCCCGGCCGGCACATCCAGCACCAACTCTCGCCCCCATACCCCACCGTACTGACTGGCATCGGCCAAAGCCTGCAACACCGTCTGCGCCGCAGACTCCGGCATCACCTCACGCACCGTCCGGCCGATGAGGTGGGCCACGTCCAGCACCAGCAACTCGGAGCGGCGGGCCTCCACCCGCAGATAACGCCCCTCGCCATCGAGCTCGAACATCAAGTCCGGCATGGCACGCCAGGTGGCCTCCAACTCCTGGCGCAAGGCCTCAAACCCTGCGCCCAACCGGTTGATCTCATCCAAGCCATTTTGAGGGATCGGGACATCCCATTGCCCCGACCTCAAAGCCGTGGCCACCTGCCCCAAGTGCCCCAGCGGCCGAGTGACATACCGCCCCATCAACCAGGCCATCAGCCCCATCAAGCCCATCAAGCCCACCAGATCCGGCACCCGCTCCATCATCTCGTCGTACTGCACCTGTTGCCGGGCATCCCGAAGGTCATACGCGATGTACGCCAGCCCCCGCCGCGAACCCGGTCCCTCGCCCCCACTGACGGGCAAGGCAAACGACTGGATGGCATCCATGTGGTTTTCGTCCTGGCTGAGTTGCCAGTCCGGTTGCTGCGTCAGGGCAACCCGCGTCACCCGAGGCAGATCCAGCTGGGGCCAGACCTCTTGCACTCCCTGGCCATGCCAGGCGCGATCGTTGGCCATCAAGACATTGCCGCGATCGGCCAGCAGGATCACCGCCCGAACAGGCGAACGGTTGGCCAACTGCGTCACGCCCGAAGCCAGGAACGACGGGGCAGCATCCCCGCCCAACTCAGCCAATTGCGCCAGTCGGGCCACGTCTGCAAGCAAAGCTGCGCGAGAGTCCTGCGTCAGCATGTGCTGGCGCTGGTGCAAGGTGAACGCCAGTGACGCCCCCACCACCAACATCATGAGCACGCCAAACAAGGGCAACAGCACCCGCAAGGAAATCTGCCTCATGCGCTCACCCTTTCCCGTTTGGATTTTTTGTGCTTTTGCTGACCAGTGTCAGGGTCGACTTGATTTTGCGCAAGACAGACGGATACCCCTGTTGCTCGACGATAACGGGTTCTTCGGACGTATAGTCGCCTTCTTGGCCCGCGTCCCGCACGCCGCCCAACACCGAACCATTGAGAATCGAACATGAAGAAACTGAGCCCCTTGGCCCTGGCCCTCGCCGCGGCCCTGGTCGCCCCCGCCGCGGCCTGGTCTGCCGTGGCCGTCGCTGCGCCCCCCGCCCTGGACAACACCGCCTACGTGTTGATGGACTTCGACTCCGGTCGCATCCTGTCTGAAAGCAACGCACAACAGCCCTTGCCACCGGCCTCGCTGACCAAGATGATGACCAGCTACATCGTCGAGCAGGCCCTGAAAGCCGGTCGCCTCAAGCCCACCGATCAGGTGCGCGTCAGTGAAAACGCCTGGTGCCGTGGCACCAATGCCGAGTCCTGCATGTACCTGCCGCTCAACAGTACGGCCTCCGTCATGGACATGCTGCGCGGCATCATCATCCAATCGGGCAATGACGCCTCCAAGGCCGTGGCCGAACACCTGGCGGGCACCGAATCGTCGTTCGCAGGCTTGATGAACAACGAAGCCACCCGCCTGGGGATGAAGAACACCCACTTCGTCAACGCCACCGGCTTGCCCGATCCGGCCCACAAGGCGTCGGCCAATGACCTGGCCCTGCTGGCCCGCGCCATCATCCGCGACAGCTCGGACTACTACCCCATCTATGCCGAAAAAGACTTCAAGTTCAACGGCATCAAGCAAGGCAACCGCAACGCCCTGCTGTACACCGACCCGACGGTCGATGGCCTGAAAACCGGCCACACCGCCGAAGCCGGCTTTTGCCTGACCGCCTCGGCCAAGCGCAACGGGATGCGACTGATCTCGGTGGTCATGGGCACCAAGAGCATGCAAGACCGTGCGGACCAGACCCGCGCCCTGTTCAACTGGGGTTTTGCCACCTGGGAAGACGTCAAGCCCATTGCCACCAACACCAGCCTGGTCAAGGCCCCGGTGCGCTTTGGCAAGGTGGACGAGGTCAATGCCGGCGTGACCCAAGAGTTCGTGGCCACCATCCCCCGCGGCCAAGCCAGCGCGGTCAAGTCCGTGCTGCAACTCAACCCCAACATCACCGCACCGATTGCCAAGGGTGCGGTGTTGGGCAAGGTGCTGGTCTCGCTGGACGGTCAGACCTTTGGCGAACAGCCCCTGGTGGCGCTGGAGCCCGTGGAAGAAGCCGGCTTCTTCAAGAAGCTGTGGCAGCGCATTCGCAGCTGGTTCAAGTAAGCACCCACCGCAAATCGACCGCCAAGGCCCTTCGGGGCCTTTTTTATTGCCGACATCACGCGCAAGTCGCTCAAGGAAACAGCAAACGCACCGAAATGGTGTCAGAGAAACCTTCGGGGGCGGCCCTGCCTGCTGCTCGCCATGGCGCCCCCAAGACCCCACAAACCACACCGAGGACCCGTCCATGCGTTCGAGCCCGTTTCACCCCGCCCGCCATGCGGCCATCTCGCTGGGCTTGCTGAGCCTGATCCATTGGAGTCAGGCAGCAGACTTCAGCTATTCAGGCTTTGCCACCGCCACAGCGGGCAAGGTCATCGGCGGGACGCAGCATGACAACGTCAATGACTACCACTGCCCCTGCTTCATTGCGGACTATGGCCAAGGCGCCCTGTATGGCCCCCACTGGTCGGTCGGACAAGAAAGCAAAGTGGGGCTGCAAGGCACCTACAAGCTCACCCCCACCCTGTCGGCCACGGGCCAGGTGGTGGGCCGAGGTGTGAACGGCGTCAAGACCGACCTGGAATGGGCTTACCTGTCCTACGAGCTCACTCCCAGCTGGACCTTGCAAGCCGGCCGCAAACGCTTGCCGCTGTACTTCTACTCCGAGTTCCAGGACGTGGGCTACGCCTTTTACTGGACCCGCCTGCCCACCGATCTGTACGGCTGGGAAATCGTCAACTACAACGGCGCCAACGCCACCTACCGTGGCAACTGGGGGGGCTGGGCCGCCAAATCCAATGTGTTTGCCGGGGGCGAGAACACCAAGAACAACCGCTACAGCACCATCTACTACGCCAGCCCGCAGGACGTGTCCTGGAAGAACATCATGGGTGCCGACCTGGAGTTGACCCGCGACTGGCTGACCTTGCGCTTCAACTACATCACATCCAATGTGCAGCAATGGGACAAGACCGATGGCGTGCGCACACAGGTCACCCCGGCCCCCGACCGCAACCGATCGGCCGAGCGCCAGCACATCTACGGTGCCGCACTCAACATCGACTACAACGACTGGCTGTTCCGCTCTGAGTACAGCGTCTTCGATCGCAGCAGCTACAGCTACCGCTCGCGCGCCTACATGATGGCGGCGGGCTACCACCTGGGTGACTTCACCCCCATGTTGACGGTGTCTCGCTATGGCGAGCACAACAGCTTCACGCCCGATGCGGTGCAGGCAGACAAAGGCGTCTCACTGAGCCTGCGCTACGACATCAACACCAACAGCGACATCAAAATCCAGCTCGACCACTTCAAGGACTTGTCCGGCCCGGACACGGCGCCCGGCTTTGTAGGGAGTTCCAAACTCATCTCGGTGTCTTACGACACGGTCTTTTGAACAAGGAGCCAGACCATGTCCAAGCCATCCACACAACTGTGGCGCGCATCGGTGCGCCTGACGGCCGCTGCCAGCTTTGCCCTGACATCCTTGTCAACGTTGCTGCTGACGCAGACCCCGGCCCTGGCCGATGTCGTCGTGATCGTGCACCCCAGCAACAAGGCGGCCATTGATGACGATGCCATCTCCAAATTGTTCCTGGGGCAGTTGAAGACCTTTCCAGGTGGCGCCGCAGCCACCCCCGTTGACCAGAAGCAGGCGGCGACCGCAGAAGAGTTTCACCTCAAGGTCTTGAACAAGTCAGACAAGGACGTGCGCAAATTATGGGCACGCCAAGTCTTCACCGGAGGACTTCAACCCCCGGCGATGCTGGAAGATGATGATGCCGTGCTGCAGTACGTCGCCACCACCCCTGAAGCCATTGGCTACGTTCAAGCAGCCAAGGTGAACAACAAGGTCAAGGTGGTGCGCAAATAGCGGCGCGTTCAGCCCCGCGCTCGCTTATGACTGAGGGCCCACACCCACGCCCGCCTGGGCGGCCTGTTGGTCCGCATGGTAAGACGAGCGCACCATGGCACCCACTGCCGCGTGCGTGAAGCCCATCTTCTTGGCTTCTTCCTCAAACATCTTGAAGGTCTCGGGGTGGACGTAGCGGCGCACCGGCAGGTGGTGGCCCGATGGGGCCAGATACTGCCCGATGGTGATCATGTCGATGTCATGGGCACGCATGTCGCGCATGACCTGCAGCACCTCTTCATCGGTCTCGCCCAAGCCGACCATGATGCCGCTCTTGGTCGGGATGTCCGGGTGCAAGGCCTTGAACTTCTTGAGCAGGTTCAGGCTGAACTGGTAGTCGCTGCCTGGGCGCGCCTCTTTGTACAGGCGTGGCGCGGTCTCCAGGTTGTGGTTCATCACATCGGGCGGCGCGGCTTTGAGGATCTCCAGGGCGCGCTCGTCGCGGCCGCGAAAGTCAGGCACCAGGATCTCGATGCGGGTGGCGGGCGACTGCTCGCGGATCTGCTGGATGCATTGGACAAAATGCCCGGCCCCACCGTCGCGCAGGTCATCGCGGTCCACGCTGGTGATCACCACGTACTTGAGCTTGAGCGCCGCAATGGTCTTGGCCAGGTTGGCGGGCTCGTTCACATCCAGCGGGTCAGGACGGCCGTGCCCCACGTCGCAGAAGGGACAACGGCGCGTGCACTTGTCGCCCATGATCATGAAGGTGGCCGTGCCGTGGCCAAAGCATTCACCAATGTTGGGGCACGAGGCCTCTTCGCACACGGTGTGCAGCTTGTGCTCGCGCAGGATGTTCTTGATCTCGTAAAAGCGCGTGCTGGGTGAGCCCGCCTTGACGCGAATCCACTCGGGCTTGCGCAGCACCTCCTCCATCGGCACGATCTTGATGGGGATGCGCGCGGTCTTGGCCTGGGCCTTTTGCTTGGCGGTGGGATCGTAGGCCGCGCCCGCATCCGATGCGGCGGGGGACTGTGGGGGAGTTGCGTCAGACATGTCAAAACCTCGGGGGCATCAAACCGGCCGCCCAAAACCGACACTGTAGACGATCCTGCTGCCCCACGGCGCGCCCACCCACGCCGCCATCAAGGCGTCAGATAGCTTTCCAGCCGGCGTGCCAACTCTGCCGCAACCTCTTCCCAGGCCACATTCACCCCGATCGTGGCCAGGTCAATGGTGCGCATCCCCGCATAACCACAGGGGTTGATGCGCTCGTAGGGCGACAAATCCATCGCCACGTTCAGCGCCACCCCGTGATAGGTGCAGTGCTGGCTGACTTTGATGCCCAGCGCCGCCACCTTGCCCAGGCCCTTGAAAGGATCGCGCGGATCACGGGGCTCGGTCAAGGCGCTGTGACCACAAGGGTCGTCCAATTTAACGTAGATACCAGGGGCTCCCCCCACCCGATGCCCCGTCACGCCCAAGGCTTCCAGCGTCTTGATGATGGCCTGCTCGATGCGGTAGACATACTCTTTGACGTAGATGCCCTGGCGCTTCAAATCCACCAGGGGATAGGCCACCACCTGCCCGGGCCCGTGATACGTCACCTGCCCGCCGCGATTGGTCTGCACCACGGGGATGTGGTTCGGGCCCTCGGGGTTGAACAGGACGTGGTCGGCCTTGCCGGCCAAGCCTTGGGTGAAGACGGGCGGGTGTTCGCACACCCACAACTCGTCGGGCGTGTCGCTCT
Organism: Burkholderiales bacterium; assembly: GCA_028869095.1. Lineage (GTDB taxonomy): Bacteria > Pseudomonadota > Gammaproteobacteria > Burkholderiales > Burkholderiaceae_C > Aquabacterium. The sequence continues at coordinate 8,898 of JAGWTE010000088.1, forward strand.
GGCGCGCGGCGGTGAAGGCGGCCATGGCCTCGTAGGTGGGCGCGTAAGGCACTTGGCGGCCCAGCCATTTGATCTGCATCGTCATCTTTCAGCCTAGTCCCATGCGCTGGAACAACTGTCCCGGCAAACGGGCCACCTGCCCGGTCAATTCCAATTCCAGCAACTTGGCCCCCAGATCGGCCGGCCCCATGCCCGTGCGGGCCGACAAGGCCTCTTGGCTGACGGGATCAAAGCCCATGACCGACAGGACCGGATCCGCATGCCCGGCGCCTTCAACGGCGTCGGCGACATCGGCCAAGCCAACGCCACCAAGCGCGGGCAAGGCCACCGAATCCAAGTGCAACTCTTCGAGCACGTCCTGCGCGGTCTCCACCAACTTGGCGCCTTGCTTGATCAACGCATGGCAGCCGCGTGCTTGCGGCGAATGGATCGAGCCCGGAATGGCCAGGACCTCGCGGCCCATCTCGCCCGCCAGGCGAGCGGTGATCAAAGAGCCCGACTGCACCGCCGCCTCCACCACCAAGGTGCCGCGCGCGAGCCCCGCCACGATGCGATTGCGTTTGGGGAAGTTGCCCGGCATGGGCGGTGTGCCCAGCAAGAACTCGCTGAGCATCAAGCCCTGAGCCGCAATGCGATGGGCCAGAGCCAAGTGGGCCCGCGGATAGACCCGGTCCAGCCCCGTGCCCACCACGGCAATGGTGCTGCCCGCACTGGACTGATCCGAGGCAGCATCCAGGGCACCTTCATGCGCGGCCCCATCCACCCCTTGCGCCAGACCGGACACCACCGTCACCCCAGCCTGGCTCAACGCCTTGGCAAAGGCATGAGCGTTGTCCTTGCCTTGCGCCGTCGGGTTGCGACTGCCCACCACGGCCACCGCCGGGCGGGTCAGCAGGTCCAGCCGGCCTTGCGCAAACAGCAGCAAGGGCGGATCGGCCGTCTGCAACAAACTCGCGGGATAACGGGAGTCCGCCAGGGTCAGCAAAGCTCGCTCGACCGGGCTGCCAGCAGGCTCGCCGGTCTGCCCCTCGTTCAACCAGGCCAGCGTCAACTCGACCTGTTCATCCAGCCCCTCGGGCGCGGACGCCAAAGCCTTGGCCTCGCGCGCCGGCACGATGCTCAACAAGGTTTGGGGGCTGGCCTCAAAAACGGCCTGCGGTGAGGCCAAGGCCGCCAGCAGTTGCCGTGCTGTCCCCGGCCCAATGCGCGGGGTCAGCACCAGGCGCAACCAGGCACTCAGTTCATCTCGATCCATCGGGCGATAGCCTACACCCGATCACCCACTCAAGGCTGGGTGAAGCGATCCCCCGGTTTGACGGGTTCCTGCACGTTCAGGATCAAGGCATAAGACATGTGATTGAACACGCGGAAGACGAACAGCAGGCCGTGACGCTCGTCCGGCAGCTTCATCATCTGACCGGTCAGCTTGTCCTTGGCTGCGGCGCCATCGCGCCACAGTGCCAGCACCTGCCCCCGGTCCACGCCCTCACTGGCGCCACGGTTCAGTGCCACGATCTGATTTTGGCCAGCCGTCAGGGACTCGCCATAAATCGACACGATCTGGCCAGCGATATCTTGTTTGGGCCCATGCGGCACCAGGTTGTCGAATTCGCGCGGAGGCACCGGCGACAGGCGATCTCCCACCGACGCTTCCTGACGGATGGACGACACCGAGAAGGTCGACGGAATGACCACCGGCTGGCCATCGGCCCCCGTGCCTTCCAGTCCTTCCTTCATCAATTCGAGCGTGCCCACATACGCGGCTTCATAACCCAGCACTTCATGGGTGGTCGGGTCGCGCAGGGGCTTGGGTTCGCGGAACAGACGCCAGTCGCGGCGACCACCGATGTCGCCTCGCACATAAGCCGTCTCGCCACGCGACAACATCACGCGGCCCTCTTGCGTGGCCACCACACGGGGCGCACGCAGCAACTCGTCGCTGCCGTCAAAGATCACGGCCTCGTTGAAGAACGATTCCAGCAGGTGCACCGGCACCGTGGTGATGGCGTCGTCCAGCGAGCCTTCACGCACACGCGGCGACAGCTTGACCGTGCCATTGGGCCCGGCCGTCACGCCCACTTGCTCGGCCACGCGCAGACGCGCCGTGCCGTTGGACTTGTCCAAGTACAGCACCTGACCGGGAAAGATCAAATGCGGGTTTTTGATTTGCTGCAGGTTCATGCCCCACA
>JAGWTE010000089.1 GCA_028869095.1 Burkholderiales bacterium
CATGAACAAGGCCCTCAAGGCTGGGCGCGTGCCGTCGATGGTGGTGTCTGTGCTTCAAACTTTGGAAAACGCCGGACTGGGTGAGCACTTCACCGTGGTGGGCACCCATGCCTTATATGCCTATGAAACAGCGGCAGGCGTGCGCATCGTGCAGGGGGCTTTGGCCACACAAGACGTGGATCTGTTGTGGGGCGCTCGCAAGCGTGTGCGCTTTCTGACCGACTTGGGCAAGCTGGACTCCTCGCTATTGCGAGTGCTGCAAAAGGCTGACGCCACGTTTCAGCGTAAGGACCACCAAAACGAGACGGCGATCAACGCCAAGGGCTTCGAGGTGGACTTCCTGCGCCGCCAGCCAGAGAGTGACGACCCACATCCGTTTCGATTCTCAGACGATGAAGACGACCTTTGGCCCGTGCAAGCTGTTAGGGCTTCAGTGCTGACCAACGCCCCTCGTTTTGAGCATGTGGTGATTTCAGCGACTGGCCGCATGACGCTCATGCGCACCATTGCCCCTGGGCCATTCATCGAATTCAAGCGGTGGATGGCCGCCAATGCAGAGCATCGTCCTGAGGCCAAACGACGGCGCGACATTCGGCAAGCTGACATCGTCCAACACCTGCTGGATGACGGCCTGCTGATGTCCTGAACATGCGTGAGCCGAATCTCTTGACGAAGAAGTCATGATCATGGCGGGGCAACTTCAGCGTGAAGTCGGGGCTGTCCTTTTTGCCTGCGTGCACAAGCTAAAACCCCGTCGTTGCCCCGCTCAAGAGGAGGGTGCGGTGGCTGCCTCGCTATCGGCGGCAGGGGCGGTGAGTCGTCGAGTCGTCAGTTCGCAGCGCTGTTCAATCAAGACGATGATGCGCTCAACCACTGCGGTGTCAGCAAATTCGCATTCAGGATCAGACTGGAGTTTGCGTGCTGTCGCTGGGAGCGACTTTGCCAACCCCAAAATGCGTTTTCTGACCTGTGCGTTGACAGAAGTACTCGCCGAAAGTTGCATTAATACGGCAAATTGCCGTACACTTTGCACAAGGAGGCTTACTATGCGATCTAGCGCACTGACTGCCCGACTCGAAGCCCGTATCAGTACCGACCTGCACGGCCTGCTCAAGCGCGCCGCAGAACTGCAAGGACGCACCATGACTGATTTCGTTGTGGCTGCCGTCCAAGACGCTGCCCAGCGCGCCGTCGAACAAGCCGAAGTTATCCGCCTGTCAATGGCCGATCAACAGTGCTTTGCCGATGCACTGCTGTCGCCCCCCAAACCTCAACCAGCCTTGAAGCGGGCTATGGCCCGCCGCAGCAAGCTCCTGCGCACTGACGAAGAATGAGCCGCGCCCCGTTTCGGCCGGCGTTATTGGATGTCTCGCACGATCGCTCAACCTTCGACTGCGGCGCGCCCGCACTGGATCGCTACTTCCGTGAGCAAGTCACTCAGGACATGCGCCGCCGTGTGGCCACCTGTTTCGTGGCCTTGAGCGATGATCAACGCATTGCCGGGTATTACACGCTTGCGGCAGCCAGCGTGCCTTTGACCGAGTTGCCGCCTGAGGCCATCAAGAAGTTGCCTCGTTATCGCGCTGTGCCCACGGTGCGCATGGGGCGCCTGGCTGTTGATCAGGCATTCAAAGGGCAAGGCCTGGGCGGCGCGCTGCTGGGCGATGCCCTCACACGGGCCGCACGCTCGGAGATTGCGGCCTATGCCCTGGTGGTCGATGCCAAGGACGAGACCGCCGCAGCGTTCTATGGCCACCACGGTTTCATCGCGCTGCCCGAGACACCATTGACACTGTTTCTGCCGTTAGCCACGTTGCCCCTCAACGCATGAAAGTTAGTCAATGATTTACTCAAGAGGGACATTGAGCTAGTCGGCCGCATGGTGGTGCGGCAATCGAGTTGCAGGGAAGCTGGCAAATTTGCGCCAAATCAGCAAGCTAAAATCCCCGTTTTCCCGCAACAGCCCCTCCCACCATGTCCGACACCACCAAGAACATCACCGCCATGGCCAACGCCATCCGTGCGCTGGCTATGGATGCCGTCCAGCAAGCCAACTCTGGTCACCCAGGTGCCCCCATGGGCATGGCCGATATGGCAGTGGCCTTGTGGGGCCGCCACCTGCGCCACCACCCTGCGCAGCCTCAGTGGGCGGATCGTGATCGTTTCGTGTTGTCCAACGGCCATGCGTCGATGTTGATCTACGCTTTGCTGCACCTGTCGGGCTACGAGTTGTCCATCGACGACATCAAGCAGTTCCGCAAGCTGCACAGCAAGACGCCCGGTCACCCTGAAGTGGGCATCACCACGGGCGTTGAAACCACCACCGGTCCTCTGGGCCAAGGCATTGCCAATGCCGTGGGCATGGCGCTGGCTGAAAAGCAATTGGCCGCCGAGTTCAACCGCGACGGCCACGCCATCGTGAACCACTACACCTACGCCTTCTTGGGCGACGGTTGCATGATGGAAGGCATCAGCCACGAAGCCGCCGCTTTGGCTGGCGCCTGGAAGCTGAACAAGCTGATCGCTTTGTACGATGACAACGGCATTTCCATCGACGGTCAAGTGGCGCCTTGGTTCGTAGACGACACGCCCAAGCGTTTCCAAGCCTACGGCTGGAATGTGATCGACATGGTCGACGGCCACGATGTGGACGACATCGACGGTGCCATTGCCAGCGCCAAGTTGAGCCAAGACAAGCCCACGCTGATCGTCTGCAAGACGGCCATCGGCAAGGGTTCGCCCAACCGCGCCAACACGGCCAAGGCCCACGGCGAGCCTTTGGGTGGCGACGAGATCAAGCTGACCCGCGAAGCGCTGGGTTGGCCGCATGACCCCTTCGTGATCCCTGAAGAAGTTTATGCAGACTGGGATGCCAAGGCCGATGGCGACCTGTTGGTGACGGACTGGAACCAGCGCTTTGACGCTTACAAGGCTGCCTTCCCTGAACTGGCTGCCGAGTTCACGCGCCGCATGGCCGGTGAGTTGCCTGAGAATTTTGCCGAGATCGCCGTGCAAGCCGTGGCCTCTGCGCACGACAAGGCCGAGACCGTGGCCAGCCGCAAGGCCAGCCAGATTGCGCTGGAGTTCTTCACCGCCGCTGTGCCCGAAATGCTGGGCGGCAGCGCCGACTTGACCGGCTCGAACCTGACCAACACCAAGAGCACGCACGCTTTCCGTGTCGATGACGAAGGCAAGGTCGTGATGACCGAGGGCAAGCCTGGTCGCCACATCAACTACGGTGTGCGCGAGTTCGGCATGGCTGCCGTCATGAACGGCGTGGCCCTGCACGGTGGCTTCATTCCTTATGCCGGCACCTTCCTGACCTTCAGCGACTACAGCCGCAATGCCATCCGCATGGCCGCGCTGATGAAGCAGCGCGTGGTGCATGTGTTCACCCACGACTCCATCGGACTGGGCGAAGACGGCCCGACTCACCAGTCGATCGAACATGCAGCCAGCCTGCGCCTGATCCCTGGCCTGGACGTGTGGCGTCCTGCCGATACGACCGAAACCGCCGTGGCCTGGACCATGGCCCTGGCCAACAAGAATCGCCCCAGCGCTTTGCTCTTGTCGCGTCAAAACCTGCCTTATGCCCCCAAGCAAGATGCGGATGTCATCACGCAAGGCGCATATGTTTTGGCCGAACCCTCAGAAGTGGGGTTGAAGAAAAAGCCCGTGGCCGTGATCATCGCGACCGGTTCGGAAGTCCAACTGGCCATGCACGCCCAAGCCGAATTGGCCAAGCAAGGCGTGCCGGTGCGTGTGGTGTCCATGCCTTCGACCAATGTGTTCGACCGCCAGCCGCTGGACTACAAGAAGAGTGTGCTGCCCGTCGGTCTGCCCCGCATTGCGGTGGAAGCCGGCGTCACGGACTTCTGGTGGAAGTATGGCGTCGCGGCCGTGGTTGGCATCGACACCTATGGCGAATCGGCTCCTGCTGGCGACCTGTTCAAGCACTTCGGTTTCACCACTCAGAACGTGGTCGATACCGTGAAGGTGGCTTTGGGTCTGGCCAAGCATCGTCGCTGATCGCCGCTGGCGTCTTGCATTGAATTTGTGTTCACGTTGTTTCTTGTCTTACTGAGGATCTCGTCATGACCATCAAGGTTGGTATCAACGGCTTTGGCCGTATCGGTCGCATGGTGTTCCGCGCTGCTGTGCAAAACTTCGCCAACGACATTGAAATCGTCGGCATCAACGACTTGCTGGAGCCTGACTATCTGGCTTACATGCTGAAGTACGACAGCGTGCATGGCCGTTTCAAGGGCGACGTGTCGGTGGACGGCAACACCTTGGTGGTCAATGGCAAGAGCATCCGTTTGACCGCCGTCAAGAACCCCGCTGAATTGAAGTGGGACGAAGTCGGCGCTGACGTCGTGATCGAATCGACCGGTCTGTTCCTGACCAAGGAAACCGCTGAAGCCCACATCAAGGCTGGCGCCAAGAAGGTGATCATGTCGGCCCCTTCCAAGGACGACACCCCCATGTTCGTCTACGGCGTGAACGACAAGACCTACGCCGGTCAAGCCATCATCTCCAACGCTTCGTGCACCACCAACTGCCTGGCCCCTGTGGCCAAGGTGTTGAACGACACCTTCGGCATCAAGCGCGGCCTGATGACCACCGTGCACGCTGCCACCGCCACGCAAAAGACCGTGGACGGTCCATCGAACAAAGACTGGCGCGGTGGCCGTGGCATCCTGGAAAACATCATCCCCTCCAGCACCGGCGCTGCCAAGGCCGTGGGCGTGGTGATTCCTGAGTTGAACAAGAAGCTGACCGGCATGTCTTTCCGCGTGCCCACCTCTGACGTGTCCGTCGTGGACCTGACCGTTGAGCTGAACAAAGAAGCTTCGTACGACGACATCTGCGCCGCTATGAAGGCCGCCTCGCAAGGTGCCATGAAGGGCGTGCTGGGTTACACCGAAGACAAGGTGGTGGCCACCGACTTCCGTGGTGAGCCTTGCACCTCGGTGTTCGATGCCGAAGCCGGTATCGCTTTGGACAAGACCTTCGTGAAGGTTGTGGCCTGGTACGACAACGAATGGGGTTATTCGAACAAGTGCCTGGAAATGGCCCGCGTCATCGCCAAGTGATTACGTGAAGTAGGTCCTGGTTTCCCGGACTTTCTGAAAAGCCCCTTCGGGGGCTTTTTTGTTTTCCGCTAAGAATGTGCGATGGGTCGGAAATTTTGGTTTTGCTTTTTGATCTGTCTGATGCTGTTGGGGCACTTGGCCTTTGATGCCAACCGCCTGTACCAGCAGTCGCTTTCGCAGAAGACAGAGTCCTACAACCTCGTGGATCAGCGCCGCACGGACCGTGTGGTGCTGGTGGTGCTCGACTCCTGGGCGCTGCGTGTGATCGAGGATCCCGTCTTGATGCCTCGAATGCGTCAGCGCATCCACGACGGTGCGTCGGGCGTGTTGTGGGCGCCGCGTCAGACGGGCACCATGCAGGGCATCCTGACCCTGAGCACGGGCGTACCGGTCAGCGGGTTGGGGGCCATCGGTTTGGTGTCTTCGTCGGCCTACAAAGGCTGGACCATTTTTGACGACGTGGTGGCGCGCGGTGAGCGGGTGTCCTTCCATGGCGGCCCGGCCTGGGTCTCGTTGTATGGCAATCGCGGCACGGGCAACTTCCGGGAAACGGGGCATGGCCCCCAGTTTCGAGAAGAAGACCTGGAGGGCATGGCGCACGCTCGGGCGGCCTTGCTGTCTGATCAACCGCCTACCTTGAGCGTGGTGCACATCACCGAAACCGATGTGGCGGCCCATTTGTATGGCACCGAGCGGCCCGAGTATGCCGAGGTGATCCACCATTGGGATCAGGCCTTGGATGTCTTCCTCAAAGACATCCTGCGCCCCGGCACCACGGTGATCCTGACGTCTGACCATGGCAATGACCTGCGTGGTGGCCATGGAGGCAGTGACACGATCTACCGGCAGGTGCCGGTGCTGATGTGGGGCCAAGGCATTGTCAAAGGCGCGCGCTTTGAGATGAACGCGGCCGACATGCCCGCCACGATTGCGGCTTTGTTGGACCTCAATGCGCCCAAAGATGCGGTGGCCTTGCCGGCGGTCGATGCGATTGACATGCCCAAGGTGGAGCGAGGCCGCACCTTGTTGACCGCCTACTTTCACAGCCTGCTGCAAAAGCCCAGTGTGAAAGAGCGGCCTGAGTTGTTCACGCAAGCGAGTACACCGTTTCCCAATCGGTTTGACGATCCCAACTTTGCTTGGGTGTCGAACCAGGAGGCGGAGCAGATCGTGCCCAAGTTGCGCGAAACGTTCTCTGATATCGAGCCCGACGCAGGTCCTCGGCGCCACACCTATTTGGCCGATTGGGTCTTTGTGGCCTTGACCTTTGTGGCTGCGGGCTTGATTGGGCTGGTGGCATGGCCGGGACGTTTGCAATCGGCTTGGTGGTCGGGGCGCATGTATGGGGCCTGGCTCGTGTTGTTGCTCGCGGTCGAGGCCTTGTTTGGCCTGCGCGTGGCTTTTGTGGCGGAGGTCAAGAACGCCGTCAAAACGCGCAGTCCGGGCTTGTGGATCGGGTTGGCGCTGGGGGCCTTGTTGGCCGCAATGGCGCTGGCGTGGATCTGGCGGCATCGTCACAAGGTGGCCCATTACTGGCATGAACATCAAGTGCTGTTTGTGGTCCTGATGTACTTGCTCACCACGGTGCTTTATCCCGTGAACATGGCCGGCCTGATGGGCTGCGTCTTGATGGTGGTGTGGGTCTGGGACGCTGGGTGGCAATCCACCTCACGCTGGGTGGGCTGGCTCGGTAGCATGGCCTATTTCTCGATCGGCACCGTGCTGTGGTCCCAGTTGGGGGAGAGCATGCATTTGCGCTATGGCATCGGTTTGCCTATGGCGGTTGTGACCGTGGCTGCCTTGATCTGGATGGAGCGCAAGCAGCCTGGGCGCGGCGCCCCGGGGCAGCGGTGGTGGTTGCTATCGGGCATTGCAGTGGCCTTGTTGTTGTTCCCGTTTTCTGCGTTGAACCTTAGTGCCTTGGCCGATGCGCACCAGAGGGTGCTGGCCAGCATCCTGATGCTGGGCCTGGTGGGGTTCACGATTCACGCACGGGGGCTGACGCCATGGGCCTGGCTGCCGGTTGTGCCGACGCTGGCTTTCTGGTGGGGCAGGCAATGGCAGGGCTGGGCACTGTACGCCGCCTTGTTGGCCGGCGCGGTGATCATGTTGGGCCTGTACAACCGCTATCGGGCTTCGCGGCGGGCCTATCCGAGTGTGGCCGTGGGCATGACCTGTCTGTTGTTGACCATGACCTCGCCATTGCACGCCGTGTCATTCATGGCGTTTGCCTGGGTCGCGATGGTGTTCTTCTCTTGGCGCCCGGTGGAGTTTCAGCGGCGCGCAGGGCTGGCCTTGGCGGCTGTGTTGCTGGTGGCTGCGCGTTATGGCCTGTTCGATCTGTATGGGGCGGCTGATTCACCTGTGGCTGTGTATTTGCTCAAGCATTTGGACTTGGCCGCAGCGTATTTGGGTGATGCCTCTCGCTCCATCGGTGGGGCGGTGTTGATGGTGTTGCTCAAGTCTTGGCTGGCGGCGGCGGTGTTGATGTGTGCACCGTTGGTGTTCGGCTATTGGCGCAAGCAAATGGATGGCCTGATGGCCTTGGTGGCCATGTTCCTCTTGGTGCAGGTGGGGCAGGCGTCCATTCGTGCGGCCTTGGCGGTCGATGACTTGTCGCACCAATACGACTATGCCGAGTTCTCCAAGATGGTTCACACCGGCATCTTGGTGCTGGGGATGATGGCGTATTGGGCCGTCAGGTCTTTTCATCTGGCAGGCAAGCCTGAGTCGAAACAGTTGGTGTCCTCATCCCTGCAACTGCAGTAAGAGCGGGCTCTTGCCTTGATAATGCGCGGCTCGGATCGTGCCCTTTGCGCACGCGGTGTTTAACAGGGTTATGAGTCCAAGGATCTTGCGTAAGAGTTGGCTGTCATCGTGGCTGAGGCTGATTGGCCTGGTGCTGCTTGGCTGCTTGTGGGTGACTGCGGCCCGGGCCGAGGCCGCGTGGGCCAATGGGGTCATCGTCAAGCTCAAAGACGAGGGCGGTGTGCAAACGCCGCATCGGGATCAAGCCTCCCGTTTGACTTTTGCCTCTGCCACCCGGGCCGATATGCGCCTGACCGGCATGGCACTGCGCCATCATTTGCCGTACCTTGAGCATCGCCCCACGGCGTTTGCCGCCCATGTGTTGAGGGCCGGGCAACCCATTCCCTTGGCGCAAGCGCAAGCGCAGGCTGAGCGTTTGCGGCGTGACCCCGAGGTGGAATGGGCCATCCCCAACGTCATCGAAAAGCCCGCTGGGGCGGTTGCCGGCTCGGACCCTTGGTTCGCTTGGCAAACCTGGTTGCAGCCGCGTGATGCGGGGCGCTTGGGCGTGGCTGGCTTTCCCGCTGCCTGGCATGCTTTGGAAACACAAGCTCTGTCGCAGGTGGTGGTGGCCGTGCTGGATTCGGGTGTGTTGCCGAGCCCGGACTTGGTCGGGCGCTTTTGGCCTGGCTATGACTTCGTCTCGGAGGTGGAGTACGACCGGGACGGGGATGGCCGTGACAGCAATCCACAAGATCCTGGCGACTGGTTGACGGCGGGTGAGAAGGCGGCCAACCCCCAGCTCTATGGCGATTGTTCGGTTCACGACAGCAATTGGCATGGCCTGGCCGTGTCCAGCATGTTGGCTGCCAACACCGACAACAACATCGATGGCGGCGGCATCTTGGCGCCTTTGTCGGGGCCGGTGGTGTTGCCGGTTCGGGTGGCGGGGATTTGTGGGGCGGCTGTCAGCGACATCGTCGAGGGCATGCTCTGGGCCGCTGGCCTTGCTTTCCAAGGCTCACCCACGCCCAATTCGCATCCCGCTCGCATCATCAACTTGAGTTTTGGTGGCAGTGGCTCGTGCGATGACACCGGTGTCCATGATGCGGCCTGGTTGTACCGGCAGACCCTGAGCACCTTGCGCTCGCATGGGGTGCTGGTGGTGGCGTCGGCGGGCAATGGTGAGGTGCCCGTGGGCAATGCGCAGCCCACTCGGCCGGCTAGCTGCCCCGGGGTGTTGGCGGTGACGGCGCTCCATGAGCAGGGCTTCAAGGCCAGTTACGCCAATTTGGTGGACTCAGCCCACTACGCCGGTCTGGCGGTGGCTGGGGGAGATTTTGATGATCACGCGATCGTGACGCTCTCCAACTCAGGTACGACCAGGCCGGACCTCAATGGCGATATCCCCGCTGGTATGGCTGGGACCAGCTTTGCGGCCCCAACTGTGGCGGGGGTGGCCGCGCTGATGCTCGCGGTCGATCCTTACCTGTCGGTGGATGAGTTGGTCACGGGGCTCACCAGCACGGCCTTGCCGCATCTGTCTCGCACGGATGGGGCCTCACTGTCGATGCGTGATTTGCCGACCTGCGCAGCGGGCGTGGCCATGGCCCAGTGTTATTGCGATACAGCCAGTTGTGGCGCGGGGCGCCTGGATGCGTTGGGTGCGGTCCACTATGCGTTAGACCAGTTGGGCGCGCACCCGAACGGGACGACGGCGGGCTGGAGCGGTTCTTCGCCGTCCTCTTCAGGCAGTGGTGGTGGCGGCGGCGGAGGCGGCGGGGCGATGGACCCTTCCAGCCTGGCCGTGCTGGCCATGTTGATGTGGTTGACGCTTATTGGGGGTGGCAAGCGGTAAATGCTTTGCCTGCGGGCAGCTTGATGCCGCCCAGCGTGACCTGCATCTTGGTCGTGGCGCGCGGCACCCGGATCACTTGAAGCTCCATCGGCGGGCGAGATGCCACGACGCGGGCCGTGCGGACCCCGCGTGTGCGCCAGGTATCCAGTGCGGCCACGGCCTCATCCTGGCGGTTGAAGCGGCCCAGGGAGAGGCCATGGGCCAGTGCGGGCGGGCTCTGGATTTCTTCCAGTGTGACGTTGCGCATGCGCTTGAGCTCGCTGACTTTGCGGGCGTACATGTCGGGGTCGGGGTAGGGGCCCATGTAGACCAGCCATTCGCCGGGGAAGGCCACTGTGTCGCTGGTCCAGCCGCCAGAGGGCAGTTGAGCGGCGCGGACGGCTTCGCTGGCCTGGGCGCCTTCGGCAGAGTCAAAAGGCCCCGCTTCCAGGCACACGGTGGGCTCATTGGCCGCAGGCGGTGTGACGGTGGCGGCCGAGGGGACGCTGGCACCGCTGGCCACCAAAATCAACTTGTCCGGGTGCACTTGCTGGGTCAGGCGTTGGGGCTCGTGCTGGGCATCCGGTTGCACGCCGGTGAAGCTGTTGAGCCAGCCGTGGGTCCAGGCATAGAAGGCTGCATTGACCAGCAGCAAAACGAGCACCAGGGAGCGCAGCATGAGGGGTGTGGGCGTTAAGGGGTTTGCAGGCGGACGCTGACGTCACCTGTGGTCCATGTTTGGATCTGGTCGCCAGTATGCACGAGCAGCGCGCCGTGCTCGTTGACGCCTCGCGCCTGGCCGCTCTGGCTGGGCGTTTGGGTGCTCAGGTCGGCGGTGCCAGGGCGGGTCCACAGATCCACTTGTTGACCGAACAGGGCATCGCGGGCTTGATAGGCCGCCACCAAGGGGGCAAAACCAGTTTGCTCAAAGCGCAGCACGGCCCGGATCAGGTCGGGCGCAATCCAGGACCAGACTTGGCCCGGGGTCAAGGCGGCAGCCGTGTCGGGCCAGTGCTCTTGCAGGCAGGCGGACTGAGCCTGCGCTGATGCGGGGCGCACATTGATCCCCACGCCGATGACCACCCAGCGTTGGTCGGCAGGCAGGCCGGGGGCGCTGGTGGCTTCGATCAGGATGCCGCCCAGCTTGCGCTGGTGCCACCACAGGTCGTTGGGCCATTTCAATTGCGTGAGGGGCGCCGGGTAGTCCAGTTGGGCCAAGGCCGCGTCAATCGACGACGCCAGGGCCAAGCCCACGGCCAGGGACAAGGCGCTGCCGCCGCCCGGAATCTGATCCAGGCGCAAGGGCAGGCCTAAGGAGAAGGTCAGGCTGTCACCGGCCTGGGCGCTCCATTGGCGCCCCTGGCGGCCCCTGCCGGCCGTCTGGGTGACCGCCGTGA
>JAGWTE010000090.1 GCA_028869095.1 Burkholderiales bacterium
AAACATAGAGCATGGCCGGATATCGGCCGCTTGGGCGCAAACTTGAAAGACGAGCCGCGAGCACGGTTGGCCCAACGCCCCTCAGCCCCCCTCAAACACCACCGCCTCAGTCCCGATTCGGCATCCCGCTGCTCACCTGCATTTGCGACAGCACCTGGCGCTCACCTTGCGAGACCCCGGCCAATTGCATCAACTGCGCCCGATCCAAAATCTCGATGCGGCCATAGGCCACGCGCAGCACGCCCTGGTCCTGCAGGGTCTGCAAAATCTGATTGGTGGTCTGCCGCGACAGCGACAACATCATGCCCAACTGGGCCTGGCTAATCGGCACCACGCAGGGGCCCGGCCCTTGTCCCATGGACGAGGTCTCGACCAACCAGACCAGGCGCCGCGCCAAACGCCCTTCAGCCGGCAGCAGGGCCATGTCTTCCATGCCGATGAGGACCAGGCGCAGGCGCAGGGCCATCAAAACGCCCAGGTCACGCCAATGGTGGGGTTTGGCTTGCAGCAACCGCGTCAAGCCCACGGCGGGCACATGCAACAAGCGCGTGGCGCCCTCTGCGACGGCGTTATGCGTGCGGGGCAAGCCGTCGAACAAGGCGATCTCGCCAAACCAGTTGGGCGCATCAATCAGGGACAGGATGGCTTCTTTGCCCGCTTCGGTCACCCCTGAAATGCGCAAACAGCCGTCCAGCACGGCATACAAACCGTCGGCCGGGTCGCCCCGAAAAAACAGATGCTCACCTGACTGCAGGCGCTTGGGTGCGCCCAGCGCCAGCAAGTCCGACTCCAGCTCGGCACTGATGTGACCAAACCAAGGCCCGCTGCGCAGGCGCGCCAAGATCTCCGGGGTGAGCCAGGGGGCCATCACCACCCGATCAAAGCTGGCCGTATGAGTGCAAGCCCGACAGGAACATGTTCACGCCCAAGAAAGCAAAGGTGGTGACCACCAGGCCGACCAAGGCCCACCAAGCAGCAAACACACCACGCAGGCCCTTCATCAAACGCATGTGCAACCAGGCCGCGTAGTTCAACCACACGATCAGGGCCCAGGTCTCTTTGGGGTCCCAGCTCCAATAGCCACCCCAGGCCTCAGCCGCCCAGAAAGCACCCAAGATGGTGGCAATGGTGAAGAAGGCAAAGCCCATGGCAATGGCCTTGTACATCACGTCATCGGCCACTTCGGCTGGCGGAGTCAGCGGGTTGATCCAGTCTCGGGCCAGGATCATCAGCGTGAACACCCCGATCAAGCCGCCAATCAAACGCCCCGCCTTGGTCACCGCCACCATGTTGTCAGCAGACAAGTTGCCCAGCACGCCAAAGCCCAGCAAAGGCAGGGCGATGAACACGGCCGGCAAAGCCACCAGGCCGATCCACAAGGTGCGAGGCTGCTCGGTCTTGAGCAGGTACGCCAGCGCCACCATGGCCGACAAGGCAAAGGTGCCGTAGCCCACGAAGTTGGCCGGCACGTGGATCTTCATCCACCAGCTTTGCAAGGCAGGCACCAAGGGTTGGATTTCGCTAGCGCCGCGCGCCAGGGCGTACCAGAGCAAGAAGCCCACAGCCGCGCTGACCACCAGCATCACAAACGCACCGAGCGCGCCCAGGGCCTGGCCCTGCTTGGCAAAACGGTCTTCAAAGTACAGCCAGAACAGCGCCGTCAACCACGAGAACAGCACGAACACTTCGTACAGATTGCTCACGGGGATGTGGCCAATGTCAGGCGCAATCTGGTGGCTTTCAAACCAGCGCACCAGCGTGCCCACCAAGGCCATGAACACACCGGCCCAGGCCAGCTTGGATGCCAGCCGTGTCGGCGTCGATCCGCGGGTGACCACGCCCAGCCAGTACATCAGCGTGCTCATGAAGAACAACACACTCATCCACATGATCGCGCTTTGGCTGGACAGCAGGTACTTGAGCCAAAACACCTGATCGCCCTTGGCCAGGTCCGCGCCATAGTCGTCGGTGGCACGCATGTACAAGCCCATGGCCAGCCAGGTCGCCAGGCCCGAGCCCACCATCAACACGCGCAAGGGCGACCACGTCCAGCCCAAGCAAATCAGGGCCGGAATGGCGCAGACCAAGATCCCCAGCTCGTACACGTCCATGGCCTGGCCATGCGCTCGGTAGGCCCAAGCGCCAACCAACAGCATCACGGCGGCAAACAACCAGTCGGCCGCCGAACGGCCCTGGCTTTTAAGGGAGGGCAAGGTTTGTGTCGTCGTTGTCATCACGTCATCCTTGGCTTGGCAGCAAAACTGCGCGAAGCTGTTCAAACTCTCGGTCGATATCCAGCGTATGCCGGGTGGACGACAGGGCCATCTTGAGGCGCGTGCCGCCTTGGCCATCATCTTGCATCCACACCCACAGGCGACGCTCCCGAATGTAGAGCATCGCAAAAACGCCGACCACCAGCAGCAAGCAACCCAGATAGACCACGTTGCGACCTGGGGTGCGTGTCACTTGGAACACGCTGGCCTGCTTTTGTTCAAACCCATCGAGCGCCAGAATCACCGGCACGGGGTAGAACACCGCGTCCGACAAGGACAATACCGACTGGGTCATGAAGGCCCGTGCGGCATCGTTGTCGGCCAAGAGGGGCTTGAGCCCGGCTTGCTCGCGGCTGATGTTGAGCAGCTCAAACAAAGAGCCGTTGAGGATGCGGATCAGCGTGGCCGAGGTGTGCTCGCGCTCGGCCGGGGGCACCACCGCCTCGATGAAATTCGAGATCGCCATCAGGCCACCGGAAGGGCCATTGGCTGCTGCCGCCGCAGTGGCACTGCCGTCGGGCACGGGTCGTTTGGCACCCGAGAACAGATCCAAAGCCCGCAAGGCGGACACGCTCAATTGCTCGCGCAGTTGCGCATGGTCAGGCGAGGTCACCGACACCGCAAAGCGACGAGCCGCCTCTTGCCGCGCGGCGGCATCGCCCAAGGCTTGCTTCAAACGCAACCACCCGTTGATCTGCAACTGGTCATCTGCCGGCACGCGCAAATAGCGGAAGCCCTCTGCCGGCGTGTCGCGCACGCCCAGCAGGAACACGGACAGGCCATCCAGATTCACCGGCACCATGTAGTTTTGATACTCGCGCGCCTGGCCCGCTGCATCGCGCAGCTTGTAGGTGATCGAGGGGCCGATGTTGATCAGCTTTTTCTCGCCCGGTGCCTTGGCGCCCGAGCCCAGGTGCTTGCTCAACTCGTCCAGGTTCACGCCACGCGCATCGTTGGCCGCCTTCGCCGCATTGACGGCGGGGTTGCCACTTTGCGCCTGGGCCAGGTCTTCCACGTTGATCACGCGCAGACCGGTGACTTCCAGCGCCATGGGTCCGACATCCTGCCCATTGCGTTGCCACCAGTTGGCAGGCAAATTTTGCGCGTCTCCACCTACAACCGCATCCACCAGAGGCGCCTGGGCATTGGGCGCAGCGTTCAAGAACAAGGGCTTGAGGTGCACCGCCGAGCCGCCATCTTCAAAACTGGACTGAAAGATCGTGATGCCACCATAGGTCACGGGGTGGTTCACCTCTACCGTGAAGGCCTTGGGCTTGTCCAGCTTGGGGTCGTGGATGACGATGTCACTGGCGAAGCGCTTGGGCATGCCCGTGGCGTAGTAGTCCACCGTGAACTTCTTGAGTTCGATGTCAAAGGGCAAAGGCTGCAAGAGCATGCCCTTGTCCAGGCTGATGACGGCCGAATTGGTGCGCTGGCCTTCCGGCACGAACAACTGTGCACGGTAAGCCGGGTTGGCATCGCTCAAACGGCTGCGCTCGGTGGCCTCGCCGCCACGGAACGGTTGCAAGCCGTGCATCCAGGCCTGCACCTTGACGATCAAATCACCGTCAAACAAGCCACCCAGGCAGATCAACACGATGGCGCTGTGCGCCGCGATGTAGCCCAGCTTGTTCACGGCCCCGTGGCGCGCACCGATCATGATGCCGGCCCCACCGACCGCCTCGGCACGACGCTGCGACTTCTGCGTCCAGCCACCGCCCTTCAAGGTTGTGGCGACACGCTCTGCGGCCTGATCCAAAGGCAAGGCCAACTGGCCCGAGGCCTTGTGGTGAAAGGCATCCAGCGCCCGCTCACGGACGTGCTCTTTGTGCGTGCGCAGGTCCACCAGGATCTTGGGCGTATTGCGCGCAATGCACAGGCTGGTCGACACCACCAAAAACGCCAGGATCACCAAAAACCAGGGCGTGCTGTAGATGCGATACAAGCCCAGCGCGCCAAACACATCGGCCCAGTAGGGTCCGAACTGATCCACGTAGTTGACCAGCGGCTCCCCCTGTTTGATGACGGTCCCGATCGCCGACACGATGCAGATCACCGTCAACAAAGCGATGGCAAACCGCATCGACGACAAGAGCTCGTAGACGTGCGTGCGTCGAGCGCGAGGGCGGCCTGTTGGCGCCGGAGAAGTCACAACTGTCATGTCAGCCAAGCAAAAAGGCGGGCCCCCTGATCGGGGCACCCGCCTTGATGGTTCGGTGCCCAAACGTTCAAGGCACGCTCTTTAAAAAATCCAGCGATCAGCGCAGACCGGCGATGTAGTCAGCCAGGGCTTCGATTTCCTTGTCGCTCAGGTTGGCGGCAATGCTAACCATCTGGGGGCTGTTGGTGCGATCGCCTTGGCGGAAGGCTGTCAGTTGAGCCTTGGTGTAGTCACCATGCTGACCAGCCAGACGAGGGTATTGCGAAGGCATACCGGCGCCGTTGGGGCTGTGGCAGCTGGCGCAAGCCGCAACGCTCTTCTTGGCGATGCCACCGCGGTAGATCTTTTCGCCCAGGGCCACCAAGTCCTTGTTCTTGGCTGCGCCGTCCTTGGCCTTCTTGGTGGCATAGAACGCCGCCACGTTCTGCATGTCTTCGGGGGTCAAGGTCGAGGCCATGCCACCCATCACGGGGTTCTTGCGCTTGCCGTCCTTGAACTCGGTCAATTGCTTGACGAGGTACTCAGGGTGTTGGCCTTGCAGGATGGGGTAGGTGGGCGCGCCGCGCGAACCATCTGCGGCGTGGCAGGCGCTACACACAGTCGTCGCCTTGGCTTCGCCGGCAGCCAGATCAGGCTTGGCGGCTTTGGTTTCTGAGGCTTGTGCCAGACCCGACAGGGACAAGGCCACCGATGCAACGGCGATCAGGTTCAAAAAACGCTTCATGGCGATTGGACGGTTAGGTTGTATTTGGGCAAACGAGAGAGATTTTACAATGCCCCATGAGCCGCCAAACGCCCCCCCACATCAAACCGAAGCCAAATGCTTCGACCAAAACCCCTTCTGGCCCTGAAAAAGCCACGGTAACGCCCCCCAGCGCCCCGGAAAAAGAGGCGTTGGGTTGGGCCCACAGCGCCCGCTTTTTGACCACCGCCGCCCAGTTGAACCAGTTGGTGGCCTCGGAATTGCCCGAAGTCGCCTTCGTGGGCCGATCCAACGCCGGCAAATCCACCGCCATCAACACGATTGCGCAACAGCGCCAGCTGGCCTACGCGTCCAAGACACCCGGTCGCACCCAGCACATCAACTTGTTCCACCTGGGCCCCAAGGCCGCCCCTAACCAGATCTGGACTGACTTGCCCGGCTACGGCTACGCCGCCGTCGAACGCTCGGCCAAGCTGCGCTGGCAAGAAGTCATGGCCAGCTACCTGGAGTTGCGTCGCAACCTGACCGCCGTCGTCCACATGATCGACTCGCGCCACGGCTTCACCGACCTGGACCGCCAGTTGCTGGCATTCGTGACCCCGCGCGTGCGCAGTGGTCAAGTCAAGCTGCTGGTGCTGCTGACCAAGGCCGACAAGCTCAACCGCAAGGAAGCGGCTGAGTCGCTGCGCAAGGCCCAGGACGTCTTGGCCGAGATCGCCACCGATGAATCCGATGTCGGCATCGTGCTCTTCTCCGCGCTCAAGAAGATCGGCGTGGGCGACGTCGCCATGGCCCTCAAGGAGTGGATGGCAACGCCTGAAGAGGCCGAGGCGGAAGCCCTGGCCCAGCAGGCTGCGCGCGAAGCTCTGCCATCAGACGAGTGAGCTCGGCGCGATAGCGCTGGTAGCCCGATGCGGCGCGCCAATCGGGCGGCATCGGGGGCACCCCCACCGCCGGACACTGATCGGCATCCAGCACATAAGAGCGCAACACACAACTGGAGCGCCGGTTGATGAACCAGTTCATGGACGGGGTCTCCGCGCTGGTCAAGGGCATGCGCAATTGATAGACGGCGGGCTCGGTCGGCAGCCCCGCTTGTGCCCGCATCTGCGCCAACAGATGGGCCAGGCGATAGGTCTCAGCCTGACCGCGAGCCGTGCGCGTGGCGTACAAACCCAAAGCCGGAGCGACCACTTCCATCATCCACGTGGACCGCTTGGGGAACTGGCGCTGTGAGTTGACGTCCGACACGCCATCGGGCGGCAACCACGACGGACTGTCAGCCGTGACAGGATCATTGCTGAAGACAATGACCCTCACATGCGACAAAAACTCATCCCAGGCATGGGGCTGGGCGTGCCATTGTGGAGACTGCGCCCAGCGCAGCAACAACACCTGCAAAGCCCACGCGCCTGAGTTCTCAAAGTAGCCCCCGTCCACCCAGTAGTCCACCCCATGATCCCCATCGGCAGATCTCACCTGCCCTGCCGGGCTCAGGTAAGGGAAACGCGCCGAGTTGTGCACCGCTTCGCTCAAACTCATGTGCTGCAAGCCAAAGGCGGCATCGCGCACATGCAAAGCCATGGGATCGCGCAAAGCCAAGGCGGTCTGCAAGACCGGCTCCCCCGTTTCTGCGGAGGTGGCGTTGAGAATCAGGCGAGGCAGCAAGGACAGGCAAGGCGCCCCTTGTCCGTCACCTTGATGCGACCTGCAGGCATCGGTGTCCGCGTCGTAGAGCGCCTCCATCGGCCGGCGAAACCAGTTGGTAGCATGGATGCCTTGCGCGCCTTGTCGTGCTGATGCGGCATCCAGCGTGTCGTGCTCCCAGGTGCGCTCCAAGGCGTGTGAACGATCCAGTTTCAGCAGAGGCACGGGCGACAGTCGCCCCATCAAATCCAGGTACAGCAAAGACTGAACCACCGGCGAGAGATGATCCAGGGTCAACACATCGCTCATCCAGTCCGCCAAGAACGGGGATGTGGGCCCCGCGTTCGCGTCTCTGAGCGTGGCCTCGCGTGCACTGGCCAAGGCTGCGACCAAGGTCGAGGCCCCCAGACTCCCGCCCGACACACCGCTCAGCGCATAGACATCGGACAAAAAGGCGCCCTGCCTCGCGCGCTGCTGATCGTCCAGCCAAGCCAAGGTATAGGCACCCCAGTAGGCCGCACGGGATGCGCCGCCTGATAAGGCGACCAGATAAATCGGATCGTTCTGCCGCCCCTCTGCCCGGCGTTGCGCCAACCACCGCGAAAGATCGGCATCCGGGGCCACAGCCGCAGAAGTGGGCGGATCCACGTCCAGCCGCTTGCCAATCAGGTGGTTCTCGTTGAAGGCAGAAAAGACCAGCCAGAACAGCACGGGCACCCAGGCCCATGAGCCCCACCCTCGGGTCATGGGTCCATACACCAGCAACAGGGTGCCCACCACGTTGTAAGAGGCCAAGCCCAGCAACACCAACCCGGGGGTGCCAATATGACGCGCCATCAGGCTCAACTGAGCCTGACCACCCAGGCCACCAAACAACGCCAACAACCAGGGCAGGATGCTCAAGCCGACCAGCACCAGCCACCCACTCGCACTGATGCGATCAAAGCGCTCCCACTGCTCGCCTGCTTGAGCGATGTAAGCCAAGGCCCGCCCGCCCCTCATTCGCATCCAGATGCGGCGGCGAAAAGCCAAGCCAACCAGCAGCACCAAGGCCCCCACGGTCAAGGCCCATGCTGGCCGCCATTGACCTCGCGAAAACAACACCGCCGCACTGGGCACCGCCGACACCACCGCCAGACCTCGCGGCAGCCAGGTCACCCAAGCCCGAGCCCACGAAGCCGACACACACTGGCCAATCGGATCACTCCAGGAGGCCCCGCAAGATACCCAACGTTTGCACAACAACAAACGCGCGGTATACCAAGCACTCAAACTCCACAGAAAATGCGCGCAAGCGAACCACATCAAGCCGGCAGAAAAGCCTGGCTCGTCCATGATGGCCTGCAGGGCTTCTTGTGCTTGCTCCACATTGAACAAAACCACGTGCCCCAGCAACACCGTCGCCAAGGGAAACACCAGCACGCGCAAGATGCGTCCCAAAAAGGCCAAGCGTGTCCACGTCGGCACGCCTCCTCTGCTGTTGATTGCATCGTTCATGCGCGCATTGCACCGCATCCAGAGCAGACTTGTCTCTCCCTAGATATGGGCCGTTTATCCCCTGTTTATTTGAAGGAATTCTTACACCCGCGAACCGATGATGGCGGCCCGCCCGCTCTAAAATGCGCGCACGGGCCACCATCCATTTGTGTGTGGATGAGCGCACCGACATCTTCAATTGGGAGCAGTCATGAAACTGAACATCGCATTGGCCGCGTCAACGGCTGTGCTGGCCACGGCATCTTTCGCCGCAGGCCCCGGCTACCTGGGCGAGTTGGACAACACCAGCATCGACATTGGCAACACACATGGTTCGAGAAGCACGCCTTTCAATGGCGCGTTCACGGATGTCTACACCTTTGATCTGGTTGATCCGGGTTTGATCAAAGGGGGCTTGCACTCTACCGCCGGCCTGCCATTTGGGATCAAGAATTTCAACGCCACCATCAGTGGCGGCAGCTTGATCACACCAGAAGTTTTTGAACGTGACGAACGCACATACGCCATCAACTTCTTTCTGGACAATCTCACCAGTGGGCATTACACACTGACCGTGACCGGCTCTGTCTTTGGTGGCAAAGGCTCTTACGGCGGTGATATCTCTGCCGTGACCGCACCCGTCCCTGAACCCGAATCACTGGCCTTGGCACTGGCTGGCGTGGGCGTCATCGTGTCACTGAGTTCCCGCCGACGCACCCAAGCCTGATCTCTCAGAGGTCAAGCAAAAAAGGCGCCCTGTACCGGCGCCTTTTTTTATCTTTCCAAGTGCGGGCTCGCTGCCGATCAAGCCCCCGTCAAGCGCTCCAAAGCTTCTTGGTATTTGGCAGCGGTCTTTTCGATCACGTCTTGCGGCAGGGCCGGCGACGGCGCGGTCTTGTCCCACGGTTGACCGTTGACCGTGGCTTGCTCCAACCAGTCACGCACAAATTGCTTGTCGTAGCTGGGCGGATTGGCCCCTGCTTTGAATGCCGCCTCATAGCCCTCAACCGGCCAGAAACGCGAAGAGTCGGGGGTCAGCACCTCATCCATCACCGTCAAGGTGCCTTTGTCGTCCAGACCAAACTCGAATTTGGTGTCCGCAATGATGATGCCCTTGGTCAAGGCATAGTCTGCCGCCTTCTTGTACAGCGTGATGGCCAGGTCACGCACCTGCGCCGCCAAGTCTGCGCCAATGATCTCGACCATCTTGTCGTAGCTGATGTTCTCGTCGTGATCCCCCACATCGGCCTTGGTCGCAGGGGTGAAGATGGGCTCAGGCAGCTTGGAGGCATTCTTCAGGCCTGCAGGCAACTTGACACCGCAAACCTCGCCGTTGTGCTGGTATTCCTTCCAGCCGCTGCCGGCCAGGTAACCACGCACCACGGCCTCGACCGGCAAGGGCTTGAGCTTTTTGACCAGCATGGCACGGCCTTCCACCTGCGCGAGCTCTTCGGGCTTGACCACGCTCACGGGGTCATCGCCGGTCAGGTGATTGGGTGCCACGTCCTTGAGCAACTCGAACCAGAACAGGGCCATCTTGGTCAGCAAAGCGCCTTTGCCCGGAATGGGCTCGCCCATGATCACGTCAAACGCGCTGATGCGATCGGACGCCACCATCAGGATGCGATCGTTGCCCACCGCGTAGTTGTCACGCACCTTGCCGCGAGCGAGCAAAGGCAGAGAAGTCAAAGCAGAGGTGTGCAAGGCAGAGGTCATGGCAAAGCGTCTCGTCGCAGGAAAAGCGTTATTGTGCCTTGGTCGTCCCCCATCGGGCAGCCCAAGCACAGCGGTCAAACAATAGCAAAAAGGAAAAGCCGGCCAGACTTGCGTCTCAGCCGGCTTGCATCAAGCAAAAAGTCGATCAGGCCACGACTTGAGCCAGCTTGCCGCTGGCGTACATGGCGGCGATCTCAGTGATGGACAGAGCCTTGATCTTGGCGCCTTGGCCTTCGCAACCGAACTCGATGTAGCGTTGCTTGCAGATCTGCTTGGCCGCTTCGCGAGCTGGCTTGAGCCATTCGCGGGCATCGAACTTGTCGGGGTTTTCAGCCAGGAACTTGCGCACCGCGCCGGTCATGGCCAGACGGATGTCGGTGTCGATGTTGATCTTGCGCACGCCGTACTTGATGGCTTCCTGGATTTCCTCGACGGGCACGCCGTAGGTTTCCTTCATCTTGCCGCCGTACTGGTTGATGATGGCCAGCAGGTCTTGCGGCACCGACGACGAGCCATGCATCACCAAGTGGGTGTTGGGGATGCGCTTGTGGATTTCCTTGACGCGGCTGATGGCCAGGATGTCGCCCGTGGGCTTGCGCGAGAACTTGTAAGCACCGTGGCTGGTGCCAATGGCGATGGCCAGGGCGTCCAGTTGCGTGGCCTTGACGAACACGGCGGCTTCTTCAGGATCGGTCAGCATCTGGCTGTGGTCCAGCTTGCCTTCGGCGCCCACGCCGTCTTCTTCGCCGGCTTCACCGGTTTCCAGGTTACCCAGGCAGCCCAGTTCACCTTCCACGGTCACGCCCACCTTGTGCGCCATCTCGACGACCTTGCGGGTCACTTCCACGTTGTAGTCAAAGGACGCTGGGGTCTTGCCGTCTTCCTTCAAGGAACCGTCCATCATCACCGAACCGAAGCCCAGGTCGATCGCGCCTTGGCAGATCGCAGGCGACTGGCCGTGGTCCTGGTGCATCACCAAGGGGATGTGGGGATACATCTCCACCGCCGCCTGG
>JAGWTE010000091.1 GCA_028869095.1 Burkholderiales bacterium
CCGAGCAAGACTATGAAGGCGGCAGCACCCTGTTCGGCCCTTGGACCCAACCGGCCTACATGCAGGAGCTGGACAAGCTGGCCCAGGCCATGAGCCACGGCACAGTCGTCGTCAACACCTTGCAGCCCCGCGACTTGAGCTGCTGTCAGATGAACTTCCAGACTGGCGTGGTGATGGACCTGCCCCCTCTGGGCAAGTCATTCGGCTCGGTGCTGCAAGACGCTGCGGTAGCCTACAAGGTGGGCGACACCGTGGCCGTGCGCTTCCAAAGCGCCCACCCCAAAAACAACCTGCACCGCAATGGCACCTTCCTGGAGGTGCAGCGCTGGACGGGCAGCCAATGGGTGAGCATGGCCGACGACGGCGACTGGAGCACCAAGTACCGCTGGACCCGCACCTTCGGCGCAGAATCGGTGGTGGACATCAGCTGGGCCATCCCGGCGGGCACCCCAGCGGGGTCCTACCGCATCGTGCATTACGGAGATGCGAAGTCGCTGTGGGGCAGCATCTCGGCCTTCAGTGGCAGCTCGCGGGTGTTCTCCGTCACCCCCTGATCCTGGGTCGCTGTTTGCCTGTCGCTGTTTGTGCCTCTTTTATAGTGAGGCCTAAACATGCGCCCAGGAAGCCCGGATGAGTCAGCATATCTTTTCCAACACGCCCTCGATTGACAGCAACGGCCCGTCATCCAAAAACCAGGCCAAGCAAAAAGAGCCCAACGAGTTCGAACGCCAAACACTGGTGAACCTGTACACCGCCAACCGGTTTGCGGAAGCCGAGGCCTTGGCGCAGATGTTGATCGAGCGCTTCCCCAAACACCCACTGGCGTGGAAGGTGCTGGGGGCGGTCCTCAAGCAAATGGGCCGTCTGGACGAAGCGCTGGTGCCCATGAAAAAAGCCATTGCCCTGTCCCCACGCGACTGGCAGGCGCACAACAACATCGGGGTCGCCTTGAAGGCCTTGGGCAAAACCGATGAGGCCATGGCAGCCTACCGTCGCGCCATTGCCTTGCAGCCCGACTTCGCTGAAGCCCACGCCAATTTGGGCGAAGCGCTGCGTACGAAGGGACTGCTGCCAGATGCCCTGCAATGCTATCGGCGCAAGGTGGCCCTGACCCCCGACGATCAAGATGCGCAGTTTCTCGTGCAGCTCCTGTCGGGTGAGCAGGTCGAGCGTCCGCCTGAAGCCCACGTCAAAGGCATCTTTGATCACTACGCTGCCACATTTGAAACCCATCTGGTCAATCAACTGAGCTATCGAGTCCCACTCCAGTTGGGTGAGTTCATTGCCGCGTCCCCTTTGGGGCAGCGTCAAGACCTTCGGGTCCTCGACCTCGGGTGTGGAACCGGGTTGATCGGGGATGTCCTCAAGCCCTACGCATCAGAGCTGGTTGGCGTGGATCTGTCACCCAAGATGCTGGAGCAAGCCGCGCACAAAAATGTGTACCACCGATTGGTCTGTGCCGACTTGGACACCATGATGCGATCAGAGCCAAGCGCTCACTACGACCTCATCGTGGCCGCCGATGTTTTCGTCTACCTTGGCCAATTGGAAGGCGTGATCGAACAGGCCAAGCGCCTCTTGAAGCCTCAAGGTCAGCTCTACTTCTCGGTTGAGTCGCTGGACCAGCCCGATGGACGCTACTTCTTGCAGCCCTGCGGCCGCTATTCGCATGCCCTGAGCTATTTGAATGAGTTACAGCAGGCACATCACTTTGATTTGCTCAGTTGTACCCCCACGGCCCTGCGCACAGACAATCTCCAACCCATTGCGGGCCACCTGCTCGCTTGGCAGGCTTGACTCACCACGCAGCGCATCGCCCCCTCATGCACGCTCACAATTTCGAACTCTCGTCTTACCTGCGCCGCATCGGCTTCGAAGGCCCCGCCCGGCCCGACATCGAAACGGTCGCTCAGATGATGCGTCGCCAGCTCATGACCGTGCCCTTCGAGAACCTGGACGTGCAAGCCGGCAAGGTCGTGTCCCTGGTGCCTGAAGACATCGTCGACAAGATCGTGAACCATCCCCGGGGTGGCTATTGCTATGAGGTCAACGGTCTGTTCGCGATGGCGCTGCAAGCCCTGGGCGTGCCCTATCAATTCGTCGCCTGCCGGCCCATGTTCTATCCCGTGCGCCGGCCCAAAACACACATGGCCTTGGTGCTCACGCTCGACGGTGTGCAATGGCTGGTCGACCTGGGCTTTGGCAGCTACGGCATCCGCCAACCCATGCGCCTGGACCGCAGTGGCCAGGCCGTGCAGCAAGACCACGATCAGTTCAAGCTGACCCAAAGCAGTGACAACCATTTGCTGCAAGCCTTCTCGGAAGGGCAGTGGTTGAACCAGTACGAGTTCAACCTGTCACCGCAAGAGTGGATCGACTTCGCGCCCGCCAACTATTTGAACTCGACGCACCCTGACGCGATTTTTGTGCAAAAGCATTTGATCATCGTGCACACACCAACAGGCCGCAAAATGCTGATCGGCGAGACACTTAAAACCGTGGACGCTGGCAAAGTGCAGCAACAAACCGTTCCGATTGATCAGCGGGCCAGTGTGCTGGATCAGGCGTTTGGCTTGCGCCAGTAGACGGCTCTTTGCTGAACCCCACTTAAGTTTCACCTAAGTCGGGCAGGGCATCATGGCAGCATGAACACTCCCTTCCTGTTGGGGCTTTGATATGCGACTGCTTTTGGTCGAAGACGATCAAATGATTGGCGAAGCGGTGCTGGACATCCTGCGCGCCGAGCTCTATGCAGTCGACTGGGTCAAGGATGGCCTGCAGGCCGAAGCCTTGTGCCGAACTGAATCCTACGATCTGGTCTTGCTGGATCTGGGCTTGCCCGGCAAAGATGGGCTGGAGGTTTTGCGCAGCCTGCGTGCAGCCAAGCTGCGCACCCCCGTGCTGATTGCCACCGCACGTGACTCCGTCGATCAACGGATCAAGGGCTTGGATGCGGGTGGAGACGACTATGTGCTCAAACCCTATGACCTGGGCGAACTGCTCGCCCGCGTCAGAGCCCTGTTGCGCCGTGCTGCGGGTCGTGCCGATTCCCAATACGAACACATGGGCGTGGTCATTGACCCGGTCACCCGCGAGGTCTCGGTGGATGGCCAGGCTGTGGTGCTGTCCTCACGCGAATGGGCCGTGCTCGAACCCCTGCTGGCCCGTCCGGGTGCCATCCTGTCGCGCGCGCAACTGGAAGAGAAGATTTTCGGTTGGGAAGACGGCGTGCTGAGCAATGCGGTGGAGGTCTACATCCACGGTCTGCGCAAAAAACTGGGCGCGCACCTGATTCAAAACGTGCGGGGTGTCGGCTACATGGTGCCCCGGGCATGAACGCGCCGGTGTCTCACTCTCTGCGAGCCCGCTTGTTGGGTTTCCTCCTGGGCGCCATCACCTTGGCCGCCCTCACTCAAGCCGTCACGGCGTACAGCACGGCCCTGTCACAGGCCGACCTTCTGTTTGATCGCCACATGCAGAAGATGGCCCTGTCGCTGCGCTCAGCAAGCCCGCTGGTCTCCACCCAAGCCAGCCTGGCCCCCAACCCCGACCGTGCCAACGAAGACTTTGTCGTGCAGATGTGGACCACCCAAGGGGTCCCCATTTTTCAATCCGCCGCACACCGGATGCTGCGTCAACCCGCCCAGCCCGGCTTTTCCAATGTCAGGACGCTGGACGATCGGGTCTTTCGCGTCTATGCCGTGACCACGCCGACTCAAATCATCCAGGTCGCACAGGACATGGCCGCGCGCCGTGACATGGCCACAACGCTGGCCATGCGCACCACCGGGCCTAGTATCCTGATGGCACCGCTCCTGATGCTGGTGGTGTGGTGGGTGGTCAGCCGCTCCTTGGCACCAGTGGCCAAGGTGCGGTCTCAAATGGCCTTGCGCAAGGCCGATGATTTGTCCCCCATCAGTGATGTGGGCCTGCCCGAAGAAGTCAGGCCCCTAATTCATGAGCTCAATTTGCTGTTCGGCCGCGTGCGTCATGCATTTGATGCACAAAAGAGTTTCGTCGCCGATGCGGCGCATGAACTGCGTTCGCCACTGGCCGCGCTCAAGATCCAGGTGCAGGGCCTGCAGCGGGCCACGGACGACAACACCCGCGAGCTGGCCATCAAGCGCCTGACATCGGGCATCGAGCGCGCCACCCATCTGGTCGACCAATTGCTGGCCCTCGCACGCCAGGAAGCCAGTCTGGCCACGGGCGTCGAGTTTGACTCGGTGGACCTGGCCCAGGTCGGCCTGCTGGCATTGACCGACACCTTGCTGGCCGCGCAGACCCGCCAGATCGACCTGGGGGTCTACCGGGCCAACATGGCCTTGATCCATGGCCATGGCGAGGCCTTGCGGGTGCTGGTGCGCAACCTGCTCGACAACAGCATCAAGTACACACCCGTAGGCGGTACGGTCGATCTGGACGTGACCGCAGCGTCCGATGAAGTCGTTCTGTCCGTCGAGGACTCTGGCCCCGGTATCCCCTCCTCGGACCGCGAGCGCGTCCTGGATCGGTTCTATCGGCTCAGCGGCGCCAATCCCGAAGGCAGTGGGCTGGGGCTGGCCATCGTCAAGGCCATCGCCGACATGCATGGCGCCACCATTTCCATTGACGCGTCGCCCCGACTGGGCGGTTTGCGCGTGCAGGTCAAGTTCCCCAAAGCGTCAGGCTGACGCAGCACCTCACCACCTCGGTTTGCGCCCCCCGTTCTCCACGTTGTTTGTTCCCATGACCTTCTTTCTGCATCGTTCCGTCGGGGGCGCCCTCGTTGGCATCCTGGCCTCCCTGAGCCTCTCGGCCCAAGCGACACCGCTAGCCATTCCTGCCCCGAAGTTGGACAGCACCGCCTATGTGCTGATGGACTATGACTCCGGCCAGATCCTGGCGCAGTCCAACGGTGAGCAGCCCTTGCCACCGGCGTCGCTGACCAAGATGATGACCAGCTACATCGTCGAACAAGCCCTGCGGGCTGGGCGACTCAAGCCCACCGATCAGGTTCAGGTCAGTCTCAATGCCTGGTGCCACGGCTCCAGCACGGAGTCCTGCATGTACCTGCCCTTGCATGGCAGTGCCTCCGTGATGGACATCCTGCGCGGCATCATCATCCAGTCGGGCAACGATGCCTCCAAGGCCATTGCCGAGCACCTGGCTGGCTCGGAGGCCGGCTTTGCCGACCTCATGAACCACGAGGCGAAACGGCTGGGCATGGTCCACACCCATTTCGCCAACCCCACGGGGCTGCCCGATCCGACACATCGCGCCTCGGCACAGGATCTGGCCATCCTGGCTCGCGCCATCATCCACGACAGCGCCGACTACTACCCCCTCTACGCTGAAAAGACCTTCAAGTACAACGGCATCCAGCAAGGTAACCGCAATGCCTTGCTGTACACCGACCCCAGCGTGGATGGCTTGAAGACGGGCCACACGAACGAAGCCGGCTATTGCTTGACGGCCTCCGCCAAGCGCAATGGCATGCGCCTGATTTCGGTGCTGATGGGTTCCCACTCCATGCAAGGTCGCGCCGACGAAACCCGCGCCTTGTTCAACTGGGGCTTCAGTGCATTTGAAGAAACCACGCCCGTACGTGGTGGCCAGGTCCTGGCGAACGCGCCGGTGCAATGGGGCTTGGCCGACTCGGTGCCCGCTGGCTTGGCTCAGGACTGGTCGCTCACGCTGCCCAGGGGCCAATCCCAGGCATTGAGCACCTCCGTGCAGCTGGATCCGCACCTGACCGCACCCATTGCCAAAGGCGCGGTGATTGGCAAAGTCGTGGCCATGCTGGACCACAAGCCTTATGCCGAAAGGCCTTTGGTGGCCCAGCAAGCCGTGGCGCACTCTGGCTTACTGCGCAGCGCATGGCAACACCTGCGCCGACTCAGCGGGTTTTAAGTCTCGCCTAAGTATTGCTGTTCACAATGTCAGCAGTTCAATTCCAATCATAAGGAAAACCATGCGTGCCTCTCTCATTGGTATGGCCTCCATCTTGTCTTTGCTGGCCGCTTGCAGCACCACCAAACCGATGACGGCTGAGTCGCCCTCGACAACGGCGCCCGCGCAGCACAATGCGACCAACACCGCTTCTCAAGGCGCGCAAACGGGTGCAGTGGATGCCAGCAAACTGAACGGCAATCAGCTGGCGGCCCAAGTCGCCCAACAAAAGACGGATCTCAACAGCAAGAGCGTGATGTTCGCCTTTGACGACTACACCGTCAAACCCGACTACACCGACATGCTCAAGCAGCAAGCCCAGTTCCTCAAAGACCAGAAGACCGATCATCTGACTTTGCAAGGCAATGCCGATGAACGCGGCAGCGCCGAATACAACCTGGCCCTGGGCCAAAAGCGGGCTGAAGCCGTGCGCAAGGCACTGGGTCTGTTGGGCGCCCCCGAAGAGCGCATCGAGTCCATCAGCTTTGGTGAAGAAAAGCCCAAGGCCACTTGCCATGAAGAGTCTTGCTGGGCTCAGAACCGCCGCGTTGACTTCCTGCACGCAGACAAGCATTGAATGAGGCCACCCACTTGGGGTGGCGCATGAAGATGTCATGCACGCTGACACAGTCCCGTCATGTTGGGACATCAGACTCATGACATCTTCACCCTCATTTTTTTGCATCATGTCGCAAGCTGTTTCCATCCGTTCTCTGATCTCCCTGGCCCTGTTCGCCGCAACGCCCGTTGCCTTCGCGCAGGACATCACCGGGGCAGGTGCTTCCTTCCCCGCGCCGATCTACAGCAAGTGGGCCTCGGCTTATCAAAAAGCCACCCAGATCCAGGTGAACTACCAGTCGGTAGGCTCAGGCGCCGGCATCAAGCAGATCAAAGGCAAGACCGTGGACTTTGGTGCCTCGGACATGCCGCTGACTGATGAGGAACTCAACAAAGAAGGCCTGCTGCAGTTCCCCACCGTGATCGGCGGGGTTGTGCCCGTCGTCAACATTGCTGGCGTCAAGCCCGGCCAGCTGCGCTTGACCGGGCCCGTCCTGGCTGACATCTATTTGGGCAAGATCACCCACTGGAACGACCCGGCCATCAAGGCGCTCAATCGCGACCTGAGCTTGCCCGATGCACAGATCGCGCCGGTTCGCCGTGCCGATGGCTCAGGCACCACCTTCATCTTCACCAACTACCTCTCCAAGGTCAGCCCCGAGTGGAAGACCAAGGTCGGTGAAAGCACTGCGGTCAACTGGCCTCTGGGCACGGGTGGCAAAGGCAATGAAGGCGTGTCCGCGTTTGTGCTGCGCCTGCCCAATTCCATTGGCTATGTCGAGTCTGCCTATGCCAAGCAAAACAAAATGTCTTACGCGGTGATGGCCAACCACGATGGCCGCTTTGTTGAACCGCAAGACACCAACTTCAAAGCCGCTGCGGCTGGCGCTGATTGGTCCAAATCGTTCTATCAGATCCTGACCAACCAGCCCGGCGCCAATGCCTGGCCCCTCACAGGTGCCACCTTCATTCTGATGCACAAGGTGCAGGACAAGCCTGCACAGGGCAGTGCTGCTTTGAAGTTCTTTGACTGGGCCTACGCCAATGGTGGCAAGATGGCCACCGAGCTGGACTACGTGCCACTGCCTGAAGCGGTCACCACCGCCATCCACAAGCAATGGGGGCAGATCAAGTCTGCCGACGGCAAGCCCGTCCTGAGCAAGTAATCAGGACCGCACGCTCAGCACCTCACCGTCCCGAACGGCCAGGCCCAGGCGCACCATCTGCTCGGCCGCAAAGTGGGCCATGGCCTCGGGGTCAACCGGGTAGTAGGCGCTGAGCACCTTGTGCGTGATGGCACTATTGCGAAACAGGTCCGCAATGTCAGCCACTGTCATGCGCTGGGCGGCCAACAGCTTGAAAGCCAGCAGCGCCTTCATGGCGTTGTCGGCATTGCGCTTGGGGTCGGCCGCCAGCCACTTGATGCGCGACTGCGCCGCATCCAGTGAGGCCTTCACATCGGTGAAGGGTGCCCCATGCCCGGGAATCACCAGGCGCGGCGCCAGTTGCCCAATCAGGTCCAGCGTGGCCTGCTGTTCGGCAAAGCCGGACTCGCCCACGATCTCCGGAAAGATCACGCCAAAGCCGTTTTGCCACAGGGCATCGGCGCTGATCAGGATGCCCAGACGCTCGCACCACAGCATCACCATGTCGTTGTCGTGGCCGGCCGCACTGAACACGGTCCAGTCGTCACCGCCCAGCTCAATCGTCTTGCCCACCGCCAGCACCGCGTCATAGCGAAAGCGCGGGCAATGTTGGCCGGTGTTGGCGTAGCTCAAGCGGTCTTCGTCCCAAACCAGCACCGCGTCCTGCAAGCCTGGTGGGATCACCGTCTGGCAGTCGTAATGGGCCTGCAGCAGGGCATTGCCTCCTGCGTGATCGGAATGCAAATGGGTGTTGACGATGCGTTTCAGCGCGCGACCTTGCAGCGCGTCTTGCAGCATCTTCAGAGTCTGGTCCGCGTGTGTGCCATAACCCGTGTCAACCACGGTAGGGCAGTCGGGGTCCAGAAAGACGATGTTGTTGGACGAGAGCCAGCCTCGCTCCAACACACGAATGTGGTCGGGCAGTGTCATCACGTGGATGATCTTAGCCTTCAAAAACACTAATCGTTGGACGCCAGGCCCTCGGAGTCTGCAGACGTGTTGGGCTTGACGCGCTCACTTTTGAGCCAGCCGATGGTCACGACATGGGTGATGGGGTGGGTGTAGCGCACCTGCGTCCAGCCGGGCACCTGCGCCAGCAAAACCACCTTGTCGCCTTGAACAATGTGTTTGCCCATGCGGCATTGGGTATCGGGCAGGGTGTGCAGCAAGCTCCTGCCTGCGGGGACCACCAAACCTGGCCCACTCAGAGGGGTAGACGACAAAGGCCTGACCGGCTCATCGCAAGCCGCACTCGCCACAGGCCCTGTCGTCGTCTTGATGCCGGCTGCAGGGGGGTGGTCTTGCAGCCCCTTGATCGCCGCCGTCATGATCGCCTCTGACGATGGCTGATGGCAGGCCTCATCGAGGCTCATATTGGGGTTCATGGCCATGCGCTCGGCGCGCTCGACCCCCCATCCGGATCCGCGTTTGCGCAGCTCCACCCGTTTGAGTTGCAAATCGCCATCCTGGATCAGGAGTTCTCCGTCCGCGCGTCTGGCCACTGCGCAGACTTTGCCGTGCGAGCCTTCCACCCATGCACGGCTGAGCGTGATGCTGGAGTCCGCAGGCAGACCGGAGACACGGGTGTTGCGGGCCGCATCGACCAGTGAAGCGCGTGCCGGATCACGTGCGCTCAACTCGTGGGCGAAGCAAGGGAGGGCGCCGGCACACAGCAGGCTGGCCATCAAGGCGGTGAACAGACGAGGCTTCATGGCAGTGCGGCACAACGCGCCGTGAATGCAGTTCAGGAAACTGCAAGATACGGCGAGGCGCGCACGGATGAAGGCAACAAAACAGGGGGCAAAGGCCCCCTGCAAACGTGATCGGGCTGGCGCTCAGACCTCTGAGCGAGCTGGCATCACATCCGGATGCCTTTGACAATTTGCGCCCGCTCTGTGGCAATGGCCTTGACGCGTTGCACGCGGTGGTGAGAGGCCTTCATCACGGGCACGGGATGATCATGCTGGTGCTGCACGCGCTCCCACAGGGTCACGGCCTTGGCCACCCACTCGCGGTAGGCCGGGTCTTCGGGCGAGTAGAAGGGAATGCCACGGGCGGCAAAGGCTTCGACCTCTTTGGCCACCTTGGTCTCAGGAACTTGCTCGACTTCCAGCTCCAGCACATGCAGGGCGTGGACCCGTTTGACGGCCTCGGGCGCCATCAGTTCAGAACGCAGCTCTTGGGCAGTGGCACGGTGTGGCATGAAGGCTCTCCAGTTCAAGCGGGGACATCACACAGGATGTCGACCCAGGACGGTGCGGCTTGAGTCGCCGCCGCAAACCAAAGTGTCACAGTCGTGCCTATTGCCCATTCGCTCGAAAAAACCACCTCTTTACCCAGTTGTTTCACCCCGCGTTTGCCAATTCGGTCACAAGGTCTTATCCGTGACGGATCAGGTGGTCAAACGCACTCAGCGCGGCCTTGGCACCATCTCCGGCGGCGATCACGATCTGTTTGTAGGGCACCGTGGTCGCGTCCCCGGCCGCAAACACGCCCGGCACATTGGTCGCGCCCCTGGCATCGACGATGATTTCGCCAAACTTGGACAGCTCCACCGTGCCCTTGAGGAACTCGGTGTTGGGCACCAGGCCGATCTGCACGAAGACGCCTTCCAGCGGCACCAGGTGCTCCTCACCCGTGGCGCGGTCCTTGTACTTCAGGCCATTGACCTTGCCCTCGGCCCCGGTGATCTCGGTGGTCTGGGCGTTGGTGTGAATGGTCACGTTGGGCAGGCTCTTGAGCTTGTTGACCAAGACGGCGTCCGCCTTCAACTGCTCGGCAAATTCCACCAAGGTCACGTGCTGCACGATACCGGCCAGGTCAATGGCGGCCTCGACGCCCGAGTTGCCACCACCGATCACCGCGGTGCGCTTGCCTTTGAACAGCGGGCCATCGCAGTGAGGACAGTAGGCCACGCCCTTGTTTTTGTACTCTTGCTCGCCGGGCACATTGACATTGCGCCAGCGCGCGCCGGTGGACAAGATCACGGTCTTGGACTTGAGCACGCCGCCATTGGCCAGCTTGACTTCGATCAGGCCACCGGGCTGCGCGGCCGGCACGATGCTTTCTGCACGCTGCAGGTTCATGATGTCGACGTTGTAGGCGCGCGCATGCGCCTCCAGGCCCATGGCGAACTTGGGGCCATCGGTTTCCAGCACCGAGATGTAGTTCTCAATGGCCAGCGTGTCGTTGACCTGACCGCCAAAGCGCTCGGCCGCAATGCCGGTGCGGATGCCCTTGCGGGCGGCATACACAGCGGCAGCGGCGCCTGCAGGTCCGCCACCGACGATGAGCACGTCAAACGGGTCTTTGGCGGACAACTTGGCCGCATCCTTGTGCGCGGCACC
>JAGWTE010000092.1 GCA_028869095.1 Burkholderiales bacterium
AAGCTCACCATCAAGGGCAAACAAACGCGGGCCTCTTTGTTGCTGTTGGGCCGTGAAGAGGCTGAGCACTTGTTGTTGCCAGCAGAGGCCAAGATCCGCTGGCTGCTCAAAGACCATGCAGGCAATGACCGGGACTACGCCCTGTTCGGCATGCCACTGCTGCTGGCCGTGGACAAGGTTTACGCCAAGATCCGCAACCTCAAGTACCGCTACATCCGCGAGGGCACGCTCTTTCCGGAAGAGATCGACCAGTACGAGCCCTATGCCATCCGTGAAGCCTTGAACAACTGCATTGCCCACCAGGACTACACCCTGGCGGGCCGCATCAATGTGGTCGAACGCGAAGAAAGCCTGAGCTTCACGAACAAAGGCAGCTTTGTGCCGGGCGATGTGCAGCGCGTGGTGATGGAAGACGCGCCCGAAGAGCATTACCGCAACCGCTTCCTGGCCACGGCGATGTTCAACCTGAAGATGGTGGACACGGCGGGCGGTGGCATCCGCAAGCTGTTCATGTACCAACGGCAGCGCTTCTTTCCCATGCCGGATTACGACTTGTCGGGCAACCGGGTGCAGCTGACCTTGACAGGCAAGGTGCTGGACATGGATTACGCCCGGCTGCTGGCTCGCGACGGTGGCTTGGAACTACAAGACATCATAGCGCTGGACAAGGTGCAAAAGCGCCAGCCATTGAACGCAGACGATGAGCGGCGCCTCAAGAGCCGTGGCCTGATCGAGGGCCGCAAGCCCAATTACTTCATTGCCCGATCGCTGGCGCAGCAAACCGGCCAGAAAGCCAAGTACAGCAAGAACGCCGCTTTTGACAAGCAGTACTACCTGGACTTGATCTGCAAGGCCGTGAAAGAGCACGGCACGATGACGCGCAAGGATGTTGACGAGTTGCTGTGGAACAAGCTGCCGGAGTGGATGGACGAGAAGCAGCGCAAAGCCAAAGTGGGCAACCTGCTCTCCGAGCTGCGGCGCCACGGAAAAATCGTCAATCAGGGCAGCGATGGCCAACCTTCTTGGGCTCTCTTAAATTCGTCTGTTGGATGAGTGCCTATGAGTCAACAATGCCTGCCAAGAAAAGAAAACCATTTCAAATCAGCAACTTACGCCTCTCTTTGTCGTTGAGGTTGCGTCAAATTTAAGAGAGAAGCGAAAGAGAGGACCCCGCATGCTCACCGAATCAGCCATCGAAGCCTTCGCCATCAAGCTGCTGGAGCGCCAGGGGTTCACCTACATGCATGGCCCGGCCTTGGCACCCGAGGGCGAGCAGGCAGAGCGCACCCACTACGGCGAAGTGATGCTGGGGGGGCGTCTTGCCCAGGCGGCACGCCGAATCAACCATCGCTTGCCGACCGAGGTGGTGGACCTGGCTGTGAAGGAGGTGCTGCGTGCGGGCTCACCCGAGCTGTTGGCCGCCAACGAGTCCTTTCACCGTTGGCTGACCGAAGGCGTGCCGGTGAGCCGCCAGAAAGACGGCGACGAGCGCGGCGAGCGCGTGTGGCTGATCGACTTTGACCAGCCTGAGCGCAACGAGTTCCTGGTGGTCAACCAGTTCACGGTGGTTGAGAGCCAGCAGAAGAAGCGCTTGGATGTGGTGCTGTTCGTGAATGGCATGCCGCTGGTGGTGATCGAACTCAAGAACGCCACCGACGAAAACGCCACGCTCAAGACAGCCTATCAACAGATAGAGACCTACAAGCAGGCCATTCCCAGCATGTTCATGGCGAACGCGTGGGTGGTCATCTCGGATGGTCTGGAGGCCAAGGCCGGGTCGATCTCAGCGGGCTTGTCGCGCTTCATGGCCTGGAAGAGCGCCGACGGCAAGGCTGAGGCCTCGCACTTGGTGAGCCAGCTGGAAACCTTGATCGTGGGCATGCTGAACCCGGCTACTTTGCTGGACATGCTGCGCCACTTCATCGTGTTCGAGAAGGCTCGCAAGGAAGACCCAGAGACAGGTCAGATCACCATCAGCACGGTCAAGAAGCTGGCGGCTTATCACCAGTACTACGCTGTGAATGCGGCGGTGGCATCGACCCTGCGTGCCGCCGACCTGGGTTCAGGCCACGCAGTGCGCGAGAACCCAGCCAGCTACGGCGTACCGGGCGTGAGCAACCAACCCAAGGGCGACAAGAAGGCGGGTGTGGTGTGGCACACCCAGGGCTCAGGCAAGTCGCTTTCGATGGTGTTCTACACCGGCAAGATCGTGCAGGCCATGGACAACCCCACCGTGCTGGTCATCACCGACCGCAACGACCTGGACGACCAGTTGTTTGACACCTTCGCAGCCTCCAGGCAACTGCTGAGGCAAGACCCTGTGCAGGCCGAGAACCGAGCGCATCTGGAAACCTTGTTGAAGGTCGCTGCTGGCGGCGTGGTGTTTTCGACCATCCAGAAGTTCCAGCCCGAGAGCGGCAACGTTTACGAAGAACTTTCACCTCGCCACAACATTGTGGTGATCGCAGATGAAGCCCACCGCACGCAGTACGGCTTTGCGGCCAAGACGGTGGACGACAAGAACGAAGCTGGCGAAGTGGTCGGCAAAAAGGTGGTCTATGGCTTTGCCAAGTACCTGCGCGATGCGCTGCCGTACGCCACCTATCTGGGCTTCACGGGCACGCCCATCGAGAAGACCGATGCCAACACGCCAGCAGTGTTTGGCAACTACGTGGACATCTATGACATTGCCCAGGCCGTCGAAGACGGCGCCACGGTTCGCATCTATTACGAAAGCCGTCTGGCCAAGGTCAGCTTGAGTGATGAAGGCAGACAACTGGTGGCCGACCTGGACGACGAGCTGGAGCAGGACGAGCTGACCGAGACCCAGAAGGCCAAAGCCAAGTGGACCAAGATGGAGGCCCTGATTGGCAGTGAGCCACGTGTGCGCAACATCGCCAAGGACATAGTGGCGCACTTTGAGGCACGCCAGGAGGTGTTTGCCGGTAAGGGCATGGTCGTGAGCATGTCGCGCCGCATTGCTGCAGATCTGTATGCCGAGATCATCAAGCTGCGACCCGATTGGCACGATGCAGATTTGAAGAAGGGCGCCATCAAAGTGGTGATGACCGCCGCGTCCAGCGATGGCCCTGCGCTGGCCCAGCACCACACCACCAAAGAGCAACGCAAGCTCTTGGCAGAGCGCATGAAGGACGACACCGACCCACTCAAGCTGGTCATCGTGCGCGACATGTGGCTGACAGGCTTTGACGCGCCTAGCATGCACACGCTCTACATCGACAAGCCCATGAAGGGACACAACCTGATGCAAGCCATTGCACGGGTGAACCGGGTCTACAAAGACAAGCCGGGCGGCCTTGTGGTCGATTACCTTGGCATTGCCTCTGACTTGAAGATGGCCTTGTCCTTCTATTCGGATGCGGGTGGCCGGGGTGATCCGACCTTGGCCCAGGAGCAGGCCGTCAAGCTGATGCTGGAGAAGTTGGAGGTGGTCTCAGCGCTTTTCCATGGCTTTGCCTACGAGCAGTACTTTGACGCAGATACATCCCGGAAGCTCTCACTGATCCTGGCGGCGGAGGAGCACATCCTTGGCTTGGAGGATGGCCGCAAGCGCTACATCGAAGAAGTGACCGCTTTGTCTCAAGCCTTTGCGATTGCCGTGCCTCATGACCAAGCCCTGGATGCCAAAGACGAGGTGGGTTTTTTCCAGGCCGTCAAATCGCGGCTTGTGAAGTTCGAAAGCTCTTTGGGTGGACGAAGCAATGAAGAGCTGGAGACTACGATCCGTCAGGTGATTGATCAAGCCTTGGTGTCTGAGCAAGTGATTGATGTGTTTGATGCGGCTGGCATCAAAAAGCCGGACATTTCCATCCTGTCCGATGACTTCCTGGCGGAACTGAAGGGCTACGAGCACAAGAACGTGGCGCTGGAGGTGCTCAAAAAGCTGCTGAACGACGAATTGAAGGTGCGGGCCAAACGCAATCTGATCCAAGCGCGTTCATTGATGGAAATGTTGGAGGCAGCCATCCGCAAGTATCACGCCAAGGTCCTGACGGCAGCTGAGGTGATGGACGAGCTGATCAAGGTCAGCAAGGAGATTGTGGCTTCAGACAATGAGGCCACGGCATTGGGCCTGACCGACTTTGAATATGCCTTCTACACCGCAGTGGCCAACAACGACAGCGCACGCGAGCTGATGCAGCAAGACCAGCTGCGTGAACTGGCGGTTGTGCTGACTCAGCGGGTCCGCGAGAACGCATCCATTGACTGGACGATCAAGGAGAACGTCAAAGCCAAGCTCAAGGTCATCGTCAAGCGCACGCTCCGTCATTTTGGCTACCCACCCGATATGCAACTGCTGGCCACAGAGACTGTGCTTAAACAGGCTGAAATGATGGCAGCGGAACTAGGCCGGTGATCAAAAACGGGCTTTGCCTTTCCACTTGGAATTTCGGTGAGTCAAGTGCGTCTCGATGGGGTCATATCAATCCAACGAGCGGGAGACTCATCCAGTCCCGACACAACGCAGATGTCGGTTCGCTCGAGTGCAAATGGTGAGTGCAACAAAACCTCTAGATGAGGAAAATCTAAGAATACCTCCTCGAAGTGGCGCCAGGCCCGTCGCAATCCCGCTTTGTCGATGATCATGCTCACTCCACCATCTCCGGTTAGCGGGCCAAGCTCGGGGTATGTCTGTGTGAACGCCTTATTGAAAAGAAGCTGGTTTACCCGAAACGGAAACATCAGTCGTGCGGTGCCAAGCCATTGCCGAATGCCGAAGACCTCGTAGCTGTTGAATAGCGGGGCAATGCGTAAGCGACGCTGCATCAGCAGCAGGCCAAGCGCATCAATATGGCGGGTCTGGGCACAAACCTGGGCTCCTCTGCGATTCAACGCAATGCCTGTCGGCAAGGTAGCCCTGATTCCCTGGCGAGCGTTCAGCTCAACCATCAATGCCTTGTCTATTTGACTGGGGTCGAACGGCCTGCGACGAGGCGCGCCTATCGATCAGACCAGCTTTCGGGATCTGCTTCGCATTGCGGCTGAAAAGGGCTTGATTGCCAATGTCGAAGCCTGGTTCGGTTTCAGGCAAATGCGCAACATCACCGCACACACCTATGACCATGCCAAGGCGCAGCAGGTCTATCAAGGTACACAAGACTTCTTGAACCATGCTCGCCAGTTGTTGATTCAACTGGAAGGTCGCCATGGCTGACGTGCCTGCTGGGCTGGATGTTGAGCCCAGGCATTGGGCGACTACCCATGAATCATTTCGGCGCTTGATTGCTGAGCACAAGGTGATGGTTCAGCGGGCGACATGAGTGGCCATGTCCTGACCAATGGGCTGAAGTAACCAATCGAGTTCACCCTCAGTCAGCCGTGTGGCCGCTGATTGCGCATCGCCATGCAAGCCCTTGGCCAGTGCGGCTTTGCGCGCCTGCATGGCCACAATGCGCTCTTCCAAGGTGCCCTGGGCCACCAGCTTGTAGACAAACACCGTGCTCTGCTGGCCCATTCGGTGAGCCCGGTCCGTGGCTTGATCTTCTGCGGCCGGGTTCCACCAGGGGTCCACATGGATGACAGTGTCGGCTTGGGGCAGATTCAAGCCGACCCCGCCAGCCTTCAAGCTGATCAGGAACAAAGGCACTTGGCCTGATG
The DNA here is from genome assembly GCA_028869095.1 of Burkholderiales bacterium. GTDB lineage: Bacteria > Pseudomonadota > Gammaproteobacteria > Burkholderiales > Burkholderiaceae_C > Aquabacterium. Next base: position 5,620 of record JAGWTE010000092.1, read on the forward strand.
TGAAGCGCTCGATGATGGCTTCGCGTTTTTGGCTTTGCCCCGTCAGCTTGACCCAGTCCAGGCCGGTCTTGGCCAGAGCCGCTTCGATCAAGGTGAGCATGGACGTGAACTGCGAGAACACCAAGACGCGGCGGCCCTCTTCGATCATGGCGGGCAGGTTTTCAAGCAGCCAGGCCATCTTGGCGGATTCTTTGACTTTCTTGGCCGCATCCAGAGGCACCAGATGCGGATCGCAGCACACCTGACGCAGCTTGAGCAAGGCATCCAGCACGGTGATCTGCGAACGGGCCAGGCCCTTGCTGCGCAGAGCGGCTTGCACCTTCTGTTCTGTGGCCACCCGGATCACCTCGTACAAATTGGCCTGCGCTGCCGGCAGCTCAATGTGCTCGATGGTTTCAATCTTGGGAGGCAACTCCGTGGCGACGGCGGCTTTGGTTCGCCTCAGCATGAAGGGCGACAGGCGTGTGCGCAGCAAAGCGAGTCGGTTGGCATCGCCGTGCTTTTCAATGGGGGTACGAAACAGTTGCTTGAAGCGAGTTTCGTGGCCCAGGTAACCTGGCATCAAGAAATGAAACAGGCTCCAGACCTCGCCAAGGTGGTTTTCCATGGGTGTGCCCGTCAGGCACAGGCGCTGTTGGGCTTGCAGTTCCAGCACGATGCCGGCCATGCGCGTTTTGGCGTTCTTGATGGCCTGCGCTTCGTCCAGCACCACAATGGACCAAGTCTGTTTGGTGAGGACCTCTTCATCGCGCAATAGCAAGGGGTAGGTGGTGATGACCACATCGTGATCGGCCACGCGTGTGAAGTCATGGTGCCGCTGTTGGCCATGCAGGACCAAGATAGACAGCTTGGGGGCAAATCGTTCCAACTCATTGCGCCAGTTGCCAACCAGGCTGGTGGGTGCCACGATCAGGGCTGGCTCATTCAGGCGGCGAGCCTGCTTCTCAAGCAAGAGGTGTGAGATCGTTTGTAAGGTTTTGCCCAAGCCCATGTCGTCGGCCAGCACGCCACCCAAGCCGTGCTTGCGTAGCAATTGCATCCAGCTTAGGCCCTGCAGTTGATAGGGGCGCAGCTCGGCCAACAAGCCCTTGGGCGGCTTCACCGCAGGCAAGACGCCCGGTTGTTTGAGCACCGAGATCAGCTCAGACAGTGAACGGGCATCTTTCTTTGACAAGGCAATGGCCGGCTCGCCTGGGCTGGTTTCCACTGCGGCCAAACGCAGGGCTTCAAAGCGATCCAGCTTGAGTGCTTCTCCCTGCAACGTGCGCCCACGCTCTTGCATCAACTCCATGAGTGCACCCAACCAAGGGCGCAAGGGTTCGGTGGGGATGCGCCAGGGCTGGCCTGACTCGTCGGTCAACCAAGTGTGGCTGGGCCAGGTACCGCCTTGTTGCGCCTTCGCTTCCCAATCGGTCCACCGGCTGACCAGTTGCGGCAGCGAAGGCAGCAGGTTCAAGCGTTGGTCGTCCACCGAAAAGCCCAAGGACAGGCTGAACCAATCGTTGCCGCCCTCGCCCGTCTCACCGCCTGTCGCGCCATGGCTTTGAAGGCCAAGCTCGACGGTGCCCTGGCGCATCAGCGCCTGTTGCAGCGCCTCATCGATGTCGATGCGGCAGCCCGCTTCGCGCCACATGGCAAAGTCATCGTCCAGCAAGGCCAGGTCGCGCTCATGGGGTGACGGATGTTGGCCGGGTTGCGCCTGCCACAGGGCTGGCAAGGTGGGCACGTGTGCATGGTAGCCCGACGACAGGAGCAGTGCCATCGCATCGACCTCGGCCATGAGATCACGCCAAAGGTGCACCTTGCCATCTGGGCCATCGATCACTTGCAGATCGGGGTCATAGGCTGACCACAAACCCTGGATGCCCTCGTAATCAAATGCCAGTTCGATTTGAAACACCGCTTGCGTGGGCTGCGGGTGGGCTTGAATCCGCAAGCAAGGCGTGGGCAACACGCCTCGGATGTCACGCACGACTTTGCCTCGTACCACCTCAGGCAAGGGCGGCAGCAGCTTGGTCAGCCTCGCCGTCTGTTCGCGCATCCAGTCTTCAGACATCGGTGGCGCAGCCAGCCAGCGGCGGGCATCGCTCACGCTGGTGCCTGGCGCATCCACACGGCCACAGACGCCCGCTTGGCGATCGAGATAAAGCATGGGCTCGCCCATGAACAGCTCAGCCTGAGGCTCGCCCAAGTCGGGTGCCAGTTGCCACTGTGGTGAACCACTTTCGTTACTCGCAGTCGGTGTCCAAACCCACTGGAGGCGGCGGCTTTCTCCCCATTGAATACGTCGGTCGATTTGCTTCTCGGGCGACAGGATCACCAACTCACCGGCGCGTGCGGCCTGCTCCAGCACCATGGCGCCGACTTCGTCGCGGACGGCTTGTTGCGGCAGGCCAGAAAGCTGGCCCACCGAGCCCCATGTGCCACTGTGGGACTGCCCTGTATACCAGCGACGCAAAAGTTCGAAGACACGGCCTTCACCATCGTAGGGGTTCAACGACGCCCCGCCATATCCACTGAGATTGGGCTGGCTGACCTTGCCTAAGACTCCGGGCTTGTTCTTGAGCTTGCGAGCTTTGCCGGGCCACAGTGTGAGCCATTGACCTGCTCCCTTTGGTAGGCCGCAGGTGTTCAGCACGGTGAAGTGTTCAAACTCCGACCGAGTGGCACCATGGTGTTGGGCACGAGTGAGGTCAGTGTCAGGACCCTCTGCTGCGACTTGACTCTCTGTCTGAGCGAGCCACCGATTCAATGGCTCATGAGGTGAAGGCTTGGTGGTGGGCAGGCCCATCACGGGGGCGTCCCCTTGAAACCAATCTTGATTGAGCACATCAAACAGGACGGCGACAACGTGTTTGCAGTTGAAGCCGACCGGGCATGTGCAATCACCCATTACCTTCCAGCGGCCATCGCCTTGCTGCCACAAGTGGATGTCTTGTTCATAGGGCTCAGGCTCGCTGCCTGTGACCTCACCACTGATCTCGTAGTCCAATGCGGACGCCGATGGACCTCTCAATAACTCCGTCCACAAGACCGCGCCCGAATGGGCATAGCGTTGACCTCTTTGCCATGCGCCGCCATCGAACAGCTTGGCCAGATCAGGTGGACGTGGCAAGGTGACGCGATGAGGCGTCATTGGATCGGGCATGGCAACTGGGGTGAGATGAACAGGGTTTGTCGATGAGTTTAGTACCTGATGGGGTCTATGCGTTCTGACATCGATGCCGAGCTTGACGGTCACCCATTTATCGCGTTTATTTCGTGCGTCATCCGAAAGGGAGCAAGCTCATGGCAACCAAAGTGGACCCATTCACGGCTTTTGTGCAATCCCGACGACAAAACCTGCGGCGGATTGCGGCAAGGACGTGTGGTGAGTACACCGAAGGAGACGTGATGGGCGAGGCCTGGTTGTTGGCTGACCGCATTGGCCTGAAACGAGGCTTTCCGGTGGATTTCAGCAACTGGGACGATCAGGAAATCGTACTTGCGTGGTTGTTCAATGAATTGGTTCGTTTTGCTGACAAGCAAACCCGATATGCCGTGAGGCTGGACAAGGATTGGGATCAAGAGGATGCAGGCGCGGCGATGGAAGCGTTGTCGCGTTTTTTGGTGGCACCTGAGGAGTTTGATCCCGCCGTGGCATTTCAGATCAAGCAAGAGCAAGGGGATCTGCTCTCGGTGGTTCGATACAGCTATTCGCAAGCTGCGGCCTACTTGATTTTGCTGGATCGGTTCACCTGGGACCTGGATGATTTGGCGAATCACCTGCGGGTGGTGGTGGGCACACTGCACTGTCGCATCCATCAATGCGCTGTCTGGATCCGGCATCAGCCTTCGCTGTTTGATCGCATCAGCATGGTGGAGGCTGATTTTTTGCCGAGTTTGGCAGTACGGCGTCGCAGTGCTGTGGAGATTGTGCAGACCTCTTCAGGGCAGCTGCAATGGGCGAGTGATGACTGGGCGGAGCCTCAATGAGCAAGCCAAGCCTGATCAGTCAAGCGCGACCAGGCAGCCTTGATGTGAGACTCACCCATCAACTTGCGCTTGCGGTCATTCCAGGCTTGAACAGCCGCAAGGGCTTCATCAGCGCTGCTGGCACCCTCTTGGGTTGCCACCCAATGCACAGTGGCCAGCAACTCCATGCCGTACGCGGTTTGAAAGCCATCAATCAGGTCTTCTAGCCGCTGTACTCTGGCAAGCAGGTCTTCATGGCCTTGCGCGGCCAAGAATGCATCGGCTTCGGCCAAAGCATCGGGTAAGGGCTCGATGTCTGCTTCGGCGACGCCATCACCCACACCGCGAATGAAATGGCCTTCCATGCGATGCAGTGCATGACGCAGGCCATCCGCGTAAGGGCCGTATTGCTTCTTTTCAAAACGCAGGTTCATGGGCTGACCGGCTTCTTGAAGGAAGTAGGCCAGCTTTTGCACCTCGATTTTGCTCAAACCATAGTTGAGCTGCCGATAGGTATCGAGCACCTTCAAAATGGCCGCACGTCCGGCTGTCATAGCAGGGCGCGTGGTGCGCACCTGCATGGACTTGGCAGATGGTGTGCCCTCAGGCGCAAAGAGCCGAACCTCCACATCGGGGACACGTGCAAACGCGTCCTCAATGAGTGGCTGCACATCGGCCCAATTCAAGCCACCATTGCCGCAACCCAGTGGAGGCACGGCAATCGAGCGGATGCCCAAACGCTGAATGTGGGCCACCAAGTCAACCAAGCCATCACGGATGAAGGCCAGCGTGGACTTGCCCCGCCAATGGTCTTTGGTCGGGAAGTTGATGATGAAGTGGGGCTTGGCCAGCGCACCGGCGTCGTACACAAACATGCGACCGGGCCGAACCTCGCCAGCCTTGCACGCCACCTCGTATGCACGGTAGTTAGCAGGCCATTTGTTCTTGAACTGCAGCGCAATGCCCTTGCCCATGACGCCGACACAATTGACCGTGTTGACGATGGCGTCAACATCGTCCTGCGCTAGCAGGTCGCCGTGGGTCAGGTGGATGGGCATACGCGTGTGAAGTTCAGAAATACCAGGCGGGCATGGCCTCGACAGGCAAGTTCAAGCCAGCGTCTTGGACCATCGTACGCACTTGTGCGGCTTTGTCCAGATTCAAAACCCCGATTCGGGTGACCAAATTCAGGGCAACCCCAGATTTGACCAGAAATTCGGCCTGCCTGCGCTCCATCCGGTCGCTGTAGCGGTCAGAGGTGGGGACGTTGTGCCAGAAGGTGCAAAAACCATCTCTCTGAGGCGGCTCGGTCAGCAAATCCCAGTCAATGTGGGTGTCAATGTGGCGCAAATCGGTGCTGGCACTGCTGTAAGCCAGGGTGGCATTGCGGTCGT
>JAGWTE010000093.1 GCA_028869095.1 Burkholderiales bacterium
GCTGCGCAATCGCAGGGGCACGCATGAGGGCTTGTGCCTGATAAGCCGGCAGCGCCATGACCCGCTCCAGGGCGGACACGGCGGCGCGGATCTGATCCGCCACCGCTTGCGACAGAAAGACCACGGTTGATGAAAACAGATGCGGCCTGGTCTGCGCAATCTCTTGCGCCATGCCCGCCAAATGGGGATCCGTTTCCAGATGCTGTCGCAAGCGATCCGGGTTCAGCGTGCGGCAGTAGCAAGCGCGGTTCAGCGCTTGGGCTGCATCCATGGGCGGGTGGGGCGACGTGTTCACTTGACTTGGCGCCCTTGCGCGTCAATCACCACCTCACCGTCTTCCTTGGTGAAGGGGCCTTGCTGTGGCTGATGCAGGATGTCGAGCACCAACTCTGACGGCCGGCACAGCTTGGTGCCCCTGGGGGTGACCACGATGGGGCGGTTGATCAAGATCGGGTGAGCGATCATGAAGTCGATCAACTCATCGTCCGTCCACTTGGGGTCGTTCAGCTTGAGCTCGTCATAGACCTCGCCCTTGCTGCGCAACACTTCGCGCACGGGCAGGCCGCAGTCGGCAATCAGCTTGACCAGTTGATCATGTGTGGGTGGGGTCTCCAGATACGCAATGACCTGAGGCTCGATACCTGCATTGCGGATCAAAGCCAGGGTGTTGCGCGACGTGCCGCACTTGGGGTTGTGATAGATGAGGGTGTCGGTCATGACTTGTTGGGTTGGGGTGACAAGGCGTTGGCAAGGCTCCAGCCGATCAGGGCGCCCACCAGTTGTGCGCCGATGAAGCCGGGCACGCTGGCGGGGGCAATGCCGGCAAAGGTATCCGACACCATGCGGCCGACTGCAGCGGCCGGGTTGGCAAACGAGGTGGATGCGGTGAACCAATAAGCCGCCCCAATGTAGGCGGCCACCATGGCGCTGGCCTTGCCAGCGGGTGCGCGCAAGATCACCAGCAGCAAGCCGGCGGTGGCCACCGCTTCGGCAATCCATTGACCTTGACCCGCGCGGATTTTGGTGGACACCTGCTGAATGGGCAGATCAAACATCGCATGGGCCAATGCGGCACCGGCTGTGGCGGCCAACAGTTGCGCCACGATGTAGGCGGTGGCGCGCTTGGCTGGCAACTCACCACGCAAGGTCATGACCATGGACACAGCCGGGTTGAAGTGGGCGCCACTGATGGGGCCAAACACCTCAATCAAGATATAGAGACCGCCCACGGTGGCGGCGGTGTTGGCCAGCAAGGCCACGGCGGTGTTGCCGCCAGACAGGCGCTCGGCCATGATGCCCGAGCCAATCACGATGGCCAGCAAGAGCATGGTGCCCAGGGCCTCAGCCAGTAGCGCTTTGCGCAAAGGGGTGTCACGCACGGGCGATCTCCTCCAGCGCGGCCTTCAGGCTGTCCTTGTCCATCGTGTCCAAGGGTAAGGCCAACAATTGCAGCATCTTGTAGCCAATGGCTTGGCGCGTCAGTTCAAACGCGCGGCGCTTGCCTTCATCGCCCCCTTCGGCGTTCGATGGGTCTGGGTAACCCCAGTGCACTTTCACAGGCTGCCCGTTGCCACCAAAGAAGACAGGGCAAGCCTCGGCCGCTGCGCTGTCGCACACGGTGATCACGATGGACAGCGGTGGGGCATCGGGCGTGGTGAACTCGTCCCAGCTTTTGCTGCGGTAGGCAGAGGTGTCAATACCAGCCTTGTTCAAGGCTTCCAGCGCAAAGGGGTTCAAGCGCCCACTGGGTGCGCTGCCCGCGCTGTGGGCTTTGACGTCTTTGCCCAGCTTGGCTGCCAGGTGGTTGAGCATGCCTTCAGACAGCACGCTGCGGGCGGAGTTGTGCGTGCACAGAATCAGAACGTGGGTGGTCATGTGGATCAACAGCAGGATGATTTAACAGGGATGCCGATGGGCTTGCCTGTGACCTTGGGCGTGCAGCAGGCGCTGGCCTCCGATGGCTGCGCAGGCTCACCCTCGCGGAATACGGGGATGGTGCCCAGCGTCTGGAAGTGTTCCCAAGGCAGGCCTTGCGGGTCCACGATCCAGTGCTTGTCACTCTTGGCGTAGCAGCAGGTGGTCGCGCCCTCATCAATGAGGGACAAGTCAGCAGCTTGTGCTTGTGTCTTCAGCGCTTGCAGGTCTGCTGCGTTGTCGACTTGAATGCCGACATGGTCGACCCCGGTGTGGCCATGGCCGCGGGTGGAGATCGCAAAGTTGACGGCTGGGTCTTCCAGCATCCACTTGGCATAGTCGGATTCAACTCGTGCGGGCTCGGCGCCGAACATCTTGGAATAGAAGGCGATGTTCTGGGCCAGGTCGGTCACATGGACGTGAACGTGGAAGCGCTTCATGGTGAGCTCCTTATTAAATAGGGATCAACAGGTGGTGCAGCCGCGCTTGGCTTTGGGCTTGGAGCTGGCGGGTGGATCGCAAGGTTGGCCTTGGCAGCAGTGTTCGGTCAGGTAGCCGATCAAGGCGTTCATGTGTTCGTACATGGCGCGGTAGATCAGATAGCGGCCATCACGCTCTTGCGACACCAGGCCGGCGTGCGTCAATTCTTTGAGGTGAAACGACAGCGCGGTGGCGGGTACATCCAGGTCTTGCGCCAGCGAGCCTGGGGTCAGGCCCTCTGGGCCGGCCACAACCAAAGCACGAAAGACGCGTAGCCGCACGGGTTGGGCCAGGGCGGACAGAGCAGTGACGACGGCTTGTTCTTGCATTGTTCAATATTATTTGAATTATCAAATTTATGCAAGTGTTGCGTGTCAGCTGCCGCTCAAGCGAACTCCGAAAGGCTCATGGGGTGCATGGGCGCCTGAAACCGTGGGTTAGTAGATTCAAGTTTCTATCTACTTAATAGGGAGAATTTCGTGCCCATGAATCGCATAAGTTGTCGAAACGGTGCTGTGATTGCATTGCTGCTGGGATCGTCTCAACTCGCTGGAGCAATTGGATATCTTGGATTTGTTCCTCACGACACCAATGTCGTGAGTCCAACGTTTGGGGGGGGCTCGGTCCAAAGTTGGCGCCAAACAGGCGTTTGCGGAGCGTCAGCAGTTCAGATCGGTCCGCATTGGGTGTTGTCTGCCAATCATGCTCATTGCACCGCAGGTCAAACATTCCGTCGTCAGGTTGGTTCTCAGATGCTGGAATCTGTGGTCGATGCTGAGGTGCTTGTACTGTCCAATCACGACTTGCACTTGGCCAGGTTGCGAGACGCCTTGCCCTACGATGGGGCATTCACCCCACTGGTTGAAGATATTCGAGGTGTTTTGACTGACAACCATCGATACGATGGGGTTGATTTGTTGTCATCCGGCTATGGGCAAGTTATCGGGGGCTCTCGGGTGCTGCAAGTAGGTTGGAGCCCACTTTTTTCGTCGTTTCCTACGGATGTCTCGCCTGCAAATCCGCACTTGGCAGCCTATCCAACGCCTACCGATGGGGACAGTGGTGGGGCGGTATTTGCCGTGACGCAGAAGTATCCACAAGGCGCTTTGGTTGGTGTAATGAGGGCCCCAGCTCCAGGACTGGACGCGACATGGGGTTTTGGCACAGAGGTGCGCCAAAAAATTGAAGCAGTCTTGTCGAACCCCGCCTTGAATCCAAGTGGCGAGCGCATCAGTTGGATTTCCGCGTCCGATGTGGTTGGTGTCGCTGCTGGGCCCCGAACAGCGGTGCCATACTTTAAAAATGAGGGCACATTCGGCTTTGACACCGGATTGGTGACTTCCACCTATCCCGGCACCTTGCAAATCCACATTCCTACAGTGAGTTTCCCGCCAACTGCGTCAAGCGAAGGTGTCTTGCAGCAATACCGAGTCAGGCTTTTGCATGAGAGTCATCTCAATGCGGCCATCACCAGCTTTGACTACCTGGGGACCAAGGCGGTATTGAACCAGGACTGGACCATCGGTAGTGGGATCGCTCCAGGCAAGTGGTACATGACGGTGTCCACCGTGGTGAGCGACCCCATTGAAGGAACCGCGGAAGGCCCAGCCAATCGTCGTATTGAATTTTCGATTCCCCAGTCCAACCAATGGCCGCGAAGTTTGGCGTCTGTGAGCTTGAATTTTACGGACTTGGATTTTGGGGATGGTCAGCGCCATTGGTGCGTTGACATCACGCCCGTCGCGGGTATGGGTCCCGTTCCTGAGGGCGTATTGTGGTCAGTCTTTGGGAAGACGTGGCGTATGACGATGAATGAGTCTGGTGCTCTCTGTGATACGTGGGATCCAAGTGGTTTGGGTAATACGCCAGGCAAAGAGTTTCAGGTTGTTGCGCGCCCATATATCGGAGCGGCGCTTGGGCCCGTGACAAACGTGAAAGTGGTTGCGCCCTAGCCGTCCTATCACTAGGGCAGTACATCTCGAACGGTTGACGTGATGAAGGCGTGTTTGCTTGGCGGCGAACACGCTTTTTTTTTGGGGCGCTCGATGCAAGCGAGTCGATCTGTTGAGCCCAGTTCCCGCGATGTGTGGGGTTCCCCCCGGGTCAAGGGGGTGATGGCTGGGGATGAACGGATCTCAGGTGGTTTTCACGCCGAGTGATCCGAATGGATCACGTCCGGGGTGCGTGGCGTCCAGGCGTGGTGTCACGACCCCTGGCTATCTTGACCTATGCCGGCAAACGAATGGTCACGAATATCCAAACGGCTCATGGCCCCTCAGGGTTCACCCCCAACGCCTGTCACACGTGTTTTCGACACTGCGTTCACTTCGGGATGCAGTCTCCTCGGAGTCCCAAAAAATCTTTGACCCTTTCTTCTTTCGGAGCAAGTAAATGAAACTTCAACATATCGCTGCCGTCGTGGCCCTGGCTACCGCTGGCGTCGCTCACGCTTCTTTGGCTGACATGACTGGCGGCAACAGCTCGGTGGCTTTCGTTGCCATCGACAACGTTGGCACCACCGTTGGTTCCGTGTTCGTTGACCTGGGTGTGAACCTGAACGACTTCGACCCCATCCTGGGCTCGAACCTGTCGAACGAAAACACCAAGGTGGTGTGGGACTTCAACACCAGCACCATCTTGGTGAACGGTGTCGCCAAGGCTGCCAATAACGACTTCTCGGCTTTCTCTTCTTTCGTGGCTGGCACCGATAGCGACACCAAGTGGGGCGTGATCGCTGGTGACTCGCTGTCTGGCTTCCAACGCATGCTGACCACCGGCACGCCTAGTGCTGCCAACCTGTCTTCGCAGAACGGTGGCGCTACTTCGGGCATGGGCTCGGTGAACTCCATGTGGGTGAACTCCGGCGTGTCGGCACTGGTTGACAACGGCTCTTATTACGCCAACAACGCTGGCGACAACTCCTACGTCGCCAAGACTTCTAACTTCAGCGTCAACTGGCAGAACAAGCTGAAGTGGGCTTCGTTGACCACCAACACCCAGAACAACTTCTGGATGGCTGTGGGTGACGGCACGGAAGCTCAAGTTGGCTTGACCAAGACTCTTGGCGCTGACACCACCGGCCTGCTGAATAGCCAAGGTACCTTCACCTTCAACAAGGCTGCTGGCACCCTGACCTGGCAAACCGCTGCTGTGCCTGAGCCCGAGTCCTACGCTCTGGCCCTGGTTGGCCTGGCTGCTGCCGGCTTCGTCGCTCGCCGCCGTTCCGCCAAGTAATTGATGGATGGGGTGGCCTGCTCGGGCTGCCCCGTTGCTACCCCTTCCTCCTCTCGCATTACCCAAGGACATTCAAATGAAACTGACCAAGCTCATGATTGCTGCCGTCGCCGTGTGCGGCGTGGCCCAAGCTCACGCTGCTGGCGTGACCCGTCTGACCGGTTCTTCCGCTACTTCGGTGAACGTGGTTCGCGGCTTGACCAACCTGTGCACCACCGCTGGTGGTACGTCGACTGTCTACAAGACAAGCTCGGCAGTGAACAAGCTGGATAACCAGTTCACCGTGACTTGCTCGACTGACTTCAGCGGCACCACTGTGAACGAAGCCCGTGTCAACGTTGGTGGTGGCTCTGAAAGCGCTGTGACCAACGCTGCGGCTTACCCCGCATCGACCACGACCAAGTTCCTGGTTGGTTCTGGTTCGTGCACTGCTTTGGCTGCCGGTACCGAGTCCCTGAGCTTCCTGGCTGCTGGCCAAATGAAGAACTGCGGCACGACCTTGGCCGACACCAACAAGTCTGACGGTGGCTTCCTGGACGTTGAAGGCCCTGTCTTCAATGCGACCAAGTACGATCCCGCTGACTTCCAAGTCGCTGGTTTCAGCCAAGTGTTCGGCATCGCCGTCAACACCACCCTGTACAACGACCTGCAAGCCTATCAAAAGACGGCTGCTGGCGGCAACATCGTGCCTTCGACTTGCGCTGCTGGTGACACCACTGCTGCTTGCCAACCCAGCTTGAGCCGCGCTCAACTCGGCGCACTGATGAACGCCGACAACTCGATTACAGCCAAGACCCAAGGCGGCAAGTACTTGGTTCCCACCTCGGCCGTGAGCAAGATTACCTACTGCATGCGTCCACAATCGTCGGGTACGCAGCAATCGGCTCAGCTGTACTTCCTGGGTTACGCTCTGAATGGCGCCCTGGGTGGTAACGAACTGATCCACAACGTGGGTGCAGCTCCTTCTGGCAAGTACGAAGCTGTTCTGAACAACGGTTCGTCGGATGTCAAGACTTGCTTGAACGACGCCACTGGCTACAAGTTCGGCGCCCTGTCGCTGGAGAACAACCCCATTGGTGGTACTGACGCATATCGCTTCGTTCGCGTCAACGAAGTCGCTGCTGCTGAAGGCACCGCTGGTTCGTCGCAAACCACGACCGCCATCGCTGGCCGTTACGACTACGTGTACGAACTGTCTGCCTACTGCCCAGCCGGCGTGTGCGCTGACATCATCACTGCTCTGCAAGGCGCCGTGGCTCCTGGCACGTCCAGCCCTGGCATCTTCCTGACCGGCGTGGAATCGACCTTCGGCCGCAACGGTAACTCTGCCGCTCCTTACATCACCCACTGATCTGTGTTGGCTGATTTGTCATCAGGCTGTCGCCTGATGACACGATCATCAACAGGGGCGTATCCCCGGTGATTCAAACAGTCCCCTTTTGGGGACTGTTTCTTTGTGTGTATCAGCAAATGAAAAAAACGGCTTTGTTGTTGGCGTGGTCTCTTTTGGCCTCATCTGTGTTGGCAGAGACCCCATCCACCCCGCGATTCAACGTGTACGAATTCGTTGTTCAAGGCAACTCAGTCTTGCCTGCTGCCATGGTTGAGAAAACCTTGGCGCCGTTTCTGGGGCCAGACAAGACGTTCAAAGACATCGAAGCCGCACGTGCGGCTCTTGAAAAGCTCTATCAAGATGCAGGCTACCTGTCCGTCGTGGTCAGCCTGCCGGATCAAAAAATTCAAAACGATGAAGTGCGCTTCGATGTGGTCGAGGCGCAGGTAGATCGACTCAAAGTCACTGGCGCCCAATACGCTTTGCCCAGTGGCATCAAGGCCAAGGTACCCAGCTTGGCACCAGGCCAGACGCCTTACTTCCCCCATGTGCAGGAGGAATTGGCCAAGGCCCAGTCTGGTGATGTCCAAGTCACGCCATTGATCGGCGCGGGTGACGAGGCTGACAAGCTCCATGTAGAACTGAAGGTGGAAGACAAGCCTGCCGTGCATGGCTCGATTGAGGCCAACTCCAAACAAAGCTTCAACACCCGACGCGGCCGCATTGAGTCGGTGTTGAGCTACACCAACCTATGGCAGAAGGGGCATACAGCCGCCTTGAGTTGGCAGTACGCGCCAACGCGCCCATCAGATGCCAACACACTGACATTCATCTACGGCTTGCCTTTGGCAGAGGCCGATGACTTGACCTTCTCGCTGACGGACAGCCGCAGTGACACCCCCACCAACACCAGCCTGGGTGGCGCCACCCTGACGCGTGGCCGTTTCTACGGTGTGCGGTGGCAGCATCAGCTCGATGCGTTGAACTGGCCGGTTCGCCACAGCACCTTTGTGGCGCTGGACTACAAAGACAACCACGACAGTAATCTGGATGTCGGTGGCTTCACGACCTCTAAACCACCGTTGCGCTATCCCGTCGTGTCGGTGGGCTACAACCTGTTCTGGCAGGCCTCGCCGCAGACGAGTTGGCAGGCCAACACCTCTGTCGCGACATCCAATCGGTCTCTGGCTGGCCGCACCGTCGAGTGCGAGGGCCGCGGCGAGATGGATCAGTTTGAATGCAAGCGGGCGGGCTCCAGCCCCGACTTCATGGTCTGGAAAGCCGGCTTGGGTGTTCAGACAGAAATCATCGGCAAGTGGCAGCTCAATGCCAAAGCCGATGCGCAGCTGGCGTCGGGCCCCTTGGCCTCTGGTGAGCAATACAGCCTGGGTGGCATGGACACCATTCGCGGCTACTACGAATACGAGCAAGCAGGTGACATGGGGTGGTCCAGCCGCTTTGAATTGGTGACGCCGGCATGGGCACCCTTTGGTGAGTGGAGAACCACAGGCCTGGCCTTCTATGACCGGGGCTTCATCTTGTTGAAGAACCCTGCGGCATCACAGCATGGTCATGTGCACATGGCTGGAACCGGTCTGGGCTGGCGTGCTGATAACGGCCACGGGCTGCAACTGTCGCTGAACGCTGCATTGCCATTGATTGAAACCGACAGAGCTGCGCAAGCGGGTGGTTTTGAAACCGCGTCCAAGCGCCGAGTGCATTGGGATCTGGTCCTGCGCCAGGCATTTTGAAGTTCGCCTGAGCGTCGTTTGAGGAGTTAGTGTCATGAATAAGCAAGTCCATCGTCTGGTGTTTGATCGTCGTCGTGGCATGCGTGTGCCTGCTGCAGAGCACGTGCGTTCCGCCGGCAAGGCGGGCGGCGGCGAAAGCCGTGCCGTGGCCCGTGCTGCGCATGCCCTGGTGGCCACGATGGCTGCAGCCGGTCCGGCCGCGCTGGGGCTGATACCGGATGTCGCTGACGCTCAAACGCGAACCATGGCGAACAACGTCACGCGTGCGGCCTCGGTGACCGCCATCACACAACCGGTGCAGCGCAACTTGCCTTGGGCCAGCACCCAGATTGGCCTGTCTGACACGGACTTGAAAAAAAACCAGGGCAGCTTTCTGATCGGAGACTACTCAAAGGCCTTGGCGTCCAGACAGTTGGACATCACTCAGTTCAGCGCCAAAGGCATCCTGAACTGGGACAGCTTCAACATTGGCCAAGGCTATACCGTCAAGTTCATCCAGCCTGATGCGTCCGCCAGCGTGCTCAATAACATTTGGGACAGCAACCCCAGCGTCATCCTGGGGCAAATCCAGGCCAATGGCGAAGTGATTTTGCAAAACCACAATGGTGTGATTTTTGGGCCCACAGCCCGTGTGGATACGGCCCGGTTCGTGACCACGGCCTTGAAGCTGGCCAACGACACGTATAACAAGGGCATCCGCAACGAGCGTCAGGGCAATGCTGTCTTTGGTGATGATGAATCGTTGCCGACTGGGTTCATCACCATTGAGCGTGGTGCCGAGATCAAGGCGCTGGCGGGTGGCGATGTGCTGATGATCGCGCCCAAGGTTTACAACGAAGGCACCATTGAGACCCCAAAGGGGCAGACCGTTTTGGCTGCGGGCCAGAAGGTCTATTTGTATAACTCCCTTGATCCGGCACAGCGTGGGCTGGTTGTGGCGGTGGATGCCTTTGCCGACAGTAGCAACGACGTCAACACCGTCGAGCAAGCCGCTGCTGGCAGCTATGTCAACGATGTGGGGCAGTCGGTGCTCAACCACATCAAGGCAGAGCAGGGGTCTGTCAACCTAGTGGGCATGACGGTACGGCAAAACGGTGTGATATCGGCCACCACGGCCGTGAAGGGGCAGAACGGCGCCATCTATTTGCAGGCCCAGAAGACGACAGCTGTCTACACACCCAAAGGCGAACAGAATGCCAACCCCAAGCGGGGGGACCAATTGGGCTCCGTGGAATTGGGTGCAGGCAGCGTGACAGAAATCACGCCGGAGTCTGGGGCAGAGACTCAAAAGGATGCCGAAACCTACTATCGATCCAAGATTGACATCCAGGGTAATGATGTTCGTATTCGCGGCGGTGCCAAGGTACATGCTACGTCCGGCAACATCAATATCCTGGCGGCGTCCAGCAGTGCCAACAATCTGATGGGCGGAGGCGATGCTTATGGGAGCGATAACAGCCATCTGATCATCGATTCGGGTGCGGTGATTGACGCATCGGGCCAGAAGGATGTGGCGGTTGCCATGAGCCGCAATCAGATTAGCGGTCGGCTTTTCCAAATTGAGTTGGCGGATTCGCCTGTACAACGAGGCGGGGTTCTGTACCGCCAAGAGGTTGTGTTTGACGCCAATCGCTTGGTGTCGGTAGCAAATACCAAAGGACAGTACAACCTGGTCGAGAGAACAGCCGCAGAGTTGTCGACCCGAGGTGGCAATGTGCGCATCGAATCCTTAGGTAGCACCGTGCTGTCTGATGGAGCAAAGATTGATATTTCCGGTGGCAGCATCCAGTATTCGGCTGGCACCATTTCCTCTTCCTACTTGCGCAAGGGCAACCAGTTGGTGGCCATCGAAAATGCCAAGGCGGATATCAAATACGACGAGCTGTTGACGCCCTCCAGCCAAGTTGGGTTAGGCAAAGTCGACAGCTATGTTCAGGGCGCCGACGCTGGGACCATGACCATCAGCGGTACACGCACTTACGTGGGTGCAGATATCAAGGCCAACGTCGTAGTGGGGCCTAATCAACGAAACGGTCAGAACCGCACAGATTATGTGTCTGCTGGAACGACTCAGACGACGTCGGCTGCAGCAGTTGCTTTGGATGATGGCTCGGACGAATTGGGTCGCGCCAAGGCTTTGTTGGAGCACCCCGAGTTGTATGGGCAACTTCTTCCCA
>JAGWTE010000094.1 GCA_028869095.1 Burkholderiales bacterium
GCATCCCACGATGGGAAGAACACGCCCACAAAGTCTTCTTGTTCAGGCAGACGGGTCACGCGCACCTTGGCTTCGGTCAGCACGCCCATGCGGCCTTCGGAGCCCATGATCCATTCGCGCATGTCCGGGCCTGCAGCCGATGCGGGGAAGGTGGGCAAGACCACCGACGTGTCGGGCGTGACCAAGGTGCCGCCTGCAAACAGGGCCTCAATGCGACCATAACGTGCTGACTGTTGGCCCGACGAGCGGGTCACGATCCAGCCCCCCAGGGTCGACAACTCAAAGCTCTGGGGGAAGTGGCCCAGCGTGAAGCCATGAGCGCGCAGTTGCGCTTCCAGATCGGGCCCGGCGACACCGGCTTCAAAGGTGGCCAGTTGCGAGACCGGGTCCAGCGCCAGCAAGCGCATCATGCGGGTGACGTTCAGCGTCAGCACAGGTTTGTCGCCCACGGGCGTGAGGTGGCCGGCCACGCTGGTGGCGCCGCCACAAGGCAGCACGTGCACGCCGTGTTGCTTGGCCCAGGCCAGCAGCGTTTGCACTTCTTCCGAATTCGTGGGGTAGGCCACGCCATCGGTGACCCGGCCGATCTGGCCAAAGCGGGTGCGGATCCAGTCCCAAGCCGATTGGCCAAAGCTGGCGCGCAAGCGGGCTTCAGCGCTGGTGTCGATCAGCGGGTGAGCGGGCAGGCGAGAGGGCTGCTGGGCGGCTTGAGCCAGGGCTTGGTCCCAGTTCGCATCGCTGGGCAAGGTGGCCTGGCCAATGGCCTCTTGCAAAAAGGCCAAGGCCTCGGGTTTGAGGGCTTCTGTGTTGTGGGTGTCACCCCAACCGTTCCAGCGTCGCATGATGGCAGTACTCACGATCCGTTCGTCAATGCCCGCATCTTGCCGACTTCAGTCGACCGATGATTGACAAATGACGACAGGGTTCGCGGGCCTGCCTGAATGGGGGATCAGATGCCGATCTTGCCCAGGCCGTCCATCAAATCGCGCAAGGTCGACTCCAGATACGGATGCTCGGCCGCAAACTTGGCGGACACCTCGCGAGCGCGGTCTTCCAGGGTGTCGCCTTCCGTGTTGGCTTGCGCTTGGCCTGCGGGTTGTTCCAGCGTGCGGTGGATGTCTTGTGCCAAAGTTTGCAAGATGGCGCGCAATTCGGGGTCGGGGTGACCGCCAGCTTCCAGATCAGCATGCAGTTGCTTGAGGGTCTGCTTGATTTGTTGGGTGTCCATGAAAGGCCTCCTGTTCAAAGAAATTGTAGGCCGGTGGCCGTGTTGACGCTGTGGTTCTTGCGCCAGTTGTGCAGGAGTGCTGATTTGGCGCAGGTTTGTGTGCGCCCAAGACCTCAGGGAACTCAACCATCAAGCAACAAGGGCCGACAACATGATTGGAGGTGATCCATCATGCAGTCTGTTTCATCTGTCGCCTTATCGGGCATCGGTGCCGCATCCATGCAAATGGGCGCGGCGGCCCACAACATCGCCAACATGGAGACGCCGCACTTTCGGCGTCAACAGGTCGCGCAAGCAGCCGAGGCCGCATTGGGTGGCGTCACCACCACCTTGAGCTTTTCTGCGGCGGAGGGCGATGCCCTGGCCAATGACCTGGTCCAGCACAAAGCGGCCAGCTACCAATACATCGCCAACCTGCGGGTGATCCGAACGCAGGACCGCATGATGGGCTCTCTGCTGGACATGCAGGCCTGACGCAGGCCTCGGACTAAACTGCCGCACTTCCCAGTCTGGCAGGAGTGCGTGTGACGTCGCTTGTTTTCAAATCCATTCAACGGCTTGGAGCCGTCTCCTTGTTGCTGGCCTGTGCTGCGGTGACCTCGCCCACCTGGGCTCGCCCAGCGGACGCTTCGGCCACGGTGCTGTTGGAAGAGATGACCTCGCCCGAGTTGCGCGACCGCGTGGCGGCTGGCACGACCGTGGTCCTGATCCCCATTGGCGGCACCGAGCAAAACGGCCCCCACATGGTGCTGGGCAAGCACAATGTGCGCGCCAAGTGGCTGGCCACGCAGATCGCGCACAAGCTGGGCCACGCCGTGGTGGCGCCCGTGATCAGTTATGTGCCCGAAGGATCCATTCGTCCACCCGCCGCCCACATGCGGTTTGCCGGCACGCTGTCCATTCCCGATGCGGCGTTTGACGCAATGCTGGAAGGCGCGGCGCGCAGCCTGATTCAGCATGGCTTTCAGACCATCGTGTTTCTGGGTGACCATGGCGGGTATCAAAAGAATCTGGACCGTGTGGCCACCAAGCTCAATCGCGATGCCGCAGGCTTGGGCGGCGCCCGTGTCCTGGCCTTGAAAGAGTATTACCAGGCGGCCCAAACCGGCTTTGTGGCCGATCTCAAGGCCCGTGGTTTCAGCGAGGCTGAAATCGGCACCCATGCTGGTTTGGCTGACACTGCCTTGACCCTGGCCGTGGACCCCAGTCTGGTCCGCCAGGATGTGTTGTCCACAAGCCGCAAGTGGACCCAGTCAGATGGGGTGTATGGCGACCCGCATCGCGCCACGGCTGACATTGGGCAAACCGGCGTGCAGCGAATTGTGGAATCATCTACCCAAGCCATTCGCACGTTTGCGAAAATCCACTGATGACCATGAAAAAATCTGCTCGCCTGATCCTGATGGGCGCGTCCGCCTCGGTGGCCGCTCTGGCTGTGCCTTATCTGATGTCGCACGCCGCGACGGCTGTGGCGCCTGCTGCACCCGTGGCCGCCGTGACGACCGTGCCGGGCATGCCGCCGGTGGTGGACGCCCGCAATCTGTACAGCGAAACCGCCCCTGGCAAAGTCATCCCGGCTTTGAAGGACGACTTGGCGCGCGTGTATGTGCCCAATCTGCGCTCCGACGATGTCAGCGTGATCGACCCCGAAACCATGAAGGTGGTGGACCGCTTCAAGGTGGGCGATGCGCCGCAGCACATCGTGCCGTCTTGGGACCTGCGTACCTTGTGGGTGGCCAACAATGCCGAACGCACCAGCGCGGGCAGCTTGACCCCGATTGACCCTCGCACGGCCAAGCCCGGCAAGGCGGTCAAGGTGGACGATCCCTACAACCTGTATTTCACGCCCGATGGCAAGTCCGCCATCGTGGTGGCCGAGGCCCGTCATCGCTTGGACTTCCGTGATCCCAAGACGATGGCGATGCAGTACTCGATCGAGGTGCCTCAGTGCGGTGGCATCAACCACGCTGATTTCTCGATCGACGGCCGCTACGCGCTCTTCACCTGTGAATTCCAGGGCAGCTTGGCCAAGATCGACTTGGTGAACCGTTCGGTGCTGGGTTATCTGGTGCTGCAAATGCCCAAGACCCGCTTCAAGGATGTGCCGCTGATCAGTGGCCCGGTGGCCAGCGAGATCTGCTCGTCCAAGAAGGGCATGCCGCAAGACATTCGCGTCTCGCCCAACGGCAAGCGTTTTTTTGTTGCTGACATGGAGGCCGATGGCGTCCACGTGATCGATCCCGAATCGTTCACCGAAGTGGGCTTCATCGCCACCGGCGTGGCCGCGCACGGCCTGTATCCCAGCCGCGATGGCAAGAGCCTGTATGTGGCCAACCGTGGCTCGCACAAGATCCATGGCCCCAAGAATGGCAAGGGCAGTGTGACGGTGATCGACTTCGCGTCCGAGAAGATCACGGCGCAGTGGCCCATCCCCGGTGGCGGCAGCCCCGACATGGGCAACATCACAGCCGATGGCAAATGGCTGTGGCTGTCGGGCCGTTTTGACGATGTGGTCTACCGCATTGACACCAGCAATGGCCAGGTGCGCGAGGTCAAAGTCGGCATGGAGCCGCACGGCCTGGTGGTGTGGCCTTTGCCCGGCCGCTACTCGCTGGGGCACACCGGCAACCTGCGCTGATCAACGCGATCGCGTCCCCACATCAGACCCAGCGCCTCGGCCACCGCCCAGGCGCTTTTTTCATGCCTGTCCCTTATGCTTGTCCGGTGAGGTAGCGCAGCACGACGGTGCTGATTTCTTGTTCGACGGCCTTGGGGTCGATGCCCAAAGGGTCTTGGATCAAGGGCACGTGGACCAGGGCGTCCACCATGCGCACCAGCATCAGGCTGGCCAGGGCCAGATCCGACACGATCAACTGGTCTTGATGGGGTTGCAGCAGCGCTTGCAGCAACTGGCGCAATTCCACCTCGCCCTCGGTCACATCCCAACTCTGAAACTGCCGGGGCACTTCCCTTTCCAGCACCTGGTGCAATTGCGGATCAATGCGGTGGGCCGCCATGACCGCGTCAATCAGACACGGCACGGCCTGCTTCAAAGGCAGGTGGGCTGCCTGGGCCGAGAGGGTGATCAACTCTTCGCGGGTTTGATCGGCATGCCGCTGGCGCACGGCCCCGATCAGCGCCCCCTTGTTCGGAAAGTATTGGTAGAGCGAGCCAATGCTCACCCCCGCGCGCTCGGCCACCCGGTTGGTGTTGAGCGCCTCACAGCCGTCACTGACCAGAATGTGAGCTGTGGCATCCAAAATGGCCTGCACCGTGGCCATGGATCGCCCTTGCCGTGGTTGTTTGCGGGGCTGAGCGGGTTTGCGAGCGGCCATGTTCAAACGCGAGTTGATAAAAGTGAGCTTTTGCTCACAATATCAATCTGACGCGGATGGGTCAAGGGGCCGGTCGCAGATCAAGGGGTAGACCGTGGGGCGTGAGCGCGTTGATGCAAACCGTGGGGCCAGTGCGAAGGCAAGCCGTGAGGCAAAAGACCCAGGCCCGGGCCGCCGCTTGCCTTTTGAATGGCCGGCCGCGCCGACAGCTGCGGCGCACAGGCCGGTGGTCTGGGCGATGGGCCTGACCTTTGCCGACCATGTGCGCGAGACCGGCGAGCGGGCTGGCGCACCGGTGGTGTTTCCCAAGCCTTGCCAGCCGACCGTGAACCCGGCGCGCGTGCCCATGCCCAACGCCAAGGCCTTGGCCGAGGTGCTTGAATGTTTGGACCCGGCCGGGAGCCGGCGATGGCTCCAACGCATGCCAGACGTGCCTGTCTTGCTGGACTATGAAGTCGAAGTGGGCTTGCGTTTGCTGGAAGACTGGCCGGTGGCGGCGCAGGGGCGCATGCCGGCAGTGGGCTTCTTTCTGGCCAACGATGTGACCGCCCGCAGTGTGCAAATCGCGGGGCTGGGCGCCGCCGACCCTTTGCCGTTCTGGTCAGCCTCCAAAGGATGGGAGGGTTTCCTGCCGGTGACGGACAGCCTATGGTGTCCCGATCAGGCCAGCCCGGACCATTGGCCCGACATCACGGTGAGCACGCGAGTCAACGGCCAATTGCGTCAGCAGGCCGCCTTGCGCAGCATGCTGTATTCGCCCCTGCAGTTGTTGCAACTCGCTGCGGCACAAGCACCCGGCGGTGTCTTGCATCGTGATGATGTGGTCTTGACCGGAACCCCGGCCGGCATTGCCTTGCAAGTGCCCGGCTGGAAGCGCAAGCTGGTCGCTTGTCTGCCACGCCATGTGGCGGTGACGGCTGCCTGGCGATCGCAAAGTGCCTCTGCCCGGTTCTTGCAGCCCGGTGACGTCATCGAGATGCAGGCCGACTGGCTGGGCCAACTTCAACTCACCGTAGGATCGTGTTCATGATCATCTTGATGCCATTGCCCAGTCACGACTTTGATCCCACCGAGGTTTGTGTGACCTGGGCCATCTTGCGCGATGCCGGGCACAAGGTGCGCTTTGCGACGCCTGACGGCCAGCGCGCACATGCCGATCCCTTGATGATTTCAGGTGAGGGCCTGGATGCGTGGGGCTGGATCCCTGGGCTGCAGAAAATCCGTTTGATTGGCCTGATGTTGCGCGCTCAAAAGTCAGCCAGACAGGCTTATGACGCAGTCCAGCGCGACCCTTATTTTTTGCACCCCATGAGCTATGAGCAGGCGGCGATGGAGGAGCAGAAGGGGACCTTTGATGCGTTGGTGCTGCCGGGTGGACACGCGAAAGGCATGCGGGTGTATCTGGAAAGCCCCGTTCTGCAAGGGCTTGTCGCGCGCTTCTTTGA
Organism: Burkholderiales bacterium; assembly: GCA_028869095.1. Taxonomy (GTDB): domain Bacteria; phylum Pseudomonadota; class Gammaproteobacteria; order Burkholderiales; family Burkholderiaceae_C; genus Aquabacterium. The sequence goes on from JAGWTE010000094.1 coordinate 6,009, forward strand.
TCAGCAAGATCCACAAGGGCAGCACCGCCCTGTTGCGGCGGTGTGCCACGGGGTGTTGTTGGCGGCACGGTCGCAGTCACAGCGCAACGGACGATCGGTGTTGTGGGGCCGCAAGACCACGGCCTTGACCTGGAAGCTGGAAAAATCAGCCTGGGACCTGACCCGTTGGTGGGCACGCTTTTGGGACCCGCTCTACTACCGCACCTACTTTGAGTCGAGCGGCGAGCCCGATGGCCATTGGAGTGTGGAGGCCGAGGTCAAACGCGCGCTGGCGCAGGACGCTGACTTTGTGGATGTGCCCAAGAGTGGCCCTCACCATTGGCGCAAGAGCAGTGGTTTGGTCCGCGACAGCGTGAGTGACGACCGTGCCGCCTGGGTCGTGCAAGATGGCGCCTATGTGTCGGCGCGCTGGCCGGGTGATGTGCACACCTTTGCCCGCACGTTTGCGAACTTGCTGGCGCGCACGGGCGCCGCCCCTCATTGACTCCAAGGCATCACATGAGTTCATTGGATCGCTGCCACAACATCGAAGCCCTGCGTCAACAGGCGGCACGCTACTTGCCCCGCTTGGTGATGGATTACATCGAGGGTGGTGTCGATGACGAGCGCTGCCTGCTGCGCAACCGCTCGGCTTTTGATGACATCACCTTGTTGCCTCGCTACATGGTGGATGTCTCGTCGCTGAGTTTGAGTCGAAGCCTGTGGGGTCGCACCTATGCCATGCCGTTGGGCATCGCGCCGACCGGGTTGGCGGGCTTTGCAAGGCACGGGGCCGACCTGATGTTGGCCCAGGCTGCCGTGAAGGGCAATGTGCCCTTTGTGCTGTCGGGTGCGGGCACGGCCTCCATCGAGCAAATGGCCAAGGTGGCGCCCGAGCATGCGTGGTATCAGCTGTATGTGTCGCGCGAGCAGCGCGTCACCGAAGACATCGTGTGCCGAGCGCGAGACGCGGGCGTCCAGCATCTGGTGGTGACGGTGGATGTGCCGGTGCACAGCAACCGCGAGCGCGATGTGCGCAATGGCTTTGTGCCGCCGGTCAAACCCACCGCATCGACCATCCTCAACGCCTTGTGCCATCCCGTCTGGTTGGCACGGTTTGTCAGCCAGGGCTTGCCCCGGTTTGAGAACTGGGCCCCCTATGCGCCGCCCGGGGCTTCGGCCAAACAGATTGCGGATCTGTTTTCATCGCAGATCCCGTTCACGCAGACCTGGCGAGACCTGGCGCGTTTGCGTCAGATCTGGCCGGGCCGCTTGATCGTCAAAGGCATCTTGCACGAAGGCGATGCACGGCAAGCCGTGGAGGCGGGGGCCGATGGGGTGATCGTGTCCAATCATGGCGGCCGCGTGCTCGATGGCGCGCCGTCGCCGTTGACCCTGTTGCCCGCGATCCGGCAAGCCGTGGGGCCCGATGTCAGGGTGATGATGGACAGCGGCGTGCGACGCGGGGCCGATGTGGTCAAAGCCTTGGCCCTGGGGGCAGACTTTGTGTTCGCCGGACGCCCCTTCATGTACGGCGTGGCTGCAGGAGGCCAGGCCGGCGCAGAACGCGCCTTGGCGATCTTTCAGCGCGAGCTGAGTCTCACGGTGTCTCAACTGGGCGGCTGGGGAACAGCAGCGCCACCAGAAAGAAGCCCGTCATCACGTTGACCAGTCTGGCCAGGTGCAGGATCGGCGTCCACGTGGGGTCTTGCACCGTCAGAGTCAAGGCGCCCACGGGCAACTGCATAAAGATCAAGGCCAGCTGAAACAGGCGCAGCCAGATGTTGTGCGTGGGCAGGCACCAGCCCACCAAAAAGAACGCGGTGTGCCCCAGCAGCCATTTCAAGGTGCTGAGGTTCTCGCGCAAGATCAATTCGTGCACATCGGGCACGCCGCCAAACTGGGCTTGGTGCAGCATGGCCAGGATGTGGTGGTTCTCGACAAAGTCCAACACGCCAGCGGCCACGCCCATGCCCACGATCCAAGGGCGCAGTGCCGATGCGCTCGAGCCTGTGAGCCGTGAGGCAAACAAGATGCTCACCGTCACGTAGCAGGCGATGAAGATGTCATCGAGCGCGATGATGCGTTTGAGGCCATCGGCCTGCGCCAACAAGTCATGGGCGTAGACCTGCGGCGCCAGCACCATTTCAAAGTGCTGTTGGTTGGCGCCGCTGGTCAGGGACATCACCGTCAAGACAAACAGACACAGCCCCGAGGCCAAGGCGGCCAAGCGTAAAGGGTGCCAGATCGTGTTCGTCATGGTGATGTCCTTTCAGGTCAGAGCTTGCTGTAGGGGTCGTCCAGGCCTCCGGCCAGGAAGGACAGGAAAGGGCGCACCCATTCGCCGATGATGGCAATCAGGTCGGTCTTGCCGCGCTTGTAGTCGCCTTGGGTGTCGTGCTCAAACGCCTTGATCGGGGCGCGGCTGCGGTCCAGTGTGTTGTCGATGAAGGACTTCACGGACGACAAGCCTGCCTCTTCGATGCCGGTATTGTCAAACGCCATCACCGTCATCGTGTGCGCTGCGGCCAGGCCGCGCCAGTAGGCCACGTAGTAGCCCACGTTGGGCAGGTCGCTCATGTTGGTGACCCACTGGTTCACGTCCTTCATCCACATGTTGTTGACGACGTCGAACTTGGTCTTGTTGTCGGGGGCATTCTTGATGCTGTCGTAGAAGTACGAATACGAGAACATCGAGTACACGCCATCACGCTGGAAGGTGGTGAAGCCAAAGCGGTCGTTGGGGTACTGCTGGGCCAGGCCACGGGTGAAGGTGCCAAAGTCATTCGAATCCAGGCCACCACTGACCAGTTGGGACTTGATGCGGGGCATGATGCCGGTGGACGCTTCCAGGCCCCAGGCATCACGGATCTTGTCATGCAAGGGGGCCGATGGATACTGGGCTGGGTCGCCATTGCGAGGGGCGCTGAAGAAGGGGCCGCTGTCGTTGAGCAGGGACGACTTCTTGGGGTTCATCGCATTGCGCACGGTGGCGTACTGGGCGGTCGAGCCCGTGCCCCCGGCCGAAAAGCCGGTCACCAACAACTCGTCGGGGCGGTACATATTGGCCGCCAGCCAGTTGGACGCCGCCACGATGTTGCGGTCACCACGGTGGTATTCGGTGCGAGGGTGAGCCGGGTCCTTGTCGGCATAGACAGCGATCTTGTTGCCCACGTGCACGTCGCCCGTGCAGTAGGGCACGTAGACGATGTTCCACGATTGGGTCTGCACGCTGGCCAGCGGGTTCAGGCGCGAGGTGAAGGGGGTGACATAGCCCAGGAAGGCGCGGGTCAGGCTGGTCAGATAGTTGGTGGGGACACCATCTGGGTTGGATGCGCCCAGGATGCCGCCGTCACCCAGGCACACGCCTTGGCTCCAGCAGGCGCCGCCGCCTTCAAACATGACCACGGTTTTGCTGGTGAACAGGGCGCGGTTGACAAAGATGCGGTAGGGCGAGCCATCACCGCACGCGGCGCCACTGGCGGCGGGCAGCGTGACGGTTTCCCAGGTGTAGTAACCCGCTTGGGCAGATGCAGCACTCAGCAAGGCGGCGGCCAGCAAGAACGATCTCATGTCTTCTCCAGCAAAAGCAACGGTTTTAGGAATACTTCTTGGAAACAGGAACCCATGCGCCGACCCATGTACCGGGTGTCAGTGATCGCTGCGCATGCCATGAGTGTCGACGCGCGTGATGTTCGTATCACTGCGGGTTTTTTCGTGTGTACGCGCGAATGAGGGGCGGGAAAACACCCAATGGCATCAACGGGTATTCTTCGGGCATGAGTGGTTTGACCGAGTCTTTTGAGTTGCGCATCGAGCCGCATGGCTGGGCGTGCACGGTGCAGCCAGGGGTGCCCCTGTGGCGCGCAGCGCGGCGCGCCGGAATCCGCTTGCCCAGCAGTTGCCTCAACGGCACCTGCCGCACCTGCATGTGTCGCATCCGCAGTGGTGCCGTCAGCTACGCGATGGAATGGCCCGGGGTGAGCGAGGACGAGCGCGCCGAAGGCTGGGTGTTGCCTTGCGTGGCCCGAGCCCTGTCTGATGTGGTGCTGGAGGTGCCGGGGGCCCTGCTGGTGGAGGACACGCCATGAGCGCCGCCGGGCCTCAGGCCGCTTTGTCGATCCAGAATTTGCGGTTCCGCTGGCCGGGCGCCCCGCAGGACACCTTGACCATTGACGCCTTTGACGTGGCGCCGGGTGAATCGGTGTTCCTGCATGGCCCCAGCGGCAGCGGCAAGAGCACCTTGTTGTCTCTGATGGCCGGGGTCTTGCTGCCGACGCAAGGGCAGGTGTCCGTGGCCGGTCAGGACTGGGCCGGCTTGCGAGCCACGCGCCGCGATGCCTGGCGCGCCGACCATGTGGGCTACGTCTTCCAGCAGTTCAATTTGTTGCCCTATCTGTCCGTGCTGGACAACGTGATCCTGCCTTGCAGGCTGTCGCGTTTGCGGCGTCAGCGTGCCGAGCAAGCGGGGGGCGTGCGCGTTTGCGCGCAGAGGTGGCTGACCCAATTGGGCTTGCCTGAGTCCTTGTGGCGCAAGCCGGTCACGGATCTGTCGGTCGGTCAGCAACAGCGGGTGGCGGCCGCGCGCGCCCTGATGGGATCGCCCAATGTGATCATTGCCGATGAACCCACCTCAGCCTTGGACGAGCGTTGGCGTGACGAGTTCTTGACCCAGACCTTGCAGGCCTGCCGGCAAGCGGGCAGTGCCCTGGTCCTGGTCAGCCACGACCACGAGATGTCCGTGGCCTTTGACCGCTGCCATGATTTCAGCGAGCTCAACGT
>JAGWTE010000095.1 GCA_028869095.1 Burkholderiales bacterium
GGCTTGATGGGCGTGCCGCTGCTGGGCAAGCCCGTGGTCAGCGAACCCACGCCACTGTCCAGCTTGTACAAGCGGGCCGAGAAGTTCTGCAAAGACAAGAAGTTGGCCAGGTCCAGCGTCACCGCTGCCGCATTGAAACTGGCCAAAGGCTCGGTCGGCAGGGTGAAGACGTAGTCGTCATAAAAGTAGCTCAGCGAACCGATGCTGGCCGTCAGCACAGGCGTGCCGTCTTGCGACACAAACCCGCTGGCAGCAGTGCCCGAGAAGGTGTTGCCAATGCTGTGTGTGAACGGCACGCTGACGCTGCCATAGTTGGCCACCACGTGGTTGGCGGGCGAAGCTTCAGCAGCCACGCTGGCCAAACAAGCCAGTGACGCCACCGCGATAGCGCGAATTTGAACCATGAGGACTCCCGTTGTCGTAACTGGAGTCCATGCTAGAAACGGCGCGTGTCACCGATGTGGGGGCGCTTGGCGTGATGGATACGCCATTAGGCACAGCATCACCCGAGCCACTGACAAGAAAGTGACCCGGCATGAACCGTTCGGCGGATGTGCGCCCCCTTCACCCACACTAAACCGGCATCAAGAAATCCCGGCTGATGCCATAACCCAGGTCCCCCACCCGATCCAGGAACTGGGTCAGGTACGCATGCAAGCCGGTCGCCACGATCTCGTCGATGCGACCGTATTGCAGGTCCGCGCGCAAACGCCCGGCCCGGCGCAGGGTCTCGTCACTGTGGTCATTGGCCACGGCTTGCAGGTTGGACACGACTTCGTTCATGCAGGCCAGCAGGGAGCGCGGCATGTCGGGCCGCAAGATCAGCAACTCGGCCACTTTTTCCGGGCGGATCACGTTGCGGTAGACCTTGCGGTAGACCTCAAAACCCGAGACGCTGCGCAGCACGGCGGACCAGTGATAGAAGTCGACCTCTTTGGTCTCGTTGCCCAGGCCGGAGCCAAAGAACTCGGTGTTGCGGGCGTGGAACTTCACGTCCAGCAAACGCGCCGTGTTGTCCGCCCGTTCCAGGAAGGTGCCGATGCGTTGGAAGTGAAAGGCCTCGTCTTGCAGCATGGTGCCCAGCGTCACGCCGCGCGAGAGGTGCGAGCGAAACTTCACCCACTCGAACAACTCGCCCGGGTCTTTGACCAAGGCCTGGCTTTTGACCAGGCGGTTGATCTCCAGCCAGGTCTGGTTCATGGTCTCCCACACCTCGGTGGTCAGGGCGCCCCGCACGGCCCGCGCGTTTTCGCGCGCGGCGCGCAGGCAGCTCAAGATGCTGGAGGGGTTGCGCGGCTCGGACACCATGAACTCCATGACGTCCTTGGGCGTGACCTCTTTGTGCAGCCTCAGGTAGTCATCGGTCAACTCGCTGATGCTGAGCAAGCCCTTCCAGCCTTGAATGGCTGCCTCGCTGGACTGCGGCAGCAGCGAGGTCTGGTAGTTGACGTCCAACATGCGGGCGGTGTTTTCAGCACGCTCCATGTAGCGAGCCATCCAGAAGAGGTGGTCAGCGGTACGCGACAGCATGGGCTTGGTCTCCTGATTGGCGTGACGCGCCAGGTTAAGGTGCGCAGGCACGTGATGTTCAATGCGGTCGTTCAGCATGATCAGCCCTCCAGGACCCAAGTGTCTTTGGTGCCTCCGCCTTGTGAGCTGTTGACCACCAAGGAGCCTTCTTTCAAGGCCACGCGGGTCAAGCCGCCAGGCACCATCTGAACGGTCTTGCCGGACAGCACAAAGGGACGCAAATCAATGTGACGTGGCGCAATGCCTGACTCCACAAAGGTGGGGCAAGTCGACAGCGACAGTGTGGGCTGCGCGATGTAGTTGCTGGGGTTGGCCAGCAAGGCTTGGCGGAAGTCTTCCACCTCGGCCTTCGTGGCGGCCGGCCCGACCAACATGCCATAGCCCCCGGCCCCGTGCACCTCTTTGACCACCAGTTCGGCCAGGTTGTCCAGCACGTACTTGAGGTCGTCCTTCTCACGGCACAGGTAGGTGGGCACGTTTTGCAGGATCGGTTTTTCGCCCAGGTAGAACTCGATCATCTTGGGCACATAGGGGTAGATGGACTTGTCGTCGGCAATGCCGGTGCCAAAGGCATTGGCCAGGGTGACGTTGCCCGCGCGGTAAGCCCGCAGCAAACCGGCCACGCCCAAAGACGAGTCCTTGCGGAAGACTTCCGGGTCCATGAAGTCGTCGTCCAGACGACGGTAGATCACGTCCACGCGCTGCGGGCCACGGGTGGTGCGCATGTAGACAAAGTCGTCTTTGACGAACAGGTCTTTGCCCTCCACCAGCTCGATGCCCATTTGCTGCGCCAGGAAGGCGTGCTCAAAGTAGGCCGAGTTGTACATGCCCGGGGTCAGCACCACGGCCGTGGGTTCGTTGACGCTCGCTGGCGACATGGCCCGCAAGGTGTCCAGCAACAAGTCGGGGTAATGGGCAACAGGAGCCACACGGTGTTCCGCGAACAGGTCGGGGAACAGGCGCATCATCATCTTGCGGTTTTCGAGCATGTAGCTCACACCACTGGGCACGCGCAGGTTGTCTTCCAGCACGTAGTAGGTGCCGCTGCCATCGGGGTTGCAGGCCCGCACGATGTCGATGCCCGCGATGATGGAGTAGATGCCGCCGGGCACCTTCAGGCCGATCATTTCCTTGCGGAACTGGGCGTTGTTGAGCACCGGCTCGGCCGGCACGATGCCCGCCTTGAGGATTTCCTGGCCGTGATAGATGTCGTCCAGGAAGCGGTTCAGCGCGGTGACGCGTTGACGCAGGCCTTGCTCCATCTCTCGCCACTCGTGGGCGGGGATGATGCGCGGGATCAGGTCAAAGGGGATCAGGCGTTCGGTGCCCGAGCCGTCTTCATCCTTGTCGCCATACACCGCGAAGGTGATGCCGACGCGGCGGAAGATCATCTCGGCCTCTTCGCGGCGCGACGCCATCAACTCGCGCGGTTGCCGGGCCAGCCAGCGCTCATAACCCCGGTAGTGGTCGCGCACATCGGCGCTGTTCACGTGCATTTCGTCAAAGAATTTCATTGACTCAGCCCCTCTATGGGGTTCCTCAGTAAATGCGGTCCAACGCTATCAAGCAACCCCTGTGCCAGCCTGGGCATCTGTTTTGATCAGGGTGGTGGTCACGCGCACCAAAAAGGTGTGCTCGCCGCCACTGCGGATCACGCCACGCAACGGGGTCACATCCCCAAAATCCCGCCCATGGGCCACACGCACATGGTGCTGCCCTGGTAGGCACGCATTGGTCGGATCCAGGTCCAACCAGTCGCCAGCCCGGCCCTGCCCCAGCCCCGGCACCCACACGCTGACCCAGGCATGGGAGGCATCGGCGCCGATCAAGGGGGCCTGCCCCTCCGGCGGCCGTGTCAGCAGGTAGCCGCTCACATAGCGCGCCGCCAGGCCACTGGCTCGCAGGCAACCCAGCATGAGGTGGGCAAAGTCCTGGCAGACGCCTTGGCGTTCGATGAAGACATCCAGTATCGGCGTGGAGATGTCGGTCGATGCCGGGGCGTAGTCAAAGTCCTCATGGATGCGTTGCATCAACTCGATGGCGGACTCGGCCAAAGGGCGGCCATCCAACAGGGACGGCGCGGCGTATTCGCGCAAAGGCTCCAGGCAGGGCACATAGGGCGAGGCATAAAGAAACTCGCTGGCGGGCAGGAAAGGGGCGTGGGCACGGTAGGTCAGCAGCTCGCGGACGTCGGCACACGTGGCGCCCTGGCACGGGTCCAGCCCCTCATAGCGATCTGCCACCCACACCTCGCTGCGGGCCACCACGCTCAACTCACGGTGGGCAGCATGCAAAGCCAGGTAGGTGCGGTTGTTGCCATGCGCATCGACACGGCTTTGCTGGGTGGCCGGGGTGGGCAACACGCGCAGGTCAAACTGCTGCAAGACCTGCCCGGCATCGCTCAGCGGCCGCAGGCAGGCCATATGCTGGGCCTGGTCCACGGGCTGCGCATATCGGTACACGGTTTCGTGCTCCACCGACAGCACCGTCCCCAGGATGGCGTCGGAGCTCATGCGCTCACCATCAAGTCGGTCGGCAAGGCGTGGGCAAAGTAGCGGCGCCCCACCTCATCGGACAGGCGGCATCCCAGCTCTTGCAGTTGGTTCAGCAGGTCCGTCATGGCCTGATGCCCACGGCGCGGGTCACTCAATTCCGCCAGCGTCACGCCGACGCCTTCGGCGGGCAATAGGGCCAACCAATCATCGGCTTCGCCCTCCTGCGTGGGCAGCTTGCTCAACTCGGTTCGCAGGCGTCGCAAGACGCAAGCCAAGGCGCGCGGGTTAGTCTCGTCCATCACCAGCAGAGCCAGCAGCGCAGGCACTTCCAGCCGACGCTGAAAGCGCGCACGGAAGGTGATGGTGCTGTCAAACAAGTCCAGCAAGGGATCAAAGGCATCATGGTGGGCCAGGGCTTTGTGCGTCCAAAAGGCTTGCAAGGCACTGGCATAGCCCACCAGGCGTTCAATCAAGCGCCCCACCGTCAACAAGCGCCAACCGGGGTCACGCGTCATGCGGTCGGTCTGCGCACCCGTCACCGCCCCCAATTGCACGCCCAACTGATCCAGCGCACCCAGAGCCTGCACCAGCATCGGGCCGCCCGCCGCATCGTCAGCCAGGTCGCCGCTCAGCGTTTGGCGGAAGTCGGTCCCCATGGCACGCAACAAGCGAGCATGGGCAGGCGACAGGCGTTCGCGCAGCACCTGGGCCGACCGCTCCAGCGCTGCGAGATTGAAAGCCAGGCTGTAAGCCCCCTGGCTGGCTTGCGGGTCGCCCAGGGCCTCCAGCAAAGCCCGCTCGAACACACGCGGAGCCAGGGTCAAGGTGGGGGTGTCCGTGGGCACCAGCCCGTGCTGAACCGACAGGTCGGACAAGGCCTGCAGCAAAGCCTCGTGCGGCTTGTCATCGCCAGACTGCAACTCATTGAGGCATTGAACCAGGCGCAATTGCTGTTCGCAACGCTCGGTGTAGCGCCCCATCCAGAAGAGGTTTTCGCCGGTACGGCTGGCCACAGGGCGTTGACGTTGAATCAATTCATCCACCTTCATCGCTGTGGGCAACATCGAAAACGTGTCGACATGGCCATCGGTCAACACCCAGGTGTCCAGTGAACTGCCACCGTGCTGCATGGACACCACCCCGGAATCGCGGGCCGCGATGCGGGCCATCCCTCCCGGCAAAACCTGCCAGCCCCCTTGCCCATCGGACAAGGCGTAGACCCGCAAAGCCGCCCCGCGCAAGCTCACCTGCCCTGCCGACCACACGGGCGCCTGGGCATAGGGCACATAGCTTTGCACCGTGTAGGCCGAGGGTTCTTGATCAATGCATTCGCGCCAGGTTTGCAACTCTTCGGGCGACAGGTTGCGACCCACCACGACCTCCCCGCTACGGGGATAGCTGTGACGGATCACGTGATGTGCCAGCCGTGGCTGCACCGACTGCCAGGCACTGGCCTCGCCGCACCACCAAGTGGGCAAAGACGGCAGGGCCAAGGGCTCGCCCAATAGGTGTTCAGACAAGGCAGGCAAGAAGCCCTGGATGGCGGGCGACTCGACAAAGCCGGTGCCCAAGGCATTGGCCAGCACGACCTTGCGAGCGCGCACGGCCTGCATCAGACCGGCCACCCCCAAGGTGGAATCCGAGCGCAATTCCAAGGGGTCGCAGAAGTTGTCGTCCAGGCGGCGCAGCAAACCATGGATGGGCTCCAGCCCTTGCACGGTCTTGAGAAACAGCCCCTCTTCGCGCACGACCAGGTCATCGCCTTCCACCAGCGGCAGACCCAAGTAACGCGCCAGATAGGCGTGTTCAAAATAGGTTTCGTTGTACGGCCCGGGCGTCAGCAAAGCCAGACGGGGTGTCTGCCCACCCGCGCACGACTGCGCCAAGGTGGTCAAGGTGTCGAGCAGACGCCGGTAGCCGCTGGCCAGGTGCTGCACGTTCAGGGCCCGATATGTCTCCGGAAACAGGCGCGACACCAACAAGCGGTTCTGCATCACATAGCCCAGCCCAGAGGGGGCCTGGGTGCGCTGCGTCACCACCCACCATTGCCCATCGGGGCCGCGGGTCAGGTCCAGTGCCAGCACATGCAGGTAGATGCCCCCGACGGGTTGGATGCCCTGCAGGCCCCTCAGGTATCCGGGATGCCCCAGCACCAAGGCAGAGGGCAGCAAGGCCTGCTTGAGCAAGCTCTGCTCGCCATAGGTGCCCCACAACACACGGTTGAGCAGGTCTGCCCGCTGGGCCACGCCGCGCTCCAACCCCGCCCACTCTTGCGCCGACAGGATCAGGGGCAAGGCCTCCAGCGACCAAGGGCGACTGGGGCCGGTCTGCGCGTTGTAGACGTTGTAGGTGATGCCGTCTTCCTGGATCTGCCGGGCCAGCCATTCTTGCCGACGGCTCAAATCGTCCAGCGACGCACCAAAATGGTTGGCAAAGGTTTGCCAGGCGGGCCTCAAGGTGCCGTCTGAGGCACGCAATTCATCGTAATGCCCGGCCTCGGCTGGATGGGCGCGCACCAGCAGGTCTTGCGCCACCGAGGGGGCAGAACTGGAATCGTCAGGCTGTGGCAAGGTGGAGGACATGGCTTCAGGGATCACTGGGCCATTGTGTAGCAAGCCTCAGACCTTGGACAGTTGTTCTTCCAGACACTGAAGCAGCATGGCCACGTTCAGGGGTTTGGTGATGTAGGCACTGAACCCTCTTTCCCGTGCGGCATGGACACGATCGGGCATCGCGTCGGCCGACAAGGCCACTTTGGGGATGCCCCGTGTGGCCGGATCGGCATCCAGCAGGTCCACCAACTCGAACCCGCTCATGTCACCCAGGTGCATGTCCAACAGTAGCAAATCCGGGCGCTCTTGTCGAACCATCTTCAACGCCTGTTCGCCACTGTTGGCCACGACCAGTTTCCATGCGGGCCGCAGGGCCATGATCTGGCGCACCAAGATCACGTTGACTTCGTTGTCCTCGACATACAGCACCGTGGCCGAGCCCGTGGGTTGTGGCAGATCGATCAAGGCGCCGTGGTCAGACGGCTGGTCCGTATCGGCCGCAGGCAACACGACCGTGAAGGTGGTGCCCACGCCTTGCTGGCTATTGACCGCCAAGGTGCCATTCATCAGCTCAATCAGGCGATGAACGATGACCAGGCCAATGCCGGTGCCCTCGACCCCGGTCTGCTCGGCCCCCAGTCGATTGAAGGGCTCGAACAAATGAGCCTGTTGCTCCACACTCAGACCCAAACCGGTGTCAGAGACCTGGATGGACACCTGGGTGTCGTCCTGCCAGACCCGCACCCGCACCTCGCCATCGGGGCGGTTGTATTTGATGGCATTGCTGATCAGGTTCATCAGGATCTGGCGCAAGCGCACCCGGTCGGCCATCACGGGCACACTCAGGTCAAACAGCGGCGGCATCAGGTGGACCTTGGCGGCCTGAGCGGCCTCGGCCACCATGGCCAGCGCGTCCTGCACCGTGGTGTCCACATGGACGGGTTCAATGGAGATGGGCATGTCGCCCGCCTCGATGCGCGACAAATCCAGCACGTCGCTGATCACGGCCAGCAGGTGGGCGCCCGAGCGCTCGATCAACTCGGCCTTGCGCAATTGCGACTCGCTCAGGCGGGGCTGGGTGTCGATGCGCAGCAGCTGGGCAAAGCCGATCACGGCATTCAATGGCGTGCGCAACTCGTGGCTCATGCGCGAGAGGAACTCGGACTTGGCCTGCGATGCCCGCTCGGCCGTTTCCGCGGCCATGCGCGCCTCTAGGTAGAGCTTGTGCTCGGTGATGTCAGAGATGTAGCCGCAACGCACTTCGTTGCCATCGCTGTCCAGACCGGCCACCGAGTCGGCCGAGCACCAGCGCAACTCGCCCTCGCCATTGCGCAGGCGGAACTCGCTGTGCAGGCGGCCTGAGGCCCCAATGGCGTCATCGCGTTGCTGGAAGAACTTGCCCAGGTCTTCCGGCAAGACACGGTTGTAGAGCACCCAGGGGCTAGCCAAGGCCTCTTCAGGCGTGGCGCCAAACACCTGGCGCACGCCCTCGCTGACAAAGTCCATGCGCCCGCCCTTGTCGGGCCCCGGCCGGAACACGTAGATCATGCCCGGCAGGTTGTGCGACAACGCGGTCAACAAGGCATTGCGTTGCGACAGCCAGGCGTCTTGCTTTTTGCGATCGGTGATGTCGGCAAAGATGGTGTACCAGGCCACCGTCCTGTCGTCTCGAAAACTCGGCGAAGACTGCACGGAAAACCAGCGCATGCCCAAGCCCGGCGCGCCAACCCGGCATTCCACCTCAAAGGGCACGCGGTCTTGCGCACTTTGCTGAATGGCGCGCAACACAGCATCCTGGTCCTCTTGGAGAACCAGGTCGACCAAACGCCGCCCCAACAAAGCGGCCCGCTCATAGCCCAAGGCCAAGCAGGCGCGCGCGTTGATGTCCAGAATCTCGCCCCCACGGTCGAGGATGGCCTGCGCGGCAGGGGACAGCTTGAAACAATCGCAATAGTCTGGGGTGGGTAACGCCGACATACCCCAGATTAAACCCGATAAATCAGGAGCACAGATGCCCTTATCCGGCCGGGCAAACCCGAGTCTTGGCCGTTCGCAGGTCCAGGGTCAAGGGATGCTCCGTCCCCACAGCCAAGGGCTTGATCGACATCGGGCCCGGGGTATGACCCATGCGGAAAAACCGCGCCAGACGACGGCTCTCTGCCTCATAGGCATTGACCGGGAAGGTTTCGTAATTGCGGCCGCCAGGGTGGGCCACATGGTACTGACAGCCGCCGATGGAGCGCTTGAGCCAGGCGTCGACCACGTCGAAGGTCAAGGGCGCGTCGGCCCCGATGGTGGGGTGCAAGCACGAGGGCGGCTGCCAAGCCCGATAGCGCACGCCGGCCACGAACTCACCCACGCGCCCGGTGGGGTGCAGCGGCAAGATGTGACCGTTGACCGTGATGACATGGCGGTTGCCATTGAGGCCGGTGGCTTTGACTTCCAGCCGCTCCAGCGACGAGTCCACATAGCGCACGGTCCCGCCAGCGCCGCCTTCTTCGCCCATCACATGCCAGGGCTCCAGCGCGCTGCGCAAGGTCAGGCGCAGGCCGTTGCTGGCAACCTCGCCGATGTAGGGGAAGCGGAATTCAAAATGCGGCGCAAACCATTGCGGGTCAAAGTCAAAGCCTGCTTGACGCAACTCGGTCAGCACGTCAGCAAAGTCCTGCTCGACAAAGCTGGGCAGCATGAAGCGGTCATGCAGGCCCGTGCCCCACCGCGTCAGGCGGCGGGCCCCATGGCCTTCATAAGACTCGCGCCAGAACCAGGCCACCAAGGCGCGCAACAACAATTGCTGCACCAGGCTCATGTGGGCATGGGGCGGCATCTCAAACGCGCGCAACTCCAGCAAGCCCAAACGGCCGGTGGGCCCATCGGGCGAATACAGCTTGTCGATGCAGAACTCGCTGCGGTGGGTGTTGCCCGTCGCATCAATCAGCAAATTGCGCAAGGCGCGGTCCACCAGCCAGGGCGGGCACTGGCCCCAGATTTCTTGCTGGCGTTCGACTTCGCGCAAGCCGATCTCCACTTCATAGACCTGATCCGAGCGCGCCTCGTCCACGCGCGGCGCCTGGCTGGTCGGACCGATGAACAGCCCCGAGAACAGATAGGACAGCGAGGGGTGGTTGTGCCAGAAGGTGATCAAACTGGACAACAGGAAGGGCTTGCGCAAGAAGGGGCTGTCTGCTGGCGTGGCCCCGCCCAGCACGAAATGGTTGCCGCCGCCTGTGCCCGTATGGCGGCCATCGATCATGAACTTCTCGGTCGACAAGCGGGTTTGATGGGCGGCCTCGTACAAGAACTCGGTGTGGTCCACCAGTTGGGCCCAACTGGACGCAGGGTGGATGTTGACCTCGATGACGCCGGGGTCTGGCGTGACCTGCAAGACCTGCAGCCGGGCATCGCGTGGAGGGGGGTAACCTTCCAGCACGATCTGCATGCCCAAGTCCGTGGCCGTCGCCTCGACCGCAGCCAGCAGGTCCAGATAGTCATCCAGACTGGCCAGCGGGGGCATGAACACATACATCACCCCGCCGCCATCGCCCTGGGCTTCGACCTGGGGGCCGCTGGCACGGTCGGGATTGCGAACTTCCACGCACACAGCAGTGCGGGTGATCCAGTGGGCCGACTCAAAGCGGCTGGGCGGGCGACGCGGGTTGGCGGGCAAGTCGCCCCATTCGCCCCCCGGCTCGCTGAACAGCCCGCCCTGCCCTCGCCCCTTGACGGCCTGCCCTTGCACGCCGACAGCACCGCCTTGTGCAAACCCGGCCCCAATCTGGTGCGAGGCATATTGCGCCTTCAACACGGCAGCCTCGGTCAAGTCGGCCTGTGGGGCAAAGGGATCGTGCGCGTGCACATAGGGGTATTGCTCCGCGCTCACCCAAGGCAGCGAGTCCAGCGGCAAGCGATAGCCCATGGGCGAGTCACCCGGGATCAGGTACATGCGCTCATCCCGGAAGAACCAGGGGCCCGTCACCCATTGCGGCCCCGTCAAACCCAGCTGGTCATCGCGCTTGAGGGGCAGCACATAGCCCACCTCATGATCCAGCCCTTGGTCAAACACGCGCCGCAGGCGTGACCGCTCCATCTCGTCGTCCAGCCGGGCATCCAGCGGGTCCACATTGATGGGCAAACGCCGCTCGCGCCACAGGTAGTACCAGGTGTCCTCATA
>JAGWTE010000096.1 GCA_028869095.1 Burkholderiales bacterium
TCCCAAAACATCCATGGTGATCACCTTTGTTGCTCCTGCCTAAAAATCAGGCAGGTCAAGTAAAACACCTGGGTCAGTTTTGGATCAGCACACCCCCTCGAAGTGGGTCAGTTTTCGGTCGGCATCAACACCCAGGGTTTGAGCGTGTTGAGCACCTGTCTGCCACTTGCATCCAGCAAGACATAGTTGGACACGTTCTGGTAGGGCAGCGCTGTTTGGGAGCGTCGATAGAAGCCGGGCAGATCGTCCGCCAGCAAAGTCTGTGAGGTGGCCAGGACATGCAAGCCGGCTTCGGTGCTGGCCAGATCCCGATCCAGAGCCGAGGCCAGGACCCGTGCGGTGGATACCGCGTCCAGCATGGCTTGCTCGCGCTGACGCCGGTAGTCCGAAACGGTGAAGGTGATGGAAATCAGGGCGCCGGGCAGGACGCAGGCCGCCACGAGCAGGGCCAAGGTTGTTCGAATACGCCAGGGTTTGGGGCTGGGGGCGTGAGGGCGGGCAACGGCTTCGTCAGGCGATTCTGAATCAGGCCTGTCGACGTATTCCGAGATGAGAGACCTGGGCATTGGCGCGTGCGTGATGAACCCTGACCGGGTACCGCAGCCAACATCTTCCCAGTCGATGCAATGAGTAGACCACAGGTTGGTGACGGGGTCACGCCTGTGGTCTTGGGGGGATCAGGTCAGCGGTTGCTTTCCTTGATGATGACCCATTGGTCGTTGACCTGCTTCCAGGTCAGCACCTTCTTGGTCTTATCCTTGAAATGAGGCGATTGGTAGGCCTGTGTGAAGGTGGTGACCACTGTGGCGCCCTTGGCCGTGGCCTTGACGTTGCTGAGCTTGACGTCGATGGGGCCTGGCTTGTTGAAGATGCGGCGACGTTCGTTGATCCACTTGGCCGAGGTGTACTTGATGGGGCCGAACTCTTTGCCGTAGAAGGCCAGATAGCGGTCCATGTCTTTGGACATCCAGGCTGCGGCCCAGTCTTGCAGGCGGATGGAGACGGCTTCAACGGGCTTGACGGCTGGTGCGGGCTCAGCAGGGGCTGGGCTCAAGGGTTTGGGTGCAATGGCGGTTGAATCGGCGACAGGTGCCGGGGCCACGATGGGGCCGGCCAGTTTGCGTGCTCGGGCGTCGAGGTCTTCGCGGCTGGTGGCTGTCACATCCAATGGCGTGACGGGGCAGCGCTGGGCTGCATCTTGTTCGGCAGACCAGTCTTTGGTTTGCTCGGAGGTGCCGTCGTCTTGGGGCGCCAGGCCCAAGGTGCTCAGCAAGGTATTGCGTGCTGCTTGTGTGCGGGCATAGGCCAATTGCAGATCGTACTCGGCCATGGCGTATGAACGTTTGGCGGTGTAGAGCTCGTTTTCAGCGTTAAGCAGGTCCAGCAGGCTGCGCTGGCCGATCTCGAATTGCTGGCGATAGGCATCGCGGGCTTTTTCAATGGCCAGCACATTGCGGTCCAACGAGGTCAACTGGCTTTGCAACTTGGCGATGTCGTTGTGCGCAATGGCCATGGTCTGGCGGGCATCGCGGCAGGCTTTGTCGCGTTGATCGGCGGCCTGGTTGACCAGGTCTGCATATTGGCGAACGCGGGCACGGTCTGATCCACCGTTGAAGAGGTTCCAGTTCAGCAGCACCTCAGCGGTGGTGGCGCGCTTTTCGTCGAGCACGCTTTCATAGTTCTTGCCCATGCCGGCGCGAACGCGTGCTTCGACCTTGGGCTGGTAGGCGCTGTCGCGCTCTTGTGCCTGCGCCTGCATGGCGCGATAGTTTTCAACGGCGGCACTGATGCTGGCATTGCGGGCCAGGGCTTGGTTGGTGGCATCGGCATTGCGAGCCTGGATGCCACGGTTCAACCCTCCCACGTCTGGTAGGGGGGATGCAGGGGCCTCGCCCACGACGCGCAGATAGCGAGCGCTGACGTCGTGCAGATTGGCCACTTCGGTGGTCAGGTTGGAATCAGCCAGGGCCAAACGGGCATTGGCTTGCTCGGAGTCCACACCCCGGCCGACACCGGCTTTGACCTTGGATTGCAATTGGTCAAAGGCGTACTTGTGCTGGACGTAGTTGTCTTCGGCCAGGGCGACCAGTTTGCGAAAGCGCTGCACGTCCAGGTAAGCGCGGGTGGCTTCCAGGGCGGTGTCTTCTGATGAGGCCAGGAATTCAAAATACCGGGTCAGGCGGGTGTGGCCCAGGCGTTCCACTTCCTTGCGGGTGACTTGACCGTCCCACAAGACTTGGGTGGCTGTCAGCGCGATGCCGTTGCGGTTGAGGTTTTGGGCCTCAGGTGTGCGGCTGGTGATGCGGTTGCTGTCGCGGCCCACGTTGGCAGACAGGTCCACGCTGGGCAGGTATCCGCCCTTGGCCACATCTTGTTCGTTGCTGGCGGCGCGCAGCGCATTGAGGCGTGCGGTGACTTCCGGGTTGTTGGTGATGGCCTTTTGAACGGCGGAGCTCAAACCGGAAGGTGAAGTGTTTTGTGTCTGAGCGGTGGCGGCCAGGCAGGCCAGGGTCAATGCAGACAGTCCAAACTTCAACATGGATTTTTTCACGTAGTACCTCGTCGCTAGCGGAACGCAGCCAGAAAATGAATCGCTCATTCTGGCATTAATCGTCCTTTGCGCATATAAGTTGAGTCCTCGGGATTGGCCGGGTTGTGACGTAGTTATCTCAGATATTGGCGGGGTCAAGATTGGCCGGTTTACGCCGATTTCTAACTGTGCTTTGTCTGCGCCGGATATTTCTTTTGTCCCGAGGCGTTGGGTGGTGGCTTCCCGGGCCAGCCGTCCGACGGGGATGGCTGCGCGCCTTGCTTTGCGTGGCGCTGGTCTGGACAGGCCCATTGCTGGCCTGGGATCCGCCCAAAGTACTGGCACGTGCGCAGAAAATGGGCCCGGCGACATTGGCGCGGGCGCAGGCTTTGCTCGGCGACATTGCCGACGTGGCCGATCAGGACGATGAGACGCGCCTGAAAACCCTCAATACCTTTTTCAACCGCCGCATCCTTTATCGGGACGACATGGAAACCTGGGGCCAGGTGGATTACTGGACCAGCCCGCTGGAATTATTGTCAAAAGGGCAGGGGGACTGTGAGGATTACGCCATAGCCAAGTATTTCTCCTTGATTGCCGCGGGGGTTTCTGGGGTCAAGATGCGTTTGGTGTATGTCCGTGCTCAGGTGGGTGTGACGGTGCAGGCGCACATGGTGCTGGCCTATTACCCCACACCCAATGCCGAGCCTTTGATTCTGGATAACTTGATCACTGACATTCGGCCCGCGTCACGGCGGCCGGATTTGGTGCCTGTTTTCAGCTTCAGTGCAGAGGGTTTGTGGCAAGGTGTGGGGGCAACATCGGCTGGCGATCCTGCCGCTCGCCTGTCACGGTGGCGCGATGTACTGGTGAAAGCAAAAGCAGAGGGGTGGTGGTGATGGAGGCTGCATGTCATTGATTCGGCAGATCTGGTTGCTGGTGTTGGCAACCGTGCTGATGGCTTTTCTGGGCAGCTTTGGTGTGTGGATGGTGTCTGCACGTGGCTACCTGGAGACGCAGTTGCGTCTGAAAAACGCCGACAACGCCCAGTCTCTGGCTTTGAGCCTGTCGCAACAAAAGGGTGATGTGCCGTCCATGGACCTGACGGTTCAGGCCATGTTCGACACGGGCTTTTACAAGCGGATCACGCTCAAGGATGCCGGGGGGCGGGTGCTGTTCAGCCGCGAGGCCGATCCCCGAATCGGGCGCGAGCAGGTGCCGCAATGGTTTGCCGATTTGATTCCGGTGGAGTCCGCCCCTGGGGTGGCGCAGGTCTCGGATGGCTGGCGGGCGCTGGGGCAGGTGGAGGTCGTCAGCCATGCGGGGTTTGCGCACGATCAGTTGTGGCAGGGCTCGCTCAAGACCTTGTCCTTGCTGGCAGGCTTGGGTGTGCTGTCGGGGATCATCGCGACCCTGGGTGTGCGCGGGATCCGTACGCCGCTGAACGCCACAGTCGGGCAGGCGCAGGCTTTGATGGAGCGTCGCTTCATCACGGTGGATGAACCCAAGGTGCCCGAGCTGGCGCGCTTGAGCCGCGCCATGAATGCGGTGGTTGTGCGTTTGAAGTCGCAGTATGACGAGCAGGCCAATATGGTCGAGCAGTTGCGCCAGCAAGCGCATTGCGATGCTCTGACCGGCCTGTCGCACCGCCGTCATTTCATGGCGCAAATGGGTGCGGCCTTGGGCAATGATGAAGGTTCAGGTTCTGGAGTACTGTATCTGGTCCGCATCGTGGACCTGGGTGGGGTCAACCGTTTGCTGGGGCATCGTCTGACCGACAACATGCTGCAGCGGCTGGGCTTGGTTCTGGCCGAGGTGTCGTCCGGTGTGGCCGACGCCGCTTTGGGGCGCTTGAACGGCGGTGATTTCGCGGTTTGCCTGACGGCGTCTGAGGTGCCTTTGCCTCAGGCCGAGTATTACGCCGAGGCGATTCGCCGTGCGTTTGCCGAGCAGGCTTTGACCGCTTCGGTGGTGGTGGGGGCGGCCCAGTGGAACCGTGGGATGCCGATGCAGCAGGTGCTGGCGGCGGCTGACTCGGCCTTGGCCCGGGCAGAGAGCCGGGGTGCCTTTGCGGTGGAGACCGTTCAGCTGGATCTGAGCGAAGTGGTTGTTTTGGGCGAAGACCAATGGCGTCAGCGCTTGACCTCGGCTTTGGGCGCACGCCGCATGCAGTTGATGCGCTTCCCGGTGGTGGATTTGAGTGGTG
The DNA here is from genome assembly GCA_028869095.1 of Burkholderiales bacterium. Taxonomy (GTDB): domain Bacteria; phylum Pseudomonadota; class Gammaproteobacteria; order Burkholderiales; family Burkholderiaceae_C; genus Aquabacterium. The sequence goes on from JAGWTE010000096.1 coordinate 4,737, forward strand.
GCTTGGTCCACCACGAGTGTCCGGCTCGTTTGCAGTTGGATCCGGGTGGGGCGTTTGAGCCAGCCGCGCAGTGGTTGCCAATGGCCTTGCGCTGCGGTCTGGTGTCTCGAATCGATGAGGTCGCCGTGGCCTTGGCCCTGGAGCAGATCGCGACAGACGGGCAGGCACGCGGTGTGAACCTGGCGCCCGCGTCTTTGGCCGACAGCGGCTTTGTGCCTCGCCTGCGGGCACTGTTGCTGGCGCAGTCTGACGCGGCTCATCGACTGTGGTTGGAGGTGGCCGAGAGCGCGGCCGTGGATCACTTTGAGCTGGTGCGCGAGTTGTGCAAACAACTGCGACCCCTGGGTGCCAAGGTGGGGCTGGAGCACGCGGGCGAGCGCTTGACCCGCATCGAATTCCTGTTTGAGGCCGGGCTGGACTACGTCAAGCTCGATGCATCGGTGTCACAAGGCGTGGCACAGGACAAGGCGCGTGCCGCTTTTGTGTCGGGCACGGCCAGCATGCTGCATGGCCTGGGCTTGCAGGTGTATGCCGAAGGGGTCGCAGATCCTGAAGACATTCCCATCTTGCACCTGTGCGGTGTCGATGGGGTGACCGGACCGGCGGTCAAGCCGGTCTGATCCGCCGACTCAGTCCACGTTCAACTGGCCCTTGGTCAACAGGTCTTTGATGATCTGGTGATCAGTGGTCAGGGTGCCGCCCACCGTCAGGTCCACCGAGCGCAACACGATGGTTTGGTCTTCGTTGCCGGCGCTGTAGCCTGCGTTGAAGCCACCGGTGGAGCTCAAGTGGATCACGGTGTCGTGGCCGTTGTATTCAAAGTGGATGAAGTTGGACAGGTTGCCGGTGTTGGTGCCCACGTGGTTGTCGCCTTGCAGCAGGTCGCGCAGGTCCAGCACATCCTTGTTGCCTGCGCTGGAACTGAAGTCGGTGATGACGTCCACGGCAGGCGAGCCCTTGGCGCCAGCATCTCCAAATTCCCAGCGGAACACATCGTTGCCCGCGCCGCCGGTGAGCAGGTCGTTGCCGGCGCCGCCGATCAAAACGTCATGACCTGCGTTGCCGGTGAGGTTGTCGTCTCCGGTCCCGCCCAGCAGGCGGTCGTTGCCTGCACCACCATTGATGTTGTCCTGCCCGGCGCCGCCAGCGATGAATGCGCTTTCGCTGCCCGTTGCCACCAGCATGTCATCGGATGCGGTGCCCGTCAGGATCGTGCTGCCGGTGACGATGTTGAGGTACTGGGTGGTGGTGTGGGTGTCGCCGCCCACATTGTCAGTTGCGGTGAAGGCCAGTGTGGCCGAGTGGGTGCCCGCGTTGGTGACTTGTAAGGATCCCAGCGTCCAGCCCGTCAGGTCAATGGCCGTGTCGTTGGCGCTGGACGTGGCACTGTGGGTGCCATCTGTGATGGTCATGCCCGCTTCCAGCCCCGTCACGGACAGGCTGGTGAAGTTGGCGGCGGTGACGGCCAGCTTCAATGCGGTGCTGCCATCGTTGGCGATCGCGTGGTTCTGGAAGCCGTTCTCTACGGTGCGGATGGCGCTGATCTGGTCAGCGGTCAAGACGCGGTCGTAGATGTGCAGGTCGTCCAGTGCGCCGTTGTAGTAGCGGGTGTCACTCATGTCACTGCCGCTGGGGTTGTTGCTGAATTGGTTGGTGACGCCAATAGAGGTCAGTCGATTCAATGTGGCGTCGAACGCCGAATCGCTGGGGCTGCCCGTGGCTTCGAGTCGGCCATCGACAAAGACCTGCACCAAGCCGGTTGTGGAGCTGCGTGTGATGGCAACGTTGTGCCAAGTGTTGTCGTTGATGGACGTGGTGCTGTAGACACCGGCGACGTTACCCAGACCAAAACCGATTTTGCCGGTGCTGCTGATGGCGCCCCATTGGATGTCGTTGCCGCCACCGTTTTGTTCGCTGCCAATGATGCTGGCCAAGTCCCATGAATTGCCGTTGCCGCTGGATGAGCCGACCATGCTGGTTTTCAGCCAGAAGGTCATGGTGGCCGTGCCCATCAAAGGTTGGCTGATGGACGTGGCGATGTTGACCCGGTCACCCGTGTCGGTGAAGTTGATGTAATTGCCCGAAGCTGCATTGCGTTGTGCGGCAGAGTCGAAGACAGGCAGGCCGGTGCCTCCGGTGGATGAGTCATCGGCCAGCGTACCGGTCTGCGACACGTTGCTGCGGTTGTAGGTGCTGGTGCTGCCCACTGCATCGTTGAAGGTCCAATATCCAACCGGGGTGACGGTCAAGGTGGGGGCTGGCGCATCGTTTTGTAGCGCGATGCTGATGGTGCTGGTGCTGCCAGTGGACGCGGTGGTGCCGTCTGTGACGGTCACGGTGACCGTGCGGTCTGCCTCGGACGGGTAGTCGCCCGTGTTGTTGAAGGTGATGGCTTTGATCGCAGCTTGGTAGCTGGCGGCCGAGGCCGATCCAGAAAGCGTGAGCACGCCGGTGCTGGCGTTGTATGCCGAGGCGGTGATGCCCGATGGCAGGGTGCCGGCCGTCAAGATGTCGCCACTTTGGGCGTTGGTCAGCTTGATGGTGGCACCGGTCAGGTTGGCCGAGTCGACATCGGTGATGCTGATGTCCGTATCGGCAATGCTGACGGCTGGGCTGTTTTCAGTGAATTGGGTGTTGAAGTTGCCAGCAGAGGCACCGCTGGAGCTGTTCGAATCCAGGGTCAACACAGGTGCGTCGTTGGTGCCATGGATGGTGACAGTGACTGTGGATGTGGTGCCATCAATGGACTTGACAGTGAACGTGTCCGTGGCCGTTTGACCTGCGCCCAGGGCTTGGATGGGGGTTTGGCTGTTGACGGCGCTGTAGGTCCAGGCGCCATTGCTGGCCAGGGTGAAGGTGCCGTAGGTGCCGGTGGTGCCGCCTTGTACTTGGAAGGCTGATTCGCCGGTGTCAACGTCGGACACCGTCAAGGTACCGTTGGCGAGCAATTTGCCGGCAGTGACGTTGACGTCTTCGGTGACCGAGCCAGAGCCCGTGGAGATGATCGCGGGATCATTGACCGGGGTGATGCCGACATTGACGGTCGAGGTGGTGGTGCCGCCATGGCCGTCGGAGACCGTGACGGTGAAAGAGTCTGCGCCGTTGTAGTCCTTGGACGGGGTATAGATCCAGGTGCCGTTTGCGTTGACGGTGACCGAGCCGTGGGCTGGATCGGTGCCCTTGGCAAAGGTCAGTGCATCGCCGTCGACGTCGGTCGCAGCGAGCTTGCCGGATACCGGCGTGTCCTCAGCCGTGCTGACGCTGTAGTTGCCGGTTGCGTAGTTGAAGGTCGGGTCGGAGTTGTCGCCAAACTTTGGCGCGTCATTGACGGGGGTGATGCCGACATTGATGGTCGAGGTCGTGGTGCCGCCATGGCCGTCGGAGACGGTGACGGTGAAGCTGTCTGCGCCGTTGTAGTCCTTGGCGGGTGTGTAAGTCCACGTGCCGTTTGCATTGACGGTGACGGCGCCATGGGCGGGGTCGGTGCCCTTGGCGTAGGTCAGGGCGTCACCATCAACGTCCGTAGCCACGACTTGACCTGAGATCGGCTGGTCTTCAAGTGTGGTGACGCTGTAGCTTGCTGCTGCAGTGGGTGCATCGTTGACAGGCGTGATGCCGACGTTGACGGTCGACGTGGTGGTGCCGCCGTGGCCGTCAGAGACCGTGACGGTGAAGGAGTCGCTGCCGTTGTAATCCTTAGATGGTGTGTAAGTCCACGTGCCGTCGGCATTGACGGTGACCGCGCCATGGGAGGGATCGGCGCCCTTGGCGTAGGTCAGCGTGTCGCCATCCACATCGGTGGCGACGACCTGCCCCGAGACCGGTTGGTCTTCCGGTGTGGAGACGGAGTAGGTGCTGTTGGCGCCCATCGAAGGCGCATCGTTGACTGGCGTGACGCCGACGTTGACGGTCGATGTGGTGGTGCCGCCATGACCATCCGAGACCGTGACCGTGAAGTTGTCGCTGCCGTTGTAGTCTTTGGCAGGTGTGTAAGTCCAAGTGCCGTCGGCGTTGACGGTGACGGCGCCATGGACGGGATCGGTGCCCTTGGCATACGTCAGCGTGTCGCCATCGACGTCAGTCGCGACCACTTGACCCGAGACCGGTTGGTCTTCAGGCGTGGAGACGGTGTAGGTGCTGTTGGCGCCCATCGTGGGCGCATCGTTCACTGGTGTGACGCCGACGTTGACGGTCGAAGTGGTGGTGCCGCCATGGCCGTCGGAGACCGTGACGGTGAAGCTGTCGCTGCCGTTGTAGTCCTTGGCGGGTGTGTAAGTCCAGGTGCCGTCGGCATTGACGGTGACGGCGCCGTGAGTGGGATCGGCGCCTTTGGCATAGGTCAGCGCGTCGCCATCGACGTCCGTCGCGACCACTTGACCCGAGACCGGTTGGTCTTCAGGCGTGGAGACGGTGTAGGTGCTGTTGGCACCCATCGTGGGCGCATCGTTGACTGGCGTGACGCCAACATTGACGGTCGAAGTGGTGGTGCCGCCATGGCCGTCGGAGACCGTGACCGTGAAGCTGTCGCTGCCGTTGTAATCCTTGGCAGGCGTGTAAGTCCACGTGCCGTCGGCATTGACGGTGACGGCGCCATGGGCGGGGTCGGTGCCCTTGGCGTAGGTCAGGGCGTCACCATCAACGTCCGTCGCCACGACTTGGCCCGAGACGGGCTGGTCTTCCAGCGTGGAGACGGTGTAGGTGCTGTTGGCACCCATCGTGGGCGCATCGTTGACAGGCGTGACGCCGACATTGACGGTCGACGTGGTGGTGCCGCCTTGGCCATCCGAGACGGTGACCGTAAAGCTGTCGCTACCGTTGTAATCCTTGGCAGGCGTGTACGTCCAAGTACCGTCGGCATTGACGGTGACGGCGCCGTGGACGGGGTCGGTGCCCTTGGCGTAGGTCAGGGCGTCACCATCAACGTCCGTCGCCACGACTTGGCCCGAGACGGGTTGGTCTTCGGGGGTGGAGACCGTGTAGGTACTGTTGGCGCCCATCGTGGGCGCATCGTTCACTGGCGTGACGCCGACGTTGATGGTCGAGGTGGTGGTGCCGCCTTGGCCATCCGAGACGGTGACCGTGAAGGAGTCGCTACCGTTGTAGTCCTTAGCAGGCGTGTAAGTCCAAGTGCCGTCAGCATTGACCGTGACGCTGCCGTGAGTGGGGTCGGTGCCCTTGGTATAGGTCAGCGCGTCGCCATCGACGTCCGTCGCGACCACTTGACCCGAGACAGGTTGGTCTTCAGGTGTGGAGACGGTGTAAGTGCTGTTGGCGCCCATCGTGGGCGCATCGTTGACTGGCGTGACGCCGACGTTGACGGTCGAAGTGGTCGTGCCGCCATGGCCGTCGGAGACGGTGACCGTGAAGCTGTCGCTACCGTTGTAATCCTTGGTAGGCGTGTACGTCCATGTGCCGTCGGCATTGACGGTGACGGCGCCATGGGCGGGATCCGTGCCCTTGGCATAGGTCAGCGCGTCGCCATCGACGTCCGTCGCGACCACTTGACCGGAGACCGGCTGGTCTTCCAGCGTGGAGACGGTGTAGGTGCTGTTGGCACCCATCGTGGGCGCATCGTTGACTGGCGTGATGCCGACATTGACGGTTGACGTGGTGGAGCCGCCGTGGCCGTCAGAGACCGTGACGGTGAAGCTGTCGCTGCCGTTGTAGTCCTTGGCGGGTGTGTAAGTCCAGGTGCCGTCGGCATTGACGGTGACGCTGCCGTGAGTGGGATCGGCGCCTTTGGCATAGGTCAGCGCGTCGCCATCGACGTCCGTCGCGACCACTTGACCCGAGACAGGCTGGTCTTCCAGCGTGGAGACGGTGTAGGTGCTGTTGGCGCCCATCGTGGGCGCATCGTTGACTGGCGTGATGCCGACATTGACGGTTGACGTGGTGGAGCCGCCGTGGCCGTCAGAGACCGTGACGGTGAAGCTGTCGCTGCCGTTGTA
>JAGWTE010000097.1 GCA_028869095.1 Burkholderiales bacterium
ATGGGGAAGCAGGCGATGCCCACGCTGGCGCCCACATGCGCCACCTGCCCGTCCTCCAGCACGATGGGCTCGCACAGACTACGAACCATGTCGGCCGCGATCTGGCTGAGCACCACATCACCAGGCCCGACACCATACAGCGCAGCCACAAACTCGTCGCCGCCCACGCGCCCAACCAGGTCGGATGAGCGGCGCAAGGCGGTCTTCAAACGGCGCGCGCATTCCACCAGGACCAGATCCCCGGCCTTGTGCCCCAGTTGGTCATTGACCTGCTTGAAGCCATCCAGATCGATGTACAGCACGCTAACCGGAACCAGATTGACTGTCGCCTCGGCAATGAAGTGATCCAATGCCAGATCACAGGCGGCGCGGTTGCGCAACCCCGTCAGGCTGTCGTGCTCGGCCTGATGCAAGGCATCGGCCTCCGCACGCTTGCGCTCGGTGATGTCATACATCACGCCTTCGATCCAGTGCGAATCGCCCTGTACCGAGATCAGGCAGTGCACCCAGTTGGGCGACTCTCCGTGATGCAGCAACTCCAAGTCGTCGGACACCGTCTCGCCGCAGCGCGTGGCCTCGTCAATCAAGTTCAAAGCCCGGTCGGGGCGCGCAAAGACGCGTCGGACAAAGTCTTCGCCCTTGAGTGCCTGCATGGTGCCCAGATCCAAACCCAACACGCGCAAAGCGGTCGGGTTGCAATTGATCAAACGACCGTCGGCGCCCAACACGAAAATCCCGGCGCTGCTGGAGTCAAAGATTTGCCGATACTGGGCCTCCATCTTCTCGATCTCGGCACGCAGGTCTCGCTCCTTGTACAAGGCCTCCTGATTGGCCCGCAACAAGGCATTGGCACCGTCCACCAAGGATCCGATCTCATCTTGCTCATGCCCGCTGGGCAATTCCAGTTGCTCGCTGGTGCCCGGCTTCATGGTCCGCAGCAGCCCTGCCAGCTTGACGATGGGCTTGGAAACCAACTGGTTGCCCATGACAAAGATCAAGCCAGCCAGAAGCACGCTTTGCAGCACGAACATGATGGCCAAGGCATTGGCATCGCGACGTGCGGTTTTTTGCATGTGCCCCACATCGGCTGTAACCTGGATTTCTCCCACCACCTCTGATCGATCAAAGGGCGATATCAACTTGCGCCGAATGACATCGGCCTGATCCTGCCCCCCCACCATGCGTTGAGACTGCTTGGTCACCAACACCGCGCCGTGGCTGTCCACCACCACCACTTTGGCAACCAGCTCGTGCTGAGAAATGCCATCGATGACTTCCTGCAGCAAGACGCGGTCTTGCGCATAGGCCCCGATCGATGCCGACTTTTCAACCGCCGTGATCAGGCCATTCAAGGTGGCGCGACCGTCGTCCAGCACCCGCTCATACCCCAATTTGTACGACATCACCGCCGCGACAATGGCGAGCAAGCTCGTGATGGTGATCACCACCGACATGAACCGGACTTTGAGGCTGCGCTGGTTCATACGCGACTACCGACCTTCCTTGAGCGTCAACACCACGCGAACGCCCTTGTCTTGCGGCTCCTGCCCGACATAACCAATGGCCCCGGGGTTGCGCTTGACCATGTCCAGGACGCTCTGCTCAGTTTGCAGCATCTGGGGTGGCATCACCCGCCCGGTGAACATCAATCTGGACCAGTAGCTGTTCAGTTGCGCTTGCGTCATGCCCGTCAGGGTTTGGTAGAACGCCACCCGCGTGGCGCTGTCGCGAGGCAAGTCACACGCCAACACATAGTCTCCATTGGCATAGGTGCGAGTCCGCCCCATGAACAAATCGACCGTGTCCTTGTTGCTCAAGGCGTGGATGGCATTGCCCGCATTGACGATGACGTAGACATCAGCCCAGGCGCCCGCGCTGGCCATTGCCAGGGCGAGCATCAAGCTGAGTTGTCCGAGTAGGCGCCTCATGCTGTGCGCCCTCAGAAGGTGAAGTCCATGGTCGCCGACAGCACATTGGGCTGCGCCGCCCCCATGCTGGGACCGACCCACAGGCCGCCCCCCATCTCGGAGACCCAGTAGTGATCCAGCTGCAGCTTCAAGGCCATCTGCGGATGGATGTCCCAACGTGTCCCCAAGGACAAAGACGTCTGCCGCGCCCGTGAGCTGTTGATGCCATAGGCCACCTCTGTGGCCACTTGCTGCGCGAGCGCCCCCAAACCAGACCAGTCAGGGGTGGACTGCACGCCCAGCTTGGACACCATGCGCCCAGCCATGCCATAGAGCGTCACATCACCAAAACGCCGGCCCACAGAAACATAGCCCGCCTGCCCACTGCGCGTGCCAGTGCTCACGGCAACACGGCTGTATTCTGCGCTCCAGAGCCAGTCATCGCGGTCATAGCTGACACCCAGTTCAGCGAAGATGGCCGTATCAGGAGCCAGGCCCCAGTTACGCTCCAACTCGGCCGCCTGGCTGACCACAGTCGGATCCGGGCTACTTTGCAGACTTTGCAACACGGCCTGCGCCTGATAGGCCTCAGCAGACGACTTCGCGGTCAAGCGCGCGCCAGCCAAGGTGGCACGCATGAGCAAACCATCTTGCTCGCGGGTCACCAAGGCGCCAAAAGCCGAGCGCAATTGAAACTCGACTTGCTCAGGACTGGAGGCCAAAGCGGCCCGCGCGTCAGCGCCTCCCGTGAACGCCTTAACGCGCCAACGCGCATCGTCCCGGGTCCAGGTGTAGCTGACATCCGCCCCGTCAATCGTGTACAGCGGCAAAGCCGCATAGAACTCGGTATTGGGGCGCACCCAAGGGTAAGCGACCCCCACATTGCGGTAGTCAGACAACAAAAACAGATCTGGATTGGTCCGTCCCACCCGCACAGTGACCGCATCAACGGGCTGGTAGGAGGCAAACAACCATTCCACCGACTCGATGGGCTTGCTACCCCGCAAGCGACGCTTGAGCACCACTTGCGAGGCCAATTCCAGTTGTGGATTGACCTCGTAGTGCGCTTGCAAACCCAAGCGGGAATCCGTTTCCAGGGCGGTGGACTTGGGCTCAGGATACTGAGCCGCATCCCGCCGGAAAAACCAGCCTGGCGGGGCAAAGGAGGAGGTCAACCCGATGGTGCCAAACCCATTGATGCGCAAAGGGTTGCCTTCGGGTTTGGCATCTTGCCCGTCTGCATGCGCCACACCGCCCCAGAGCGAAGCCAGCGCAACCCCGACCGCAGACAAATGGCGCAACACGATATTCATGCTGTCATTGTGCTGAGTTCCACAGGATCATGAAATCAACAAATGACCGGAAAACTCCGTCAGATTTAACAGATCCTGCCAAGGGGCTTATTCTGACGCCAAGCGGAAGAAAGACATCAGTTGTTGCAGTTGGGTCGCCTGAGCCGACAACTGCTCTGCCGTGGCCGACAACTCCTCCGATGCCGAAGCGTTTTGTTGGGTCGTCGAATTGAGCAAGCCCATGGTCGAGTTGATCTGACGCACGCCGTCGGCCTGCTCGCCCGACGCCACGGTGATGCCACGCACCAGCTCCGAGGTCTGGTTGATCGAAGGCATCATCTGGGACAGCATCTTCCCGGCCCTTTCAGCCATGTCCACGCTGTTGGCAGCCAGGTCCTTGATCTCCAATGAAGCGGTCTGGCTGCGCTCTGCAAGCTTGCGCACTTCAGCCGCCACCACGGCAAACCCCCGTCCATGTTCGCCCGCCCGGCTGGCCTCAATGGCAGCATTCAAGGCCAACAGGTTGGTCTGATAGGCAATGTCGTCAATGATCGCAATCTTGGCCGCAATGCTCTTCATCGCATTGACGGTGCGCGTCACCGCTTCGCCGCCTTCACGGGCCTGTGCTGCAGACTGCTGCGCCATGGAGTCAGTCTGCGTCGCGCTGTCAGAGTTGCGTTGAATGGACGAGGTCATCTCCTCCAACGCCGCACTGGTTTCTTCCACGCTGGCGGCCTGCCCTGAGGCGGATTGAGACAAGGACAAGGACGTGGCCGAGACCTGCTCCGACGCTGCGGTCAGCTGCTCGGCAGCCAGACGCACGTCACGGATCGTGTTGCTGACGGTGCCCATCAACTCGTTGAAGCGACCGGCCAGCATGCCAAAGAAGGTCCCTTCCTGATCCGCGCCTGTCATGCGGTTGCTGAAGTCGCCCTGGGTGGCCCCTTCTACCAGCTGATTGACTTCAGATTCTGCTGCCACCTCGGCGGTGCGATCTTTCCACTCGACCACCGAGCCAATGCGCTTGCCCTGCGCGTCAAAGATGGGGTTGGCGATCAAGGCAAACGTGAGCCCGGACACCTTCACCTGTGTTTTGTATTCCCCCTGCAAGGCCGCCAGCAAGCGTTGCTGGTGCGCCGGATTCTTGTGGAACACATCAAAGCTCTTGCCCTTGATCTGGCGTGCATCAAAGTGCGGCAAGGCCTGGCGCAGGCGGCTCTCGTTGCGGGCCATCATGTCGTCCACGGCCTTGTTGGTGTAGATAATGATGTTGTTGGCGTCGGCGATCATCACGTTGGTCGAACAGCTGTCCAAGGCCTGCTTGACCTGGGCATTCGCGGCGGCAACCAGCCGTTCGGCCTCAACTGCGGCCAGCTCATCGGTCAGGTCTTGCCACTCGACCACGGTACCCAGACGCTGCCCTGTGCTGTCAATGACGGGATTGAAGCCCAGGTTGAAGGTGCGGCCACCGATCTCCAGACGTTCGGTACGGGCCTGACGCAAGTCATCCACTTCGCGGCGCTTGGCTCGCGGATCAGCATGGAATTGGCAGGCATCCGAGCCCAGCACATCCGCCGCATTGAACTGGGGCACCTGGGCGCGCAAGGCGGCCTGCGCCCGCTCAAACATGCGCAAACAGGACTGGTTGGCATATACCACCTTGGCATCCAGATCGGCCAACATCACGTTGGCAGCAGCCACATCGAGGGCTTGCTTGATGCGTTCGCTGATCTGGCGCGCGCGCTCGCTTTCATTGGCCCGGCGCACTGTTTCGGCAAACTCGAAACCCAGACGCGTCTGCACCCGCTTGATCGCCAGCAGCATGGACGCCATCTCGTCATGCCCCCAGGCCTCGACCACGCCGTCGAATTTGCCTTGCGCAAAGCGGTCCAGATGGCTGGCCGCTTGCGTCAATTTGACGGCGAGGGTGTCGGCGTCTCGCTTCAAGCCCCAGGCCACGCCCAGCGCCAGCAACACGGACAAAGCCATGGCCCACCCTTGTTGGAACCAACCGGCTGCCGCAGCCAGCAGCGCCACCAGCACCATGGCCACCGCAGCGACCTGAGCCCTGGCCCCGATCTGAGCGCGGGCCAGCCATCGGCTCACCAGGTTGTTGCGCTTGAAACCACGCGTTTGAACGGCTTGCCCTTCGATGATGGCAATGCCATCGGCCTGTCCGGCTTTGACACGCTTGTACAAGGCGTCCGCCGCCGCCACTTGCTCACGCGTGGGGCGGGTCCGCACAGACAGATAACCAACGATGTCGCCGCCGTCGAGCAAGGGCGTGGCATTGGCCACCACCCAGTAGTAGTCGCCATTCTTGCGGCGGTTCTTGACCATCCCGGTCCAAGGTCGTCCCGCGCCAAGGGTGTCCCACAAATCCTGAAAAGCCTCTTCGGGCATATCGGGATGGCGCACGATGTTGTGCGCCTTGCCGATCAATTCCTCTTCGGTAAACCCGCTGTACTCCAGAAAATCCTGGTTGATGTAGGTAATCCGTCCTTTGAGGTCGGTCCTTGACACGATGCACGTACCCTCACGAAGTGGGTATTCGGTGTCCGTAACGGGTAAATTGGTGCGCATACCGGCAAGATCCTCAGTCAATCAGGTGGCAGACGGCGTACTGCAGACTACGACTCAGATTGTTGACGGATCGAGCCGGCAGCAATCCCAGAAATTAGGGGCTATTCAAAGCACAACACTGCTGCATACCGGTGTGTCAGGCGGGCAGGCGCAACTCTTCGACCAAGTATCCCTCGCGAATCAAGGCATCTTTGAGCCATTGGGGCTGCATGCCATCGCCGTCCCAGGTCTCACCAGAGATGGGATGACGGTACTTCGGGCCCTTGGGGGCTGGTGGTGGCTCGATCGAACGCTGGACAGGCATATCCGACGCCAGCTCGTGGGCAGCAATTTGCCAGAAATCCACGAGCTGGCGGATCGAACGCAGCACGGCTTGTTGTTCTGCGGTCATCGTCATGGGGTTTGGGCGGGCTTGAAGGGTATCCCGTTTACTTATGAGCTTAATGTTAACAAAACCTGAATGGGTATATATCGGACGATATTCACGTTCGCAACGCGTGAACAAATACAGGGCCAGCCCTCTTTCAGGCATTTGGGCGGCAGACTAGACTGGATCATTACCCTGTGTCTGCGTCATGAAACTTGCCCTGCTCTCTGATTTACACGCCAACAAAGAAGCCACTGAAGCAGTTTGGGCCCACGCTCAGGCCCAGGGTATCGATCAGGTCATTTTGCTGGGTGATTATGTGGACTATGGGGGCGATCCAGCCTGGGTGGTCGAATTTTGTCGCGATCTGGTTCGCCAAGGCGCCCTGGCGGTGCGCGGCAACCACGATGACGCCCTTGACCCCAGCACCACCAGTCGCCTGGCCGAACACGTGCTGCCAACCATACAGTGGACTCAGGCCCAGCTGAGTCCAGAGCAAAGGCAATGGCTGCTGGACTTGCCCTTGACTGCAGAGTTGGGCCACTGCCTGTTTGCGCACGCCAATGTGCATGATCCCGCCCATTGGGAATACCTGCACGGTCGCATGGAAGCCAGTCGCAGCCTGTTTGCCACCCACCATCGCTATGTGTTTTGTGGCCATGTCCACGAGCCCAACCTCTATCACCTCTCCCCCACGGGCAAGTCGGGCCAGTTCTCGCCCGTCGAAGGCACGCCCATGCCCTTGTCACCCGCCCGGCGGTGGCTGGCCATCCCGGGCTCGCTGGGCCAACCGCGCGACGGCAACCCTGCCGCCTGTTATGCCACCTTTGACACCGACAAAGGCGTGCTGACCTTCTTTCGCGTGCCCTACGACTGCGAAATGGCCGCCCATCGGGTCATGACCTCAGGCATGCCTGCCCCAGTTGCCCAGGCTTTGGCTGAAAGGCTGATTTATGGACGCTAGAACCCCACTGCAGGTGGGTGACGTCATCGACCAATTTGTCATCCAGGAAAAGCTACACCTCGGTGGCATGGCCACGCTGTGGGGCGTGAAGCAACGAGATGACCAGGGACAGGAAAGCGGCCCGCTGCTGATCATGAAGGTGCCGCGCATCAAAGGCGGACAGGACCCCGCCACCATCGTCGGCTTCGAGGTCGAACAAATGGTGATGCCCATGCTGCGGGGGCCGCATGTGCCCCGGTTCATCGCACGGGGCGACTTCACCTCGCAGCCCTACATCGTCATGGAGCAGATCCCCGGCGAGTCTTTGCGCCCTCGGCTGGATCAGGCCCCTCTGCCCATCGATGACGTTGCCCAGATCGGGCACAAGGTGGCCTTTGCCTTGCATGAGCTGCACAAGCAACACCTGGTGCACCTGGACGTCAAACCCAGCAACATCATGTTCCGCCCCACGGGCGAAGCGGTGTTGGTGGACTTTGGCCTGTCGCGGCATGACAAGCTGCCCGACCTGCTGGAAGAAGAATTCAACCTGCCCATGGGCACGGGCCCCTATATGTCACCCGAGCAGGTTCAGTTCGTGCGCCATGACCCACGCAGCGACCTGTTTGCCTTGGGGGTGATGCTCTACCACCTGACCACGGGTGAGCGCCCGTTCGGCCAACCCAACACGGTGGCGGGCCTGCGCAAGCGGCTGTATACCGAGCCCATCCCACCGCGGCAGATTCGGCCTGACACCCCACCCTGGCTGCAAGAGGTGATCTTGCATTGCCTGGAGGTGCAGCCCGATCGTCGCTACCAAACGGCCGCGCAACTGGCCTCTGACCTGCAAAACCCCAAACAGATCCAGCTAACCGAGCGTGCCGACAAGACCGGAACAGCCGGCAAGCTCACCACCATGCGCCGCTGGTTTGCAGCCATGGGCGCTGACCCCAGAAACACCGCCTCGGCATCGGAGCAGGTGGAGCACAGCCCCACCATTTTGGCTGCGGTCGACACCCGGGGCGCCACACCCGAGTTGCAACACAAGCTGCTGGCCACTGTCAGGCGCATCTTGCAAATTGAGCCCGGAGCACGCCTGGCTTGCATCAGCGTTATGAAGACCCACCGCGTGGGCATGGACAAGCTCACCGATCGCCACGGCAACAGCCTGCACGTCAAACAGTTGGTCGACCTCAAGCACTGGGCCCGCCCCTTGGAGCAGGCCTTGGCGCTGGATGACCAACGGCTGACCTTTCATGTGCTGGAGGCGCCCGACGCCGCGCAAGCCATCGTCGAGTTCGCCAACAAGAACCAGGTGGACCACATCGTGATGGGGGCCCGCGGCGCCTCAGCGATTCGCCGCTATCTGGGCAGCGTCAGCGCGCAGGTGGTGGCCGAGGCAGAGTGCTCGGTCACGGTTGTACGGGTTTGAATGAGTCCTGGCTCACGGCCCGGTGACTGGTGGAACCACCTTGGGGATCACGGTCAAGTTCAGCGATTGGCTGATGGCCACGCTGGTTGGATTGGCCACCGTCACGGTGTAGCCACCTTCATTGGCAGCTTGCACGCTGGGAATGGTGTAAGAGCTTGCGGATTGTCCTTCAATGATCCAGCCCTTGTAGCGCCAGGTGTAGACCAGATAAGTCGCCCCCGTCGCATTCACCGTCATGGTCAAGGCGTTACCGGCCGTCATGGTCAGGTTGATCGGCTGCGATGGATTCATTTGCACCGAAATGGGCGCATCCACAGGAAAGGATTGGGGAACAATGTCTGAATGGATGACAACATCGCCCGCAGAAGCAGGCATCTGCCCGCCGCCACCGCAGGAACCCAAGCCCCCCACCAAGGCCAGCCCCACCCATAACTTCAGTCGCAGCTGTCTCACTGCTGTCTCCGTGATATTTGTCACAAACAGCAACAGACGATGCCCGAACCGTCTGGGGGTGTCAATGGCGGTTCCCCTTCGCTCAAAACGGGGGGTGCGAAGAGCATGGGCGTCACTGGTCGACGTAGAGATCCAGCATGGGATCGGATCCGGGCGTCACCACATACTGGTCAAAATCGCTCACCCCGGCTTCGCGTAGCACGGCCTCGTCAATGAAGAACTGCCCCGTGACCTCGCGGCTGGCGCGGGTGAGGATCTGGTAGGCCGCGTCGGCCATGATCTCGGGCTTGCGGCCCAAGGTCCCCAAGGCACTGCCCGCGATGTTCAGCGCCGAGGTGGCGATGATGGTGCGCGGCCACAAGGCGTTGACCGCAATGCCTTGCCGACGCAATTCAGCCGCCAGGCCGTAGGCCATCAGGCTCATGCTGTACTTGGACACCGTGTAGGCCGCGTGTGACTCAAACCACTTGGGCTGCATGTTGATGGGCGGAGACAGCACCAGGATGTGCGGGTTGGCCGCCTTTTCCAGAAATGGCAAGCACGCCTGTGAGCACATGAAGGTGCCGCGCACATTGATGTCCATCATCAGGTCGTAGCGCTTGGCGGCCACTTCGGGCGTCTTGGTCAGGTTGATGGCGCTGGCGTTGTTGACCAGGATGTCGATGCCGCCAAAGTGGGCAGCCGCCTTGGCCACGGCCTCGCGCACATTGTTTTCGTCGCGCACGTCCACGACCAGAGGCAAGGCCTGCCCGCCAGCCGCCTCAATCTCGGCCGCAGCCGTGTGGATGGTGCCAGGCAGGCGGGGATCAGGCTCGGACGTCTTGGCCGCCACCACGATGTTGGCCCCATCACGTGCCGCTTTGAGGGCAATGGCTTTGCCAATGCCACGGCTGGCACCCGTGATGAAAAGGGTCTTGCCTTTCAAGTTGGCCATGATCAATCCTTTGCGTGAAAGCGTCTGTTCGGTTCACCCAAGGGTATCAAGGCCCGCAGGCCCTTTCCGCTGGCGTTTTCCTACTTGATCTGTCTGACCTATTGAGGGAGCAGATACCCATTAAGGCAGCTCGCTGCCGCAAACCAGACTTGCGGCATTGCACTCTCCTATCAATCAAACGTCGGCAACAGACTTCTTTTGAAACTTGCGAGCCAAACGCATCAACTTGGGACTGTCATACACAGCGACCTTGAGTTTGGACACGACTTCGGCCTTCAGCGAATGCTCGGGCTGATCGGCAAAATATTGGTGCTCGCCATAACGCTCGTACTGCACCAAGGGCTTGGCGGTAAACAGGTTGCCAAACGTCATGCTGGATGGCATGAAGTGCGCCGTCAGCGATTTGCGCGAAAACCGTGGGTCTTGTGTTTCCAGGGCCCCATGGATGGTGCGTGAATTCCAGATCAGCACATCGCCTTTTCGCAAGGCCGGTGCGTGCACCATGTCCTTGTTGCGATCCAGAAAGGACGCCATCTTCACCATCCAGCTTGCATGGGACATCTCAGGCTCATGCAACTTGACGTTCTGGCTGCCAGGCAGCACGTAAAAGCGTCCCGCCTCTTCCCGAATGTCCTCCAGCGCAATCCACGCCCCCATCAACTGGCCGTTGGGCACGGTGTCCAGATACCACCAATCTTGGTGCGGCGGCGTGGCCGCATTGGCATCAAACAGCACGCTTTGCATCAAGTTATGGCGAG
>JAGWTE010000098.1 GCA_028869095.1 Burkholderiales bacterium
GCAACAAGAACATATTGGACGAGTTTCCCAGCGTGAACAGCGCCACCACCCACAGGTAGCGCTTGAACGCGGCCGGCAGATCATGCAGCTGCCACTCAAAGGTGGGGGCAGCCGCGTGATCGGTGACGGCAGGCTCGCGCAAGCTGCCGGCCAAGGCCAGGCACACCACGGCGGGCACGATGGACCACAGGAACACCTCGCGCAGCGGCACGTGCGCGGCCAGCAAGGCCGATGCCACCAAGGGCCCGATCACCGCACCGCCATTGTCCAAAGCACGGTGCAGGCCAAACGCCAAGCCACGTTGAGAAGCTGGGACGCTGGCGGCCAGCAAGGCATCCCGGGGCGACGAACGCAAGCCTTTGCCCACCCGATCGGCAAAGCGAATCACCATCAGGCCCGGCCATGAGGTGACCAAGGCGATCAAGGGTCGACCCAGCCCAGCCAGCGCATAGCCAAACACGATCCAGGGTTTGGCACGACGGGTGCGGTCCACCACCACACCCGAAAACAGTTTGAGCAGGCTGGCAGTGGCCTCAGCAATCCCTTCGATCACGCCCAACGCGCGCGGCCCCGCCATCAGCACCGATGACAGGTAAAGAGGAATCAAGGGGTAGAGCATGTCACTGGCACTGTCGTTGACCAGGCTGATCAAACCAATGAGCCAAACCGTACGGGGCAGTGACCAAACAGCATCAAGCATGACTGGGATTTTCGGAAGTCTGTTGACCATTATCGCCAACGTTACGCAATGTAAGCCGCGTGTCATCCGCGAGTCATCTGCATGATTGATCGTGGAGGTCTCTCAAACAGAAGTATCAACATGAGACCTCATCTGCACATTGCAATCGGTGCGTTGACCCTGGCCAGCCTTGCCACGCTGTGGAGCCCCTCCACCGCCCTGGCCAACACTGAACAACCCAATATGGACCCGGCGCCCGCCAAGCTGATGGTCAAAGGCACCTTGAGCACCCCGGCCGCAGGCGTGACCGACCTGAAGTTTGGCGAGATGTTCAAGATGCCCGTGGGCCCCAAGGGCCTGGAGCCCAGCGACAAGCTAAGCACCTTGAGTGGCCAGCGCGTGCGCATGGTCGGCTATGTGGCCAATGCGGAAGAGCCCACGCCCGGCTTGCTGATCTTGTCGCCCCTGCCTGTGGTCTTGGGCGACGAAGACGAAAAGCTGGTGGACGACCTGCCGCCCACGGCCGTCTTTGTGCACTTGAGCTCGGCCTATGCCAAGCAGGCCACACCCAATTACTCAGGCCTGGTCCAACTGACGGGCCGACTGGAAGTGGGCGCACAAGAGGAAGCCGATGGTCACGTGTCTGCCACTCGACTGGTGCTGGATGACGCGACCTCGCGCTTGCTGACCACGCCCGCCAAGGGCAAGCACGCAGCCCGCCCCAAACACTGATTTCACCCTCCCTCAAAAAAAAACCTTTCATCTATTAGGAGTACCCATGTCTTCGACATTCTTCCAACCTCGCGCCTTGAGCGTGGCCGTGCTGACCGCACTGGCAACCCTGGCTGGCGCCGCCGATGCGGCCCCGGTCATCTCTCGCCTGACTCCACCCAGCAACCCCCTGATCGCGTCGGCCAACACCCTGGCTCGCTTCCTGCCAGGTCAACGTTTTGACCTGCAAGCCACGGTGCAAACCGATGGCACCAACAAGATTGCCAACGTCGTGTTCGCGGTGGACGGCACCACGGTGGCCACCCTCACCAACGACCTGACCACCGCTGACCAGTTCAGCGGCAAGACAGGCTTGGTCAAGAACGGCCTGGTCAGCACCCTGGCTGCCAACAGCGTGGTGGCTTCGCTGCGCGGTTATGCCAACAGCACCGCTGGCATCCACACCCTGACCGTGACCGCCACCGACGTGGCCGGTGGCGTGACCACTCGCACCGGTAACTTCGAAGTCGTGGGCCTGATCGCCAACAACGGCCGCCCCGCCAAGAACGTCATCATCATGTTGGGTGACGGCATGGGCGCCGCCCACCGCACTGCGGCCCGCGTGATGGCCAAGGGTTACCTGCAAGGCAAGGCGCAAGACCGCCTGGCCATGGACACCTTCCCCAACACCGCCATGGTGATGACCGCGTCGCTGAACTCGATCGTGACCGACTCGGCCCCCGGCATGTCCAACTACGTGTCCGGCAACAAGGCCCAGAACAACCAGGAAGGCGTCTACCCCGACGACACAACCGCTAAGTTTGACAACCCCCGCGTGGAATACCTGTCGGAATACCTGCACCGCACCAAGGGCACCTCGACCGGTATCGTGACCACCGCTGACGTGTTCGACGCCACGCCTGCAGCCATCGCTGTGCACACGCAAGACCGTGGCGCCGGCACCGGCATCGTCGACCAATACCTGGACGACCAAGGCACGACCGGCCTGTCCGTGTTGATGGGTGGCGGCCGCAAGTGGTTCCTGCCTTCGACCACATCGGGCTCGGCACGCTCGACCAGCACCGACTATGTGCTGTCCAGTGACATCACGACCGGCTGGGGCGTGGCTGCAGGTGCCATCGACACCACACGTGACCTGATCGCAGGCTTCCAATCGGCAGGCTTCACCTACGCACCCGACAAGTCCACCTTGGACACGGTCGGCACGCCAGACAAGCTCTTGGGCCTGTTCACGCTGGGCAACATGAACGTCGCACTGGACAAGCTCAATGGCCGTCGCGGCACCTCCAGCGTCACGGCTGACTACGGCTTCCCTGACCAGCCTTTGCTGCCAGAGATGACCGACAAGGCCCTGCAAGTGTTGAGCAAGAACACCAACGGCTTCGTGCTGATGGTGGAAGGCGCCTCGATCGACAAGCAAGCCCACTTGATGGACAGCGACCGCTGGATCGTTGAAACCATCGAGTTTGACAAGGCCATTGAAAAGGCCAAGGCCTTTGCTGCTTCCAACCCTGACACGATTGTCATCGTCACCGCTGACCACGAATGCTCGGGCGCGGCCATCATTGGCGCCTCGGTCAAGACCGCCCAGCAGCTGAAGGATCTGGCCACCGGTGCCGTTGCCGGCACACCAACCCCCGCCACCGTGGTGGGCACCTACGACGCCGCCAAGTTCCCCTCGTACACGATCGCCGCTGACGGCTACCCCGTGACCACCGACATCGACTACAAGATGTTGATCGGTTACGGTGCCAACGCCGACCGCTACGAAACCTGGTTGAGCAGCGCCTACCCTGTGGCCGACAGCACGCACCCCTTCGCCGGCTCGGCCCCCGTGTCGACCAACTCGCCCAGCACGGTCTACAACCGCAACAACCCTGCGGCCACCTACAGCACCAACACCGCCACCAACAGCTACTTGGTGACCGGTCAGGTTCCAGGCGGCGGCAGCAACCAGGCCACCCACACCGCCACCGACATCCCCCTGTCGGCTTTTGGTCGTGGCTCGTCCTTGTTCAGCGGCGTGATTGACAACACCGACGTGTTCTTCAAGCTCGGCCAGATCGCCATCGGCGGCGCCAAGTAATCCCACACGGCCTGATTGGAGAAATTGACATGACCAAGTTTTCTTTCATCAAGGCCGTGGCGCTGTCCACGCTGGCTTCGGCCTGCGTGGCGGCCCACGCCGACACCGCCATCCACGCCTCGCTGGACTTTGACAGCGTGAGCAGCGGCACCACCGCCAACCAGTATCTGGCTGGTTTGGGTCTGGACACCGTGATGAGCTTTGGCAACGCCGACCGCGTTGACGATGCCCCCATCTATGACAGCATTGGCAACCTGCTCAATGACGGCGCCTTCCATTGGGTCGATGCATCGGCCACGTATGGCAATGTGCTGGTCAAGGCGGACAGCAATGCAGTGTCGGCCCACAACGTGCTGTGGAACGACCACGCGCCCATCCTCTTGACCTTTGCCGCGCCTGTGAACCTGGCTTCGTTCTCGGTCCAGCAAGACCTCAGCGGCTTTGGCAACCTGCAGGACATGGGCAGCTACCTGGCCTTCCTGGACAACACCGGCCACGTCATCAGCGCTGACAATGTGTACTACACCCAAGGCGGCAACCCTGGCCTGACTATCACCTCGGGCGCCGTGACAGGCGTGTCGGGCATGTTGTTGTCGGCTGGCGTGCACTATGACAACCTGAACATCAACACCGTGACCGCTGCGGTGCCTGAGCCTGATTCGATGGCTTTGGTGTTGAGCGCCATGGGCTTGTTTGGCTTGCTGCACAGCCGTCGCCGCAAGCAAGACTGATCGGTCTTTAACTGAAGGCAGAAACAACAAGGGGGCTTTCAAAGCCCCCTTTTTTGATGATTGCCGCAACCAAAGATCAGGGCGTGCTGACCGGATTGCGAACTTGGTCGATCAGAACCTGAGTCAACACGGAGGGCACCGGCACTTGTTGACGCTCCAAAAAGGCCAACACATCCTTTTGCTGCCCCAAGGCGGCGGCGTGGACCGCGTTCAAGCGATACAGATCGGGTTCGGCATAACTGGCGCCTGCGTGGGCCAACGTCTGCATGGCGCCCAACTGGCCGAACAGAGCCGCTTCGTCCATGGCATGACGGCCTTGACGATTGACTTCATGGTAGCTGGCACCCGCCTTCAACAGCACCTCGATCAGACGGACTTGTCCGGTGGCACAGGCCAGATGCAAGGGCAATTGCCCCGTGGCACCCGGCACGTCCACACGTGCCCCTTTTCGAATCAGGTCCTTGACGACCAACTCATGGCCGTGAAAGACCGCCGCACCCAATGGCGTGGCGCCACCGGCACCGACGCGATCCAGCTCAGCGCCACGACGCATCAACTCCCGCACCAGATCCAGTTGGCCGGCTTGTGCTGCCAGCGTCAAGGCGGTCGCTTTGGTGAAGGGATCTTGGGCATTCACATCCGGATCAGCCTGCTTGAGCCAATCCTTGGCTTGCGTCCAATCTTTGCCCCTTAGCAACGTCAGCAACCGGGCCTCGGCCTTACCCAAGCGATTGAAGTCCACGTCCCGCCAAGGCCCGCTTTGCTTGGTCAGTGCAAACGCCTCGTCGGCCACAGGGCCCACTCGTTCAGGCGCGGCAGCCGGCGCCACAAATGAGGCCCAGTCATGCACATCAACCGATTGAATCGGACCCGGCTCAATCTGAGCCCACACAGACTGGGAAGACAAGGCGCTGACCACCAAAGTAGCGGCCACGCGAAAAGCAAAGGGTTTCATGCGATCAGGTAAAGGATTCGCCACCGGGCGTGGCTGAGCCAAAGGCATTCATGGTCATGGCCTTGGCCACTGCCTGAGCGCGATTGGCCGCCCCCAGTTTGCGAAGGATTTTTTGAACGTGATTCTTGACGGTCAAGGCGCTGATCCCGAGCTTCTCGCTGATCTGCTGGTTGCTCAAGCCATCTCGAACCCACAATAGGATTTCGCGCTCGCGATCGGTGATCGGTGTGGTCCGTTGATACGGCGCGCTCAACACGGTCTGCATCGTGGCGGTGCGCACGGGCACCATCTGCCGCTCGGTCACACACACGCGCTGATAGGTCAGGTGCACACAGGGCAACAGCATGTCCAGCGCCAAAACGGCCTCATCGTTGTAGCCGGATGTCGGGTGGGCAAACAGAAAGAAGCTCTCGACCTCGTCAGGCCGCCCTGGGCGCGTCACGCCATGTGCCAACAGTTGGCGATACCCCAACTGCAGAAAAGTGGTCCACACTGGATTTTCATTGGCCAACTCCAACAGATCCAGCCGGCATGATTGTTGGCGCGTGCGCTTCCATGCCATCAAGGCCGAAGCCATGATTTCGGATCGGGTATCACGCAATCCTTCCATGACATCTTGGGGAACTGGAATGCTGTTGAAGATGTCAAACACCACATCACGCTGCTCGCGGTCATAGGTGCCACACACACTGACCTTGTGCGGCAACCAGCGCTGCAGATCACCCTGACTCCACATGAAGAACTGGTGGCGTCGGCGCACCTGTGGTGCCGCTTCGATGATACGAAGCAAGCACTCTGACTGCTCGGGCGCGATGTGTGGGTGTGACATATTGGTGGTTTCTATAGCGCATTCAGTCTATGCAGCTTGAATGACGGTTTGTTGACGATTGACACGTACAACGGGGCCGTTCGGCTACTTCACGGGGCCCTGGCCGAACTCAAAGCGCCAAGCCTGATACGAATCAACCCCATCAGGCGCACGCAAAGGCTTTTGCCTGGCGGTGCTATAGACCCCTTTGATGTAAGGCCCCTCCCGGATCACACCCCAGGCTTGCCCCGTCATCGGGTCAGGCCAGAGTTGGCGCAAATGCCGCACCACCGTCGGCTGCCGAGGGTCTTGCAACAGATCCTCCAGCCGAGCAGGCAAGAGCTTGGGCTGACCGGCTGGGGCCGTGTTGTAGTAATCGTCCACGGCTTGGCGGATCTGGTTGCCTCGAAAGGTCAACTCCATCTCTTTTTGACGGCGCGACTCCAGGGCCCACTGCTGTCCCATGGCCGCCAGCATCACTGAGCTGATGGCCACCCACCACAGCACCATCAAGTAGGTGAAGCCTTGCTGGCGAGCCGAACGCGTCGTCACGGCGTCACCAGGCATTGAACAGGCTGCCGTCCTGCCCTCGGCCAGAGGCCCCACTGCGTACGTCTGCCATGCGACCACCCATCGCGCCATCGGCGGGAGGCGGCAACATCATCCAGCTGTCCGTTCGCCCCGTCATCGGGTCTTGCGGGATCTGGCGCAGGTAGCCCGCGCGCACCAACTGGTCCAGCGAATCGGGGTAGTGGCCTTTGTCTGCGGTGTACTTGTCGATGGCGTCTCGCACCGTGTTGAGGGTGGTGCGCAAGCTGGCCTCGCGCGCGTTGTCGACGGCATGGTTGTAGCGCGGGGCCACTAAGCTGGCCAGCAGGGCAATGATGGCCAACACCACGATCAACTCGATCAGAGTGAAGCCTCGCGAGGTTTGCTGGCTGGGGAAGATCTGCTTCATGACGATCACCAACGCCGATAAGGGGTGCCGTCCAGGCCCACCCCTTGGGTCAGGGAATACACATCGAATACATCGGTACCCGGGATCGGCTCGTCGGCTGGGCTGGCATAACTGCGCAGGCCCCAGGTGGCCGCAGCCGTCAGCTCGGCACTGGCAAACGGATCACGAGGCAGTCGACGCAGGAAGTAGATCCGCTGCTGCGTTTTGGTCGAGGACACATCGGCCACCCCTTGGACCAACACATTCAGATTGGGGGGATAACCGCTTTGGTCGGGCTTGTGCTCGATGCGCCCCTGGTCCCATGCCCGTTTGTAGTCATCCAAAGCCCCTCGGATGAGGCGCAAGGATTGGCGCAACTCGGCCTCTTGCGCCCGGCGCTTGCTCATCGCCGCCAAGGGCATGGCAGCGCTGGCCAGGATGCTGACCATCAGCACCACCACCACCATCTCGATGAGGGTGAAGCCCCCTTGATCACGGATCACATCACGGTTCATTGGGCGCAACCGGATCGTTCGGTTGAACAGGCTGAACCGGATCACTGGGCGGAGGGGTCTCCACTTCCGGGGTCGCACGAGGATCGCGCACCCGGATCGTCCACGGCTCACCGCCCGCATCCAAGCTGATCTGGGCCTCGGCATTCGTGACCCCAGCGCGCACCCCCAGGCCCACGCTGACTTGCCCGTTGGGCGGCACATCAACCGGAGCCCGCCCCCCGGCGTGTTTGGGATCGGTCGCGTCCAACACCCCGGTGTCGTACAACACCGCCACGCTCAGGGATGCAGAAGTCGGGTTGTAGACCGTCACCTGAAAGGTGGAGCCCGGCAGCACTTCATCCGGCCCGCTGACGCGAACCCCATTGGCCCGAGCGCCTGCGCCAGGCACTCCCATGCGCGCCGCCCCCGAGGCCAAGGTGCTGACACCGCCCGCACCCGCAGCCGGATTGGAGCCCACCACGCCGTTTTGGATGAACAAGGCCGGAGCACCGGGCTGGGCTTCGGTCCCCGATGGCATGGCCGATCCGGCAGAGGCGGGCTGGGTCACATTGCGCACAATGTGAGGGGTGATCAGCAGCACCACCTCGGTCTTGTTGTGGGTGTCGGTGGTGGTGCCAAACAGGCGACCCGCGATCGGCAGATCGTGCAAACCGGGCAGGCCGGCCGAACTGCGGCTTTCCTGATCGTTGATCAGACCGGCCAGGATCTGGGTCTCGCCATCTTTGAGACGCAAGGTGGTCGAGGCCTGACGGGTCCCGACCTGATAGGCCAGCGAACCACTGGGGCCAGACACCTTGCCGGTGATGCTGCTGACCTCCAACTCGATCTTGATGCTGACATCGTTATCAAGCTGCACACGAGGCTCGATGTCCAGCTTCAGGCCGACATCCAGATAGCTCACCGAAGCCGAGACGCCCACGTTGGCCGTCGAGGTGGTGGTGAAAACGGGCAGCTTCTCGCCCAACAACACCTTGGCCTTTTCCCGGTTGCGGGCGCGGATCTTGGGGTTGGCCAACAAGTTGGTCGAGTCAGACGAGCCTTTGAGCGTGGCCACGGCCAGGGGGTTGGCCGCACTCCAGCGCAAGCCCTGAACCGAATCGACCATCGTCGCAGCCGAAGACACGGGCAAACCGTAGTTGACCGACGTAGGCCAACTCAAGCCCAACTGATCCAGCTTGTTGCTCGATACCTCCATGACTTGCAGATCGAGCATCACCTCCGGATCAGGCAAGTCCACGTTCTGCACCAAGCGCTCGATCAGACGCATCACCTGGGGGGTGTCACGCACCACCAGCAGATTGAGCCGCTCATCCACAAAGATGTCGCGCGACTTGGCCACCGTGCGGATCAGCGTCTGCACTTGCTTCGGGTCTGCGTTGGTCAGGTAGAAACTGCGCGTGACGGTGTCCATCAGATCGCGCTGCTTTTGCTGCGTGTTGGGGAACACGAGCACCGTGTTCGCATTGAGCAGTTTGTAGCCCAACTGCTGGGTGCTGAGGATGACACTCAACGCCTCTTCCACCGTGGTCTGACGCAAGAACAGGGACACCTTGGCCTCGCCACGCACATCCTTGTCAAACACGAAGTTGACATTGGCTGCGCGGGCCAGGGCTTCAAACACAGTCCGAATGGGCGCGTCACGGAACTCCAGATTGACTGGCTGGGCGGCAGTGGCCAGTTGCAGGCTGCTGCGTTGACGGGTCTGAGCCTCACGCGTTTCGTCAATCTGGCTCAAGAGGGACTTGGCCAGGGTGTTGCCCGGGTCTTCGCTCAAGACGGTACGCAAGGCGGGCTCAGCCTTGGCGTAGGCTTGATCGGCCATCGCTCGCTGAGCCTCTTGCATCAATCGTTGATGGCGTTTGAGCCGATCGACCTCGGACCGCAGCCACACGGCACGCGGGTGACCGGGGGCGGCCTTCTCCAATCGCACCAGCACCGAGTCCACTTCCGCCAAATTGCCTGCAGCCCGGGCAGACTCGGCCTGATAGACCAGATGAGCCACCGTGGTGTCACGTTGCTTGAGCCAGGCCGTTCGCACCGCCTGGTCATCGTCGTGGTCGTCGATGCTTTTTTGCAGGCGCGCCAAAGCCGCCTCATGCTGTCCCAAATGGGCCAGCTTGTCAGCATCGCGCAAGGCCGTGTTGGCGCAAGCGGCCAGCAGCATCACGGCAGACAAGGTCGTCAACGCCACACGCCAGCGTGGATGAAAACGGTACTTCATGGTGTTCGCATCGCCACGGTTTGCGCCTGTTTGAAAGGCAGGTAAGTCAATTGCATTTGTCGATCACGGATCTGGTCGATGCGCCATTGGCCATCGATCACTTGGCCTGCGGCCACGACCCAGGTCTGCTGAGGCCCCGAGACCACGGCCATGTCGTTGAACCGGCCCACCCACTGGTGTGGAAAGCGAGGGGCTTGCGGCGAGGGCGGCTCCACATGGGCCACCTGTTTGCTCACCGGAGGGGGTGGCGGCGGTGGAGGCAGAGATGGCCCCCAGGCTTTCAACTCACCTTGGGGTTTGAGGCCAATGGGCTCGCGCTGCTTCCAGGCCGCGATGTCTTGCGCCAGGTTCAAGTTGGGTTGGCTGGCTGCGGCCATCCGGTCAGGCACCGCATGTTCGCGGGCACCACGCGACTCCGGCGCAGGCCGCGATATCGCGCGAGCCGGCGAGGCAGAAGCGCCCGATGATTTCACCGCTTCCACGGTCTCGCCGCCTTCATGCGTTGCTGCCCACAAAGTGGCCGTCAGGGACGCGACCAAGACCATCATCAAGGGCTTGTTCATCGCTTGCCCTCCAGATGCTCTGAAGGACGGGTGCGCCACCACAGAGACAGGCTGACACGGCCCTTGACCAAATCGGTACTCGTGTCAGATCGAGTGACATCCAGGGTGTCCAGGCTGAGGGTGGACTGCCCCAGCAAGGTGCCCAACCATGCGCGCACATCGCCATAGCGGCCTTCAATGGGCATGGACATGCGCTGGCGCCACAAGGCCTGGCCTTGATGCGCAGACCAAGGCTCCACCGCCCCGCGATACTGAACCGATGCCACGTTGACACCCAGCTTCTGCGCCGCGCTGGTCACCGCTGCCATGGACGCCATGCGTTGGGCATCGTCAGGCAAGGTGTCCCACACGGTTTGCCAGGCCACATC
>JAGWTE010000099.1 GCA_028869095.1 Burkholderiales bacterium
AGCGATTCGCCTGTCGGGATGAGTTGCAGCTGGCCGCTGGTGGCGGCGAAGTAATCGATCTTGTTGCCGGTCGCATCTTTCTCGATGAAGAACACCGACTTGTGTTCTGCGACGGCCCGGGCCAGCGCTTGATCGGCGCAGGCCGCAGCAAAGTGCGGCGTTTTTGCGATGGCGGCCAGGTCATACCAGTGACGCGAATAACGCTCGCCGCGCAGCCGTCCCTGCAAACAATACACATGCGCTGCGGTGGCCTTTTCCCAGAAGGTGCGCTCTGCCGCCATCACCAAGGGTTGGGCGACAGGGAAAATGACGCCTTCAATTTCTGGCGCAATGTCGCAAGCCACGGGTTGAACATGATGCGGCTCGCCCGTGGCGCGGGCACCAAACTCCAGCTGGATCGTGGGCGCTGAATAGCCGGTTCCCGTTTTGACCGCCGAATAGGCCAGAATCAATTTGTCCCGATCTTTGCCTGCCAGTGTCAGGCTCGCTTCCCGTCCGGCTTTCGCCAATGCCGCTGCAATGACCGGCTTGACCGTCGCATCGATCCAGTCGGGCAGTCGGTGACGCACTGCGCTGCTGATCTTTTTTTCCTGGCTGGCGGAATCGGGAATGGGGTTGCCTTGCTTCAACAGGTCGGCGGCCAATTCGCGGATGTCATAGGTGAGATCCACATCTTCGGAAAACCGATCGATGATGCGATAGACCTTGGACAGTGAGGTGCCGCCCTTGAAGGTGAGTTTGCTGGCCAAGTCGGATTCGTAGATGGCGGACAGCACCCAGACCACCCAGATGTCTTTTTCAAGCAGATGCGCGGGCCGCCCGGTACGAGCCGCAGCAAATTCCAAGGCTTCAACCTGATCTTCCCTGCTGAGCGAAAACCAGGACTCAGCCATGCGCCATTGCCTCGCTGACCACTTTGGCCATCCAGCTCGGCAGTGCAGCCCGTGCGCTACGCACGGCCTCCCATTCGGACTCGGGCAGTTTGGCGCGCAGTTGCTTCAGCGCCGCCGGTGCGCTCTCCGGCCCCAGCCATGACAGCGCACGAATCACCTTGCCTGCGGGGCGCTTGCCCAGCAGCAATTGCCAGCGGTTAGCGTGCTTGAGCTCCACGCACCGGCTTCCAAGATGCAGGGTGCGGGATGCGCCGGAGGTGAGAAAGACCTCGCGGGTCGGCACCTGCGTGGTCAGGCCCAGCGCATTGGCCTCAGCCGCGCCGTTGGCCACCACCGTTTCACCGCAGCTGGCC
This sequence comes from Burkholderiales bacterium, assembly GCA_028869095.1. GTDB lineage: Bacteria > Pseudomonadota > Gammaproteobacteria > Burkholderiales > Burkholderiaceae_C > Aquabacterium. The sequence continues at coordinate 1,247 of JAGWTE010000099.1, forward strand.
TCGATGGCCTGCACCACGGATTCTGTGGACGGCGGGCGGGAGCCAAACCGGCCCTCATGGGGTGCGACATAGGCACCGCGACTCACGCGCAGCAGCTTCCCTTCCTGAGCCAGTCGGGACAAGGTTTTGTCGATGGCCGCCCGCGAACCCAGATGCAAGAACTCCTTGGGCGACAGCAAGCCACCCTCGGGCATGGCCCGGGCGGCAGACAAGATGTTCTCGGCAAGATGGCTCATGGTCATGGCTCCTTTGTCAGAAGTATAAATCAGTATCTGACAAACCGCAATTTGCAGACGTACCCGGCCAATGGACGCAGAGGAGCCTCCGTGGCCTCAGCAGCCTCGGATCGCGCACATAAAAGGGGAAGTCGCCGAAAGCCAACACGGGGTTCGGCCAGATCATCGAATTCACGGCCTCAAGGCCGAGGTGTTACTCTCTGGTTCAGATTACGGACGCGGGTTCGGTTCCGTGTTCCGCCACCAATTGAACGCCAAGTGATTGATTTCACTTGGCGTTTTTCTTTGCGACTTGGCTTTTCCATTCTTGCAACAAGACCATAAAAGGACTATATTAGGACCGACAAAACCAGAAGCGAGCCATGCGCTACTCATCTCAAGTCAAGCCGATCAGCTACCTTAAGGCCAACGCAGCCGAAGTTTTGGCGGATCTAACTGAACAGCGCAAGCCACTGGTCATCACTCAAAATGGTGAGGCCAAGGCTGTCTTGCAAGATGTAGCCTCATTCGAAGAGACGCAAGAAACACTGGCCTTGCTGAAAATCCTCGCACTGGGCAACCAGAATGTGGCAGCAGGGAAGGTAAAGCCTGTGGCCGAGGTTGTTGCTCGCCTTCGAGTCAAACGCACCGCTGCCTGATGGCTGACGTACCAGCCAGATTCGAAGTCTTGCTCACCGAGGGGGCCGAACAGGACTTGGAGTCCATCTACGATTACATCTCTGAGTTCGACTGTGTGGTCAACGCCAATCACGTATTGGATGAGTTGATGAACGTTGTAGAGAGCTTGTCGCAATTCCCTGAACGCGGCAGCTATCCGAAGGAGTTGGTCGGCCTCGGCATCAAAGAATATCGGCAGACCTTCTTTAAGCCGTACCGCGTGATCTACCGTGTCACAGGCAGCCAAGTCATCATTTATCTGATTGCGGACGGACGCCGTGACATGCAATCGGTGCTGGCTCGACGCCTGCTTGGCGCTTGAGTCCCAGCAGCAAGCGGATCACAAACCATCAGGTTGTTTCGCCCAATTCTTCCGCATGACTTTCAATCTCCCCCTCTCGAAACTTGTGAGTGGGGACAGCGATGTAATCGATCGTCGCCAGGTTAATAAAAAGCGACCGGTGGTAGCCCTCAGGGGCTAGGTAAAGGAACTCATCGCTTTCACTCAAGTTGAGCATGCAAAAGGTTTCATAGAGGTCTTTGCTCTCATCGACTGACGCATACCGCACACGTTGTTCTGGTAGCTGCCAGCAAACGCAACGTGCTCGCTGCAAGAACCGGTCAGTCTCTGCACGGGCATCCTCTGTTGCCACCTCACGCTTGTCAGCCGGGATGTGGCCGTCCTCGACCAACTCATCAAGTTGATGTTCAGTCAGAGAAAACCGCGCCCGTGCTTCCTCGATCTCCTGATCAGTGAACTCCCCATCTAGGCATTCAGGGCAATCATAGTGCTCGACGATGGTCCAGAATGAATCGTCCGGATGGATCCCCAGATGCTGATCGCCATAAACATCTGGCCCATAGTCGTCGTATGCCTCACTCGAAAAAAACACGTCAGCAATGGCTTCACGACGTACATAAACCGTGCGGTTGTCCAGCGACGACACTTCGACAAATGTTTCACGCCCCTGCAGAGTGGTCAGAAGCGCTGACCGCTCCGCCTCAGATACTGGCAAAAGCAGCGGGGCCGAACCGCTACGAAAGTGAATCGCCACTTCGCCATAGTAAGTACGGTCGTCGGCAATGTTCTTATCTATCCCAAAGAGGTCGAACGGTTCAGGCTTACCGCTGAGTTGATGCACTGTCACCCCAAGAACCTTTGCCAGGTTACTCAGCTTGCCTTTTGGCACATTCGCGGCACCCGACTCCCAGCGCTGATAAGTTGGCTGACTCACCCCCATTGCCTCTGCTACGCCAACCTGGGTCATGCAGGAGCGCAGGCGTGCCTTTTTGATGATTGAACGACTCATCTCACCCCCTAAAGAATATTATTTGAATAATATACAGCTTTGGTGATGCATGCACCTAATGCGCAACCCACACCTGATCAGCTAGCGCCATGACTTGCCACAAGAATTTCAAAACCGGCTGAAAACCCGCAAGTCAACCTTTGGTTTGACGGGGATCAACCGAAGGGTTATTGCATTCCAGAACACTACCTATGGTGTTTTCAAACAAGAAAAACACCATATCTAGTAGGAGACGGACCATGCCCCCACAAAGCAATGCGGCCCCAGTGGCCGTCATCAAGCGCAATGGCGCCACCGCCAGCTTCACCGTCGACAAGATCACGCAGGCCCTGGTCAGCGCCGGTCAAGCCACGGGTGAATTCGACGCCGACCGCGCGCAAGCCTTGGCGCAAGACGTGCTGCTCAAGCTGCAGCGCCGCGTGCCCACGGTGGAGCAAATCCAGGATCAGGTGGAGCGCACGCTGCTGGATGCAGGCTTGTTTGACACCGCCCGCGCCTACATCGTTTACCGCGAACGCCGCAGTGCGTTGCGCCAGGACAAGGCCTGCGCGGTCGATGTGGAACGCTCGGTCAACGAATACCTGTCGCAGCAAGACTGGCGCGTCAACGCCAACGCCAATCAGGGCTATTCACTCGGCGGTCTGATCCTGAACGTGTCAGGCAAGGTCATCGCCAACTACTGGCTGGCCCATGTCTACCCACCCGAGATCGGCCATGCCCACCGCGAGGCCGACATCCACATCCATGACCTGGACATGCTGTCGGGCTATTGCGCGGGCTGGTCGCTGCGCACGCTGCTGCATGAGGGCATCAATGGCGTGCCCGGCAAGGTCGAGGCCGGCCCACCCAAGCACCTGTCTAGCGCCGTGGGCCAGATCGTCAACTTCCTGGGCACGCTGCAAAACGAATGGGCCGGTGCGCAGGCTTTCAGTTCGTTCGACACCTATCTGGCGCCTTACATCCGCAAGGATGGGCTGAGCTATGCACAAGTGCGCCAGTGCATGCAAGAGCTGGTCTACAACCTCAACGTACCCTCGCGCTGGGGCACACAAACGCCCTTCACCAATCTCACGTTTGACTGGGTTTGCCCGGATGACTTGAAAGAGCAAGTGCCGGTGATTGGCGGGCAAGAGATGCCCTTTGCCTATGGCGACTTGCAAGTCGAGATGGACATGATCAACCAGGCCTACATCGACGTGATGATGCAAGGCGATGCCAAGGGCCGAGCCTTCACCTTCCCCATCCCCACTTACAACATCACCAAGGACTTCGATTGGGATCACCCCAACACCGAGCGCCTGTTTGAGATGACGGCCAAGTACGGCCTGCCCTACTTCCAGAACTTCCTGAACTCGGATCTGCAGCCCAACATGATCCGATCGATGTGCTGCCGATTGCAGCTGGATCTGCGCGAGTTGCTCAAGCGCGGCAATGGCTTGTTCGGGTCAGCCGAGCAGACTGGGTCATTGGGTGTCGTCACGATCAACTGCGCGCGCTTGGGCTATCTGTATCAAGGCGATGAGGCGGCCTTGTTGGCTCGCACCGATGAGCTGATCGAGCTGGGCAAGAACAGCCTGGAGATGAAGCGCAAGGTGATCCAGCAGCACATGGATGCGGGCTTGTTCCCCTACACCAAGCGCTATCTGGGCACGCTGCGCAATCACTTCTCGACACTGGGTGTGAACGGCATCAACGAGATGATCCGCAACTTCACGGGCGATCTGGAAGACATCACCACACCCTGGGGCGTGGCCTTTGCCTTGCGTTTCTTGGATCACATCCGTGCCCGCATCACCGACATCCAGGAAGAAACCGGCCACCTCTACAACCTGGAGGCCACACCGGCAGAAGGCACGACCTATCGCTTTGCCAAAGAAGACCGCAAGCGCTTTGCAGACATCTTGCAAGCCGGCCCCATCGACATGCCTTACTACACCAACTCATCGCAGTTGCCCGTGGGCTTTTGCGACGACCCCTTTGATGCACTGGAGCGGCAAGAGGCGCTGCAAGCCAAGTACACCGGCGGCACAGTGCTGCACTTGTACCTGGGCGAGCGTGTGTCGTCGGCCAAGGCTTGCAAAGAGTTGGTGCGCCGTGCGCTGAGCCGCTTCCGCTTGCCTTACATCACGATCACGCCGACCTTCTCGATTTGCCCCAAGCATGGCTACATCGCCGGTGAACACGAGTTCTGCCCGCATTGCGATGAAGAAGCTCTGGCTCGCAAACAAGCTGTTGGCGTGCATTGAATCACCCTGTCCCTCGCGGTCTCAACCACCTTATCACCACCACCAAAGGAGTCCCCATGAGTTTGCGTACCACCCCATCGACCCACCCTGTTCTGGACGAGAGCGAGCGCCAACGCTGCGAGGTCTGGACCCGCGTGATGGGCTACCACCGCCCCGTGTCATCGTTCAACACCGGCAAGAAAGGCGAGTTTGCTGAGCGCGTTTACTTCCGTGAGCCTGCGCAGCACTCGTGCGAAGTGGGCGTGCTGGAAACAGCGTGAGTTGACGATGTTGGAAGTCGGCGGCTTTGTGCCCATGAGCACCACGGACTGGCCGGACCACCTGGCCGCTGTGGTGTTTGTGCAGGGGTGTCCGTGGCGTTGCCATTACTGCCACAACCGGGATCTGCAGCCGCGTGAGAGTGGCTCGCAGGCTCATCCCTGGCCGGACTTGCTGGCCAAGCTCGGCAAACGTCAAGGCTTGTTGGATGGTGTGGTGTTCAGCGGTGGCGAGCCCACCTTGGACAGCTACCTGTTCCAAGCCATGCGAGACGTCAAAGCCTTGGGCTTGCAAGTGGGTCTGCACACCGCCGGCATCTACCCGGACCGCATCCAGGCCTTGTTGCCCATGGTCGATTGGGTGGGCTTCGATGTCAAAGCCAACTTTGCCAACTATGAGAAGGTCACCGATGTGCCCCGCAGTGGCCAGCCCGCCTGGCGCAGCCTGGTCAGCGTGATCCAGTATGGCCTGCCTTATGAGGTGCGGACCACCTATCACCCCGATCTGCATGACGATGAGCAGATGCTGCAACTGGGCGCAACGCTGCGTCAATTAGGAGTGCAAGATTGGGTGATACAGGGCTTCAGACCCACGACCCACACGCCAGGGCATTTGGGAGCCAGCCACCGCACATTGAGCGCAGGCTTGCAGCAACAACTGGCCGACAGCGGCCTGCGTTTGCAGCTGCGCTAGGCAAGGCTGGCGACCGGTTGGTCGCCGACTGCCTCAGCCCTTTTTGCCATCGACCCGCGGCACGCCATACCAACGGCCGTAGCGAAGGGCCCAGCCGCCGGTCGCGATCAGCCACAGCAGCGCGGCCACCACCAAGATGCCGCCCGCATATTGCGGCAACACAGCCGCCCCCATGCGTGCTACCACGGCCAATTGCAGCACCCCATACAAGGCCCATGCGATGTTGTCTGCCGTCAGGGTGCGGCCACTGTGGCCGCAACTCACTCGAGTGGCCATGGCCAGCAAGATGCTGCCCAGAAAGCCCATGCTCAAGGCGTGCAAAGGCGCCAGCCCCAGGCCCATCTGGCCCAAGCCCTGCAGCCACACGGAGGCGGCGTCCAAACCATAGGCCACGCCCAGCCACACAAAGCCCAAGTGCAGCATGGCCAGCAGGCGGATCTTCAGGCTTTGCACCAGCCCCCAGCGCACGGCCAGAGCCAACACGCCCAGACAGGCCAGCGCCGACACCACACCGCGAAGGGCCAACCACAGGCCAGCTTGCGCCCAGCCCGCCGCGTCCATGACCACCCAGGCACCGTGCCACCACGTCAGCGTCATCAGGCTCCACAGCAACCAATAAGGGCGCCAGCTGTCCAACACCGGCACCGCTGCGGCGGTGAAAAACGGAATCATGCGATGGGCCACGGCGGTGTACACCGGCACCACAAACCACCACAAGCCCAGATAGGCACAGGCTCGAACCCAGTCCAGTTGATCCAAGGCCAGCGAAGCCGCGGCCACCCACATCAACAACGCCCCAACGGAGCAAGACAGCGCGATCAATTTAGCGTGCAAGCGGTCAGCCGCCGGACTGCGAAGCACGATGCCCACAAAGCGCCAGGTCAAAGTCGACCAGCCCAAGGCAGCCAGGGCCACGCCTGCGGCGGCGAGCAATTGGCTGACATGGGTGCCCACCAGCAAGGTGAGCCAGCCGACGACACAGGCCACCACAGGCTTCAACAAACCTGGGGCCGGCACATCCGGCATCTGCAGCCACTTGGGGCCCGCCGTGAACAAGAAGCCCACGAAGAACAGGGGCAAGAAGCCCAGACTCATCACCAGGGCGTGCGAGAAGGTCGCCACGGACGCATGGTGCAAAGGTGCCACGGGCAAGACACGCCAGACCAGTTCCATCGTCCACCACAACGCCGCCACAGCCATGACACACGCAGCAGCGAAGAACCCCAATCGGTGCGGGGCCCATAGCAAGCGCTCGGCTTGCCAAGATGGCTCACCCGACTGAATGGGGGCTGAGGCAGATGCCTTGGGTGCCATGCCAAGGGGCTGGATTTTGATGGGGGGAAGCGGCTTCATGCCGCCGATTGTGGAAACCCACTCCCCCCATGGTTTTGACTCAGGACAAGGCTGACCAGAAGGACTAGTCCTCCTGGACGATCACCGACTGCATCAAGGCTGTATCAACGGCTGTAGATGGCCGTGATCATGGCCCGATCCAGGGCATTGGCGTTGATCATGAAACCGGCCAGAGAGGCCGTGGCATTGGCTGGCAAGTCCAGCTTCTCGACCTTCAAGGCGTACACGGTGAAGTTGTACATGTGCGGCTCGCTGCCTTGCGGTGGGCAAGGGCCACCCCAACCGGCAGTGCCAAAGTCGGTGGTGATCTGCTTGGCACCTGCTGGCAAGCCTTTGCCATCGGCCGAGCCCGCACCACGCGGCAAGCCGGTGGTGGTGGCCGGCAGGTTCAACACCACCCAGTGCCACCAGCCCGCGCCACCCGTGGGCGCATCGGGGTCATGCACCATCACGGCAAAGCTCTTGGTGCCAGCGGGGGCGTTTTTCCAGCTCAGCGCGGGCGACAGGTTCTGCCCCGTGCAGCCAAAACCGTTGAACACAAATGCGGCAGGAATGGGCTCATTGACTTTGACATCCGAACTGGTGAGCTCCAAGCCTTCGGCCAGCACCAACTGGGTGGACATGGCAGCGGCGACGCCAACTGTTGCCCGCATCACATTGCGCAGGATATTCAAGTCTTTTCTCCTCAGGGGTTTGCGGCAGGATGCACCGGCACCCTGCCAACGGATCAGTTTATCGTGATGCGGCAAGCCCGTTGCAGAAATAAAAATGGCCTGTGAACTGGCACGACTGCCCACTTCACAAGCCATTCAAACGACATCACTTAGCCGGCGCCTCCGGCACCCAGCCGGGCAGCTTCACGTAGTACCGCGTGGAACGCCCTGCCCCCACTTGCTCAAGCATGCCAAACATCTCCAACTCAAGCAGTTCGCGCGATGCCGTGGCACGTGATGTGCCGGCAATGCTTTCGTATTTCTTGGTGCTCATGCCTCCGTCGAAGCCACCAGGGCCTGCATTGAGCAACAGGTTTATCACCTTGCGCTGACGCTCGTTGAGCACCTTGTCATGATGGTCAAGCCAGAAGCGCGCCTTGACCAGTGTGTCGTCGATGACTTGGGACGCGGCGTCGCATGCGGCCTGCATCTGCTCGACAAACCAACAGACCCAATCGGTCACGTCGAGCCCGCCGTGCTGCGCACGTTCGAGCTGACCGTAGTAATCGGTACGGCGGTCAAGCAGGCGTTGAGAGGTCCGAAACAAGCGGCTTGCTTCACCACTGTCGCGCGCCAGCACGAGATCGACAAGCACGCGCCCGACACGGCCATTGCCGTCCTCGAAGGGGTGAATGGTTTCGAACCACAGATGGGCAAGCGCAGCGCGCACCAGGGCGTCCGGCTCGACGCTGGCATTGAACCAGGCCAGCAACAGCGCCATTTCCTCGCTCACGCGATCAGAGGATGGTGCTTCGTAGTGAACCTGCTCCCGGCCAACCCGACCACTGACAATCTGCATGGGCTCGGCATGCTCGCGATACCCGCCTACCCTGATCTGGGTCATGCCTGAATAGCCTGTGGGGAAGAGTGCCGCTTGCCATGCGTACAAGCGCTCGTGCGTCAGGTCCTCACCGCTTCGCACGACTGCATCGTCCATGCTGTCCAGCAGCCCCTCGACATTGCGAGGCGCATTCGGCCCATCCTGCTGCCCCACGCCCAGCCGCCTGGCCACCGAACTGCGCACGGCAGCCAGATCCAGCCGCTCGCCCTCGATGGCGGCAGTAGCCAAGGCCTCCTGGCTCCAGGCCTCCGCCGCCAACTCCAGGCGCTGCTCAAAACCCAGCACCGCCAGCTTGCCTTCGACCACGCCCTGGGCACGGCGCGCTCTGGCCAAGCTTTCGCCCACCCGGACAGGGTCATAGCGCAGGCCGGGCCAACCGGCTTGCTGCCAGACATAGCGCGTGTCAGCGTCCATGCAGAACCTTGAGGCGATTACACATCAATTCAACTCAACTTTTGAGTCGATAATGAAGTCTATTCGACTCACCCTTGAATATCAACTCATTTTATGAGTCGATTTAACAGGTTGCTGAAATACCCACCGCGTACAGCCTCCCCGCCATTGAGGTCAGTAGAAACTGGCGATAACCAAAGGGCAGTCTTTCACACCGATTGGACACCGGTGGGCCAAATCATCCTTTTCGCAGATCAAGCGACTTCATTAAGTCGTTGATCTGCAAGGGAAATTTGGTCGGGGTGAGAAGATTCGAACTTCCGGCCTCTACGTCCCGAACGCACAACACTTGCCTAATAGATGCTGAATGATTAAGGTAACGTCTGATTATTTGGGCCAATCCTGGGCCATCGAGGGCGTATGGGACAGATTACAAAGCGTGGTGAGTACCAGTGGCGTGCCAAGGTTCGGCGCAAAGGCTTCCCGGAGCAGTCGCGCACATTCACCTACCGAGAAGATGCTGAGAAATGGGTTCGGACCATTGAGCGTGAGCTGGAGACTGTTCGCGCCGATCGAATTCTGACCCACCCTGCCGATCGAATATTGACCCAGGACGGACAGTTGCTTTTGTGATGGGCAACTGT
>JAGWTE010000278.1 GCA_028869095.1 Burkholderiales bacterium
ACGTCACCGGCAACGCGATCTTTGCCAAATACCTGTTCTTGCCGCACATCCCCGGCGCGGGCGAGTTGATGGTGTTTTGCTCGGCCATGTGCGGAGCGGGGCTGGCCTTCTTATGGTTCAACGCCTACCCGGCCGAAGTGTTCATGGGCGACGTGGGCGCGTTGGCATTGGGCGGGGCCCTGGGCACCATCGCCGTGATCGTGCGCCAGGAAATCGTGCTGTCCATCATGGGCGGGGTCTTCGTGCTTGAAGCCTTGTCGGTGATGCTGCAGGTGAGCTACTTCAAGTACACAAAGAAGAAGTTTGGCGAAGGTCGCCGCATCTTGTTGATGGCGCCTTTGCATCACCACTTTGAAAAGTCGGGCTGGAAAGAAACGCAAGTCGTGGTGCGCTTTTGGATCATCACGATGCTCTTGTGCCTGCTGGGCCTGTCCACCTTGAAGCTGCGCTGATTGTTTGATTGAAGACCATGCATTACCTACGTGACCTCACCGTGCTGATCCTGGGTCTGGGCGACTCAGGCTTGGCCATGGCGCGCTGGAGTGCGCGCTGTGGGGCGCAGGTGCGCGTGGCCGATACGCGTTCGCAGCCGCCGCAGGCCGCGACTTTGGCGCAAGACGTGCCCGCCGCGACGCTGCATCACGGTCTGGACGTGGCTTTGCTGGATGGCGTGAACTTGGTGCTCAAGAGCCCTGGCTTGATGCCGCTGGCGCCGGATGTGGCCACGCTGTTGAATGCAGCGGCCGAGCGCGGCATCCCCGTGCGGGGCGAGTTGTCCCTGTTCGCATCGGCCTTGGCTGACCTCAAGACCGATCTGCGTTATGCGCCCAAGGTGGTCGCCATCACCGGCACCAATGGCAAGACCACGACCACGTCCTTGACCGCTCAGTTGATCGAGCGTTGCGGCAAACGCGTGGGCATGGCGGGCAACATTGGTCCGACGCTGTTGGACACCTTGCGTGTGGCACTGGAGCAAGAGCCCGAGCCGCAGCCTGAGGACGACGCGCCGGCTGAGGCTGCCGCCGACGCACAATCCGAGGTCGCTCCTGCTAACGATGTGGTCGAGCCTGCAGAATCAGCAGCGCCTGTTGCGGCTGACGCGGAGGACTTGGACATCAGCGAGGTGGATGAGACGCTGCACGTCGATCCGGAAGCCGGTGTGATCCCCGCTTTGGACGAAGACGCGGATGCCCCTTTGGTGGTGCTCGCGCCGCCACCCCCCAAAGAGCCGGTGTTCCAGGTCTTGCCCGATGTGTGGGTGTTGGAGTTGTCCAGCTTCCAACTCGATGGTGTGAGCAACTTCGAGCCCGATGCGTCTGTGGTGCTGAATGTCACGCAAGACCATCTGGACTGGCACGGCAGCATGCAAGCCTATGCCGAGGCCAAGGCCCGCATTTACGGCAAGCACGCCATCATGGTCATCAACCGCGATGACCCTGTGGTGTCTGCCATGGTGCCCGCGCCCGAAGTGATCAAGTCCACCGTGCGTGGCCGTCCCGCCAAGATCGTGCCTCGCAACGTGGTGCGCTTTGGCCTGGATGCGCCTTCGCATCCCGGTGACTTCGGCCTGGTGACCGAGGCCGGCATGGCCTGGCTGATGCGTGCGCTCGAAACGGATCCCACGATCAAGCTCAAGAAGGGCGAGGCGCCCGAGATCATCCTGCAACGCCTGATGCCCGCTGACGCCTTGCGCATCCGGGGGCGTCACAACGCCTCCAACGCTTTGGCGGCTTTGGCGCTGGCCACGGCCATCGATTGCCCGCTGGCCCCCATGCTGCATGGTTTGCGCGAATACCGGGGCGAGCCGCATCGCGTGGAGTTGGTGGCCACGGTGGGCGGCATCGATGCCATCGACGACAGCAAGGGCACCAACGTGGGTGCCACCGTGGCGGCCTTGTTGGGCTTGGGCTCGGACCTGTCACCCGGCAAGCTGGTGGTCATCCTCGGTGGCGATGGCAAGGGACAAGACTTTGCGCCCCTGGCTGAGCCCGTCGGCCGCTTCGCCCGTGCGGTCGCTTTGATTGGGCGCGACGCACAAGCCATTGGGCACGTGT
>JAGWTE010000100.1 GCA_028869095.1 Burkholderiales bacterium
CGGCAACTTGACCAAGGCCACCCACAACTGGCCAGACATCAAGAACAAGGCACCGAAGGACCTGTGATGACAGCAGGGGCGCCCGGTTTCATCATGGCGCCGGCCGCCCCGGTCCTTGCGTCCCTTCGGACCGTGCCGACAGATAGGCATACAGATCCGCAATGTGCGCGTTCACACGGGGCTCACCCTCCCAGGCTTGCATGGTGAGCGCGCCTTCCTTGCGCTGCATGATGGCCTCCACCAGGCTGTCCATGGTGGCGGTGTCGCCCCCCGCGCGCGCAGCAGGCAGGCCCCAGTCATAACGCTTGAGCACCACGCTGACGAATTGCTTGGGCCCCATCTCACGGGTGCGCACCAAGAGATTGGGGGCTTTGTCGGTGCCCGCTGCTGCGGCGCCGTGGCAACTCGCGCATTTGTCCTGGAAGACGCGCCAGCCTGTGTAGACCGAACCGGGTGGTTTGGCGGCTTCTGCCATCTCTTGCGATGCCTGCCGGTTTTGCCACTCGACGGCACAGCCCGTCAGGATCAGGGCTGAGGCGATCACCCAGAATTTCTTCATGTTCATCTCCTGTCAGAACAACGGTAGAGTGCGCACCCATGAGCAAGAATCCATCGCCCCTCCTCGCCTGGCACTACACCTTGGGCGCCAACCTGCTGCGCATTCTGGAATCGGGGTACATCCTGCCCGCTGACCACGATGACACGCCCGCTGTCGAGTGCCCCGTGGCCTGGTTCTCCGTGAACCAGCGTTGGGAGCCCTCTGCGGCCAAAAGCATCGAAGTCAATGGTGTGGCGCAAGCCCCCACTTTGCCGGTGATGCGTCAGCTGGGCAATGGGGTTTACCGTCTGGGGATTGTTCCGCGCGCTTTGCTGAGCGGAGAGGCCTTGCGTCGTGAAGCCCGCATCAACAAAGAGCGGTGGCGCGCATTGGGGCAACGTGCCCAAGGCTGTGGCGCGAGCTTGTCGGACTGGTTTGGGTCCATCGACCCGGTGGCCGCTTCAGATTGCGTGATCGAGGTGCTGACCGAGGATTTGAAGTGGGTGCGCGTCGCGTCTTGATGAAGCGCTGGCGCACCCGGGGCGGCGTTATGCCTGATCGCCGCTCAAGTCGGGCGCTGCATGGCGCCGAGGGTCGTGCTTTTCAATGGACGTGGCCACGGCGCGCTTGAGCTTGTCCACGGCACCTTGAATCGCCTGATGGGCATTGGCTGCGTGGTCTTTGACGACCACAGGGGGCAGCCCTGACAGTCGCGCTTCCAGTGAACAGTGGATGTCGTCCGGGCTGGCTTTGGCATGGCTGACCGCATCGGTCAGATGCGCTTCCACGCGCGTGACGTGATCGCCGAAGCGATGCAGGGCCTCTTTCACAACGGTTTCCAGGTGTTCGGCCAACCCTTGGCGGCGTTCCACATGGTTGTCGGTATTCAACAAGACTTGCATGGGTGACTTCCTATGTTGTTGTGAGGTCAGGACCAGTCTAGCGCTGTTTTCAAGCAGCGCTGATGCGGCTCTGACACACCCTCATAGGATCTGAGGCAAATCAAGGAAACGCCGGGACGTTGGGCTCATGCCCTTCAAAGTGAGCGTTGGGGTGGCTGGTGTGCAGCAAGGCCTCGACGTCAGGGACACGGCGATGTGGCACGTCCGCCATCAGCAGGATCTGCCCGCTGTCCAAGGCCGACTGAAAGCGCGTCAGCCTGCGACTGGGCACCGAGGCCCCAATCAAGCTGGCAGACCATGCGCCAAAAAAAGCCCCGGCTGCAGCCAGGGCGCCGACGATGGCCGGTTTGGTCAAATCGTCGAGCATGGCGTAGGCGGCCAACATGGCACCTGCCGCCGCACCCAAGGCCGCGCCCACGCACAGGCCGCGTTGGGCTGAGCTGATGAGGTCAGACGATTGCAGTGCGCTGGCTTCGTGCAGGCCGCTGAGGTCCAGCCCAGGTCGGGCCAGAAAGTGAAGATGTCGATGCTCGATGCGAGCCAGAAGCAACTCGTCCATGACTTGGCGAGCGCTTTTGAGGTCGGGCAAGAGCCAATAGATTCTGTGGCGCATGATCCGCTCCGGGCGGCGCCACACACAGGGCGCCTCAAGGCACTTTTACTCCTGTGCGTGCAACAGGGCAATGGCGTCTTCCCAGCCTCATCTCTTCAGTCTTAGCCTGCCAGGCCCGCAAACACGTTTTGCACGTCGTCACAGGCGTCCAGCGCAGCCAGAAAAACCTCAACCTCTTCGAGGTCTTCGGCACTCAAACTGGTCGGGTTGACGGGGTTCTTGGGCCGGTAGCCCAGCTTGGCCGACAGCACCGTGAAGCCTTGCGCGGGCAGGGCGCGGCTGACCAGGTCCAGATCGGTCGGGTCGGTCCAAAACAAGGTGGTGCCTTCTTCGTGGCCGGGCTCCAGGTCTTGCGCGCCGGCTTCGATGGCAGCCATCTCGGCATCGGCGCCGGCCTTGGCTGGTTCGGCTTCGATCATGCCCACGTGGTCAAAATCCCAGGCCACCGAGCCGGAGGTACCCAGCTGGCCCTTGCGGAACAACACGCGCATCTCAGAGGCGGTGCGGTTCACGTTGTCGGTCAGGCATTCGACCATGACGGGCACGCGATGAGGGGCAAAGCCTTCGTAGATGACGTGGTCGAAGTGAACGGCTTCACCCGTCAGCCCGGCGCCCTTTTTGATGGCACGGTCCAGGGTGTCCTTGGGCATGGAGGCTTTACGGGCCTGTTCGACCGCCAGTCGCAAGCGCGAATTGGCAGCCGGGTCGGCCCCATTGCGCGCGGCGATCATGATTTCTTTGCACAATTTGCCAAACAGCCTGCCCTTGGCATTGGCCGCCAGATCTTTGTGTTTTGCTTTCCACTGCGCGCCCATGGCTGAAACTTCCTTTTCTTGGTTTGGCTGACATGCGAGAACGTGAGGTTACTCCTTCAAACTGCCCGCCGGCAGTTCGCAAGCTGAAACAATGGCGTCATGACCACGCTTTCCAGCCCCCTTCCTGCGCGCAGAGAGGCGCCTCCCGCGCTGCTGTCTGCCTTGCGCGCCCGATTTGGTGATCAGTTCACGGCCAGCGAGGCGGTGCGCCAAGCGCATGGCCATGACGAGTCGCCGTTTGACGATGCCTGGCCCGATGCGGTGGTGTTCGCGGGATCGACGCAAGACGTGGTGGATTTGGTCACCTTGTGCGCGCAGTACGCCACGCCCCTCATTCCCTTTGGGGCCGGCTCGTCCATTGAAGGCCATGTGCTGGCGGCCCAAGGCGGGATCACGGTGGATCTGTCCCGGATGAATGCCGTGGTGGCCGTTCATGCCGACGACCTGATGGCCACCGTCCAGGCGGGTGTGACGCGGATGCAGTTGAACACGCATCTGAAAGACACGGGGCTGTTTTTTCCGATCGACCCGGGGGCGGATGCGTCCATCGGGGGCATGGCGGCCACACGGGCTTCGGGCACGAACGCGGTGCGCTACGGCACCATGCGCGAGAACGTGGTGGCACTGACCGTGGTCACTGCAAACGGCAAAGTGATCCGCACGGCCAGTCGGGCACGCAAGTCTTCGGCTGGCTATGACCTCACGCGGATGTTCGTGGGCAGTGAGGGCACCCTGGGCATCATCACCGAAGTGACCGTGCGGTTGTATCCGCAACCGGAGGCGGTGTCGGCTGCCGTGTGCTCGTTCACCCAGGCCCGTGGGGCGGTTGAAACCGTCATCCGCACGATCCAACTGGGCGTGCCGGTGGCACGGGCCGAGTTTCTGGATGCGCTGACGGTGCAGGCCATCAATCGCCACAGCAAAACGACCTTGAAGGAGCAGTCCATGCTGTTCCTCGAATTCCACGGCACGCCGGCCAGCGTGCGTGAACAAGCCGAAGCGGTGCAGCACATCGCGCACGAGTTGGGTGGGCAAGACTTTGAATGGGCGCTCCAGCCTGAGGAGCGGTCCCGGCTCTGGCAGGCCCGGCACAGGGCCTACTTCGCCTGCCTGCAATTGCGCCCCGGTGCGCGGGCCTTCACCACCGATGCCTGTGTGCCTTTGTCCCGGCTGGCCGATTGCATCGAAGAAACGATGGCCGAGACGCAGGCTTCATCGCTGCCCTGTCCATTGTTTGGTCATGTGGGCGATGGCAACTTCCACTGCGTGATCGTGACCGATCCCAGTCAGCCCTCAGACATGGCGGAAGCCGAGCGTTTGAATCAAGGCATCATGCAGCGCGCTGTGCGCATGGGCGGCACCTGTACGGGTGAGCACGGCGTGGGGCTGCACAAGAGGGACATGCTGGTGCAGGAGCACGGCGAGGATGCCGTGGCCTTGATGCGGCAACTCAAGCAGGCGTGGGACCCGCTCAACATCCTCAATCCAGGCAAGGTGATCCCTGCCTGAGTGAGCGTGAAGCAGGCTCAGACCGTCAAGGTGTAGACCTTGGCGGCATCCCTTTCCTGTGCACTGTGCGCTTGCAAAGCGACATCCCATTCGGGTCCGCTGGCCGCATGGGCTGGTGAGAGGCCCTGAATCATCTGGATGACTTCAGGGGCCCCGGCATCCAACTCACCCACCTGCTGGCGCGTGTCGACCAGCAACCGGGCGATGGGGGAGTCTCCCGCATCAATGACGACCACGTAACGAACGGGCTGGCGCAGTGTCTGCACGGTGTGTCCGCTGGGGGTTTCGATACCGTAGGTTTGGCTCATGGCTGCATGGTGCCACGCGGGCCGATTGAGGGAAAGCAGGGAAATCATGCCCCTGATGACACCCCGATCGGCCTTGCATTCGAGGTCCAACAGGCAGATGATATGAAGGCCCATGTTGCTTCCCCGGGAGGGCGCTCGTGACCACAGCCTCCGACATCCTCAAGTCCAAGCCCCAGCAAGGGGTCTACGCCATCGCACCCACCGCGTCGGTCTACGACGCGCTCCAGATGATGGCCGCCAAAGGGGTCGGGGCCTTGTTGGTGATGGAGGGCGAGCGGGTGGCGGGCATCGTCACCGAGCGTGATTACGCGCGCAAGATTGCCCTCATGGCGCGTACCTCCAAAGAGACTTTGGTGCGAGAGATCATGACCGCCGAGGTCATGTACGTCCGGCCGCATCAAACCAGCGAAGAGTGCATGGCCTTGATGACCGAAAACCGTTTGCGCCATTTGCCCGTCATGGATGACGGGCATCTGATCGGGCTGATCTCGATCGGAGACCTGGTCAAAGACATCATCTCGGAGCAGAAGTTCATCATCGAACAACTGGAGCACTACATCACGGGCGTGCGGGGCTGATCCGTCTGAAAAACCGGCCAATGGGTGAGTCAAGCGGGTAAAATCCTCTATTAGCCCCAGTTGATGTCATTTTCGTGACGTGAGAAGAATCCATGATCTTCGGTAAGTTGCTGCCCCGCGAGGGCAATTTTTTTGAGCTGTTCAACCAGCACGCCAACCACATCGTTGCCGCCTCGCACGCTTTTGCCGAGCTGGTCAAGAACTACAACGACCCGGTGCTGCGCGACAAGTACAACCAAGAGGTGGACACCGCCGAAGGGGCGGCGGACAGCATCACGCGCGAAGTCAATCGCTTGCTGCACAAGACCTTCATCACCCCCATTGACCGCGAACAGATCCACTCGCTGATCAACACCATGGACGACGTGGCCGACCTGCTGCAGGACGCCGCTGAAACCATGGCTTTGTACGACGTGCGCCGCATGACCGACGAGATCGTTCGCCTGACCGATCTGTGCGTCAAGAGCTGCGAGCGTTTGAAGACCGCGGTGGCCATGTTGCACGACATCGGCAATGCCAAGACCGCCGAAGCCGCGCTCAAGACCTGTGAAGAGATCGATCAGCTTGAATCGGACGCCGACCGCGTGATGCGCGCCGCCATGAGCAAGCTGTTCCGCGAAGAGCCCGATGTGCGCGAAGTCATCAAGCTCAAGGCGATCTACGAGTTGCTGGAAACCGTCACCGACAAGTGCGAGGACACGGCCAAGCTCATCGAGGGCGTGATCCTCGAGAACTCCTGATCAGGAAGGACTGATCATGGCAACCATGCAGGTGGCCCTGTGGGTCATCATTTTCCTGGTGGTGCTGGCGCTGCTGTTCGACTTCATGAACGGCTTTCACGATGCGGCCAACTCCATCGCCACGGTGGTGTCCACCGGCGTGCTGCGTCCGACCCAGGCCGTGGTGTTTGCGGCCTTCTTCAACTTTGTCGCGATCTTCATCTTCCACCTCAGCGTGGCGGCGACGGTGGGCAAGGGCATTGCCGACAAAGGGGTGGTCGACGTTTATGTGGTGTTCGGGGCTTTGAGTGGCGCCATCACCTGGAACGTGATCACCTGGCTGTACGGCATCCCCAGTAGCTCGTCGCATGCGCTGATTGGCGGCATCGTTGGCGCGGTGATTGCCAAGGCGGGTGCGGGTGCGCTGATTGGTGCCGGCATCATGCGCACCGTCACCTTCATCTTCGTGTCGCCCTTATTGGGCTACCTCTTTGGGTCGATGATGATGGTGCTGGTGGCCTGGCTGTTCCGCCGCATGGCACCGTCGCGGGTGGACCGTTGGTTCCGTCGTTTGCAACTGGTATCCGCCGGGGCCTACAGCCTGGGACACGGTGGCAACGATGCGCAAAAGACCATCGGCATCATCTGGATGCTGCTGATCTCGACGGGCTATGCCTCGGCGACAGACACCTCGCCACCGACTTGGGCCATCGTGCTGTGCTACATGGCCATCGGTGCGGGCACCATGTTTGGCGGCTGGCGCATCGTCAAGACGATGGGGCAGAAGATCACCAAGCTCAAGCCTGTGGGCGGTTTCTGCGCCGAAACGGGCGGAGCCTTGACCCTGTTCATCGCCACGGCGATGGGCGTGCCCGTGTCGACCACCCACACCATCACCGGCGCCATCGTGGGTGTCGGTTCGGTTCAACGTGCCAGCGCGGTGCGTTGGGGTGTGGCGGGCAACATCGTGTGGGCCTGGATTTTGACGATTCCCGCATCGGCCTTTGTTGCCGCCGTGGCGTATTGGATCGCGCGGCAGTTGTTCTGACGGCGGACGCCTGAATCACCCACGCCCTGGTTGTGACAAACGGCCAGGGCGTTTTGCTGGGTCGCACGACGGCGGGTCTTCCAAGGCATTCAGCGCCACATGCAGCATGTCGATGAACACGCGGGTTTTGGCCGGCATCAGCTTGCGTCCCGGGAACACGGCCCATGCTGCGTGCGAGGGCAAACACCAGGCGGGCAGCACGCGCCGCAGTTCCTGGCGTCGCAACAAGGGTTTGGCAAAGTAGTCGGGCACGGCGGCAATGCCGGCGCCGGCTTTGGCCAGGCGGATCAACAACTCGGGAGAGTTGGCTGCAGCCCGTCCTGGGGGTAAACCTTCCCATTGATGTTCACCTTGCAACAGGCGCCAGGGGGCGGGCTCGCCGCTGGCGCTCAGCAAGCGCACGGCATCGTGTTGCAGCAACTCTTGCGGCGTCTGGGGCTCGCCTCGCTCAGACAGGTATTGGGGCGAGGCATACAAGCCATTGGAGAACACGGTCAGGCGTCGGGCCGTCAGGCTCGCGTCGTCCGGCAACTGGCCCATGCGGATGGCCACGTCAAAACCTTCGCCCAATAAATCCACGCGGCGGGGCGACAAATCCAATTCCAAAGAGATGGCCGGGTGCAGAGCCATGAAGGCGGCCAGCATGTCACTGAGCAGCAAATTGGCGAAGTCGCTGGGCATGGAGACACGCAAGCGACCACTGGGGGCGGCTTGGCGGTGTTCGCGCAGCGCCATCACGGCATCGACCTCTTGCACGACCTGGCGTGCGTGTTCCAACAACTGGTGGCCGAACTCGGTCAGGGTCTGGCGTCGGGTGGTGCGCAGCAGCAGGCGCTCGCCCACCTGGACTTCCAAGGCGGCAATGCGGCGCGACACGGTGGATTTGGGCAGGCCCAGCCGGTCAGCGGCCTGGCTGAAGCTGCCCAGTTCGGCCACGCGGGCGAACACCAGCAGGTCGTTGGGGTCGACGGTGTCACTAGATTGTTCCATTGGTGGAACAATGTAATCCATTCCAATGGATTTTCAAGTGGATTGTTGGTGAATACAGTTCACCCATCGACAGCCACTTTTGATTCGGAGCCCACCATGAAGATCCTGCAAATCAACGCCAGTGCCCGCCGTGAAGGCGCCAATTCCACCCGCGTGGCCCAGCAAGTGGTGGCCCGCTTGCAAGCCGATCATCCCGGTGCGGAGGTGACCGTGCGTGACCTGGCTGTCACCCCTCACCCTGTGCTGGACGAGGCGGCCCTGGGCGCGTTGTTCACCCCTGCGGACCAACGCACGCCTGAACAAGCGGCCCGCGTGGCCCAGGACGACGCCTTGATTGCCGAGGTGCAAGCCCATGACGTCATCGTGCTGGGCGTGCCCATGTACAACTTCGGTGTGCCTGTGCAGTTGAAAAACTGGATTGACGCGATTGCCCGCAACGGTGTCACCTTCCGCTATACGAACCAAGGCCCCGAAGGCCTGATCAAGGGCAAGAAGGTGTACGTGGCTTTTGCGCGCGGTGGCCGTTATCGCAACACCCCCGCTGATGCCCAAACGCCTTACATGAAGACCGTGCTGGGCTTCCTGGGCCTGAGCGACGTGCACTTCATCTATGCCGAAGGCTTGAACATGGGCCCAGAATCCACCGCCCAAGGTTTTGCCGAAGCTCAGGCCGACATCAACGCTGCATTGGCCTGATCCTGATTCAAGCATTCAGAAAGGACGCATCATGCGCACCGTCACCCTTCGTCACCCCCGTACCGTGGAGCGCTTGGTCGCCGGGCAGCCGACGTCTGATGGTGCCGGGGTCAAGCTCAACCGGGTGTTGACGCAGCACCTGCAACGCCGGCTGGACCCGTTTTTGATGCTGGATGCCTTTGGCAGCGACAACCCCAATGACTACATTGCGGGCTTTCCGGACCATCCGCATCGTGGGTTTGAAACCATCACCTACATGATTGCCGGTCGCTTGCTGCACCGTGACAGCGCAGGCCATGAAGGTTTGCTGGAAAACGGCGGGGTGCAGTGGATGACGGCCGGTCGCGGGGTGGTGCACTCGGAAATCCCACAGCAAGAAGCGGGGGTGATGGAAGGCTTTCAGCTGTGGCTGAACCTGCCTCGGCGCGACAAGATGAGCGAGCCGTGGTACCGCGATTTCAAGCACGCAGACTTGCCGCAGTTCGTGACGCCTCAAGGGGTGGCGGTGACCGTGATCGCAGGCGAAAGCCATGGCACCCCAGGCGCGGTGACGCGGGATGCCACGCAGCCTTTGTACCTGGACGTGCACCTGCCAGCAGGCTCGCGTTTTGAACAAAGCTTGCCGGCTGAGCACAATGCCTTCGTCTATGTGTATCGCGGTGAGGTGACGATTGCAGGCCAGACGGTGCCGGTGCAACGCATGGCCTTGTTGGCCAATGATGCGCAGGCCGATGGCGTGGTGATCGAAGCCGCAGCCGATGCCAAGGTGTTGGTGCTGGCGGGCCAGCCGCTCAAGGAGCCCATTGCCCAATACGGTCCCTTTGTGATGAACACGCAGGAAGAGATCTACCAGGCTTTGCGCGACTTCCGCGATGGGCACTTGGGCGAGAACGCGGCTTGAAGTCGCTTGACGCTGCGTGATGGACGTGTTGACCTGGCCAATGCCGGCGGACTGTTCGGTCGAAGCTGAGGTGATCTCGCCCACGATGTCCATCACGCGGCGAACCGAGACCACGATCTCGTTCATGGTCTCGCCCGCCTGGCCGACCAGTTGCGAGCCTTGTTCCACCTCGGTGACCGATGCGCCAATCAAGGATTTGATTTCCTTGGCCGCATTCAAGGCCAGGATGTTGGTCTCGAAGGCGATGCCGTCAATCACCGCGATGATGTCCACAATGCGCTTGGAGCTGTTGTGGATCTCATCCATGGTCGAGACCACCTGCGACACCACCGTGCCACCGCGTTGGGCCACTTCAGCGGCCGAGGTGGCCAACTGCTTGGCTTGACGGGCCGAGTCAGCAGAGTGCTTCACCGTTTCGGTCAATTGCGTCACGGCCGATGCCATTTGCTGAATATTGGTCGCCGCATGCTCGGTTCGCACGCTCAGGTCATGATTGCCTGTGCATACATCTCAGACAGCCCATTGGCCACAGCCTGGTCGGTGTCGGTGTAGTGGCCGAACTCTGATTGCGTGCGAACGAGTCCCCAGATGCTGGTGGACAGCGCGGCCACAAAGATCAGCGCGGGCGCAATGGCGCACAGAAGCAGGCGCGAGTTGAATTTCATGTCCGAGGCCCTCGTCTCTGCAGAATCAACAAATTGTTCAATTTGTTGGTGTCGGATGGATGGGCGTGTAACTGGAGCCTACCCTTGCGTGAAGAAATGCACGCCTGCGGTGTGGGCGCCACCATCCGAGGGGGGAGGGGCTGGGGCGAGG
>JAGWTE010000101.1 GCA_028869095.1 Burkholderiales bacterium
CGTTGAAGGAGCACAGACATGCTGACAGTTGAAGCCGTCAACCAGTACTACGGCGGCTCGCACATCTTGCGCGGCCTGGATTTCGAGGCCAAGGTGGGCGAGGTCACCGTGGTGCTGGGCCGCAATGGGGTGGGCAAGACCACTTTGCTCAAAAGCCTGATGGGACTGGTGCCGATCAAGTCCGGCACGATCAAGCTGGACGGGCAGGGCATCGACAAGTTCAAGCCCTACGAGCGCGTGCGCATGGGCGTGGGCTATGTGCCTCAGGGACGCGAGATCTTCGGGCGCCTGACGGTGGCAGAAAACCTGCAAATGGGCCTGGCCAGCAAGCCTGGCAGCACCCCCATCCCCGAGCAGTTGTTTGAACTGTTTCCCGTGCTCAAGCAGATGATGCACCGCCGGGGTGGTGACCTGTCAGGCGGACAGCAACAGCAATTGGCCATCGCCCGCGCTTTGGCGGCAGGCCCCAAGCTGCTGATCCTGGACGAGCCCACCGAAGGCATCCAGCCCAGCATCATCAAAGACATTGGCCGTGCCATTCGCAAACTGGCCGACGAAGGCTTGAATGGCCAAAAGATGGCCGTGGTGCTGGTTGAGCAGTTCTATGACTTTGCGGCCGAACTGGCCGATCAGTACCTCGTCATGGAGCGAGGCGAGGTCATCCAGCGCGGACGCGGCAAAAACATGGAAGCCGAGGGCGTGCGGCAGTTGATGTCGATTTAGAACTTGAGGCTGACAGCCAAGCCAATCGCCCATTGCCCCTCTCGGTGGGGCTCCATGCTGGTCTTGGTCCAGAAGTGTCCCAAAGACACTTCTCCCAAAACGTTCTTGTGTATCGGTTGTTCCCAGCGCGCTTGCACGCCCACATCGTTGGTGCTGACACCATCCTGCTCTGACCCGGAATGCTGCAACTCCAGACCCAGCACACGGTCTCTGCCAAAGGACTGATACAGGCCCAGCGTGCTGTTCCAGGCCATGTGGGGAGAGCTTTGGGTGATGGTGCCGGAGTTGAGCCAGCGCAGGGCCAAATCAGGCGCCAGGGCGTGTTGGTATTCCAGGGCCGTGGTTGACCCGGCGCGATCCTTCACCGTGTAGAAAACGGTCTCGCGGGCCTCTACCCAATCGTAGGGGCTCAATTGCCACTCATGCCGCACGCGGGCTTGGGTGTAAGGGCGCAAAGGGCCACGAAAGCCGATGCGCACATCGATCGATTCTGCCAGCCACATGCCCAGACCGGCGAAGAAGGAGTTGTCTGCGCCGTTGCGATCGCGGATCTGGTCGCGCAAGCTGCGCCGATCGGGTTGGTCGGTCACGACGTTGCGTTCGCTGTCATTGCCCAGGTACACGTATTGGAACTGTGACAAGTTGGGCAGACGAAAGCGAGCGTTAAAGCGGATGTTGATGTGGGACGACTGCCCCTCGCGATTCAAGTAGGCCAGACCCAGTTGCCCATCCGTTACTTTGCCGCCATCGGTAAAAGGCTTGTCACCAAATCGGCTGTCAATGCCGCTGGCTAGCCATTCGACGGTCGACCTGACGGATTGGCGCGTGGTTTCGATCATTTGATCGGCGCTGGATGGCTCCTCCGTGGTGCTGTCTGCCTGCGCAGGTGCAGCGGGGATGTCGTCTGACGCAAATGCATTGCTTGCCATCGCCCAAGCCACCAAGGCGCCCAGACCGACCCAATATCGTGTTCCGTACATCTGACTGCGCATCCCTTCCGCCTGGTATTTTTTCACTAGCTTGGATGATGACACGAAGAGAAGTCAAGCGCGTCAGTCATTGATAGACTGTCGTCCTTGTCAAATTTGAACCGAGGACGACTCATGCCCACCACCGCATCTGGATTGCAATACGAAGACACCGTTGAAGGCAGCGGTGACGTCGCCAAGGCGGGTCAGTACGTGTCGGTGCACTACACCGGCTGGCTCTACAAGGATGGCGTCAAGGGCGCCAAGTTCGACTCCAGCAAGGATCGCGGCCAGCCTTTCCAATTCCCTCTGGCTGCCGGACACGTGATTCGTGGCTGGGACGAGGGCGTGCAAGGCATGAAGGTTGGCGGCACCCGCGTGCTGGTGATCCCTCCTGAGTTGGGCTACGGTGCTCGCGGTGCGGGCGGCGTGATCCCTGCCAATGCCACCTTGATGTTCGAAGTCGAACTGCTGGGCGTTTGATTCGCATCGACCCCACATGTTTGCACCCAGTCAGGAGCAGGTCCGCCGGTTTTTCTGCGAGGCCTGGTCCAAACACCTGAGCAGCCTGCCGCTGACGCCCCTGGAGGCTCAGGCGGTGGACTGGATGGTTCTGCACCCCGAATACCACGATGAGCTGAGCGACGTGGACGCCGCCATTGCGCGCCAGTACTCGGTCGAGGGTGGGCAGACCAATCCCTTCTTGCATTTGTCCATGCACCTGTCCATCACCGAGCAGGTCAGCATCGATCAACCCCGAGGCATCAAGGCCGCCGTTGACAAACTGGTGCAGCGCCGCGCTTCTTTGCACGAGGCGCATCACGAAGTGATGGAAGCCTTGGGCGAGATGGTGTGGGAATCCCAACGGTCCGGCCTTCCCTTTGATGGGCAAGGCTATATCGACCGCGTGATGATGCGCGCGACCCGCTGATCGCGTCCATCAACAAAAAGCCCGCCTGGTTGTGTCCAAGGCGGGCTTTTTTGATTGTCTTCTCGGTTGTGCTTATTTGTGCATGGGCGACTGCGGCACGGTCTTGAGGTCACCAGGCAGGCTGCCAATGTAGTTGGCCAGGATCTTCAGCTCAGCATGCGTGAACAGCTTGGCTTGGCCCGCCATGATGGGGTTGCCGCGGCCGATCTTGCTGTTGTTGTCCGTTTGGTAAGCCTTCAAGGCCACAAACAGGTAGTCGTTGTGCTGGCCCGCCAGCTTGGGGTAGGACGGGTCAATCGGCTTGTTCAGGCCTTCGCCGTGGCAGCTGGCGCAGTTGCCCTTTTTCAGCAGCGCTTCAGCCTGGGCGGCATCGCCGTGCATCTTGCCGGTGGAGGGGGGCAGATCTTTGCCGCTTTGCGAGTAGTAGGCGGCCACGTCAGCGATGTCCTGATCGGACAAGGATGTGGCAATGCCGCGCATCGTGGGGTGCTTGCGGTCGCCCTTTTTGTAAGCTTGCAGCGCCGACTCAATGTACTTGGCGCTTTGTCCGGAAATCATCGGCACGCGATGGATCTCTGGGAAGCTGGCTTGGTAGCCGATGATCCCGTGGCACCCGATGCACATGGCAATCTTGGATTGGGCTGCGGCAGGATCGCCGGGCTTGACGTCTTGGGCCAAGGCGCTGGACGCACCGGCGATGGAGACGACAGAAGCGAGGGCCCATTGCAGAGCGACATGTGACAGTGTTTTCATGGATCTGGCGAGAAAATAGACAGCAGGGGAAAAACACACGGATCAAATCAATATAAGGCGCCCCGCCTATACTCGAACACAGTAACAACCCGGTTGAGTTTTGTCATGAAATTTCAAGGAACTGACCAGTATGTGGCCACCGACGACCTGAAACTGGCCGTCAATGCTGCGCACACGCTTCAACGCCCCCTGTTGGTCAAGGGCGAGCCCGGCACCGGCAAGACCATGCTGGCCGAGCAAGTCTCTGAAGCCTTGGGCATGCCACTGTTGCAATGGCACATCAAGTCGACCACCAAAGCCCAGCAAGGTTTGTATGAATACGACGCTGTCAGCCGCCTGCGCGACAGCCAATTGGGCGACGAAAAGGTCAAAGACATCCACAACTACATCGTCAAAGGCGTGTTGTGGCAGGCGTTTGAGACCGAGCAGCCTGTGGCTCTGCTGATCGACGAGATCGACAAGGCTGACATCGAATTCCCCAACGACTTGTTGCGTGAAATCGACCGCATGGAGTTCTATGTCTATGAGACGCGCCAGCTGATCAAGGCCAAGACCCGTCCGCTGGTCATCATCACGTCCAACAACGAAAAGGACCTGCCGGACGCCTTCCTGCGTCGCTGCTTCTTCCACTACATCCGCTTCCCGGATGCAGCGACCATGAAGCAGATCGTGGAGGTTCACTTCCCTGGCATCAAGCAAGAGTTGCTGGCCGTGGCCATGCGCCACTTCTACGACGTGCGCAACCTGCCAGGCCTGAAGAAAAAACCCAGCACCTCAGAGTTGATTGATTGGCTCAAGCTCTTGCTGGCGGAAGACATCCCTGTCGAAGCCCTGCAAAGCAAGGACGACAAGGTCAGCGTGCCGCCGCTGGTGGGGGCCTTGCTCAAGAACGAGCAGGACGTGAGCTTGTTTGAGCGCCTGGTTCACATGGCGCGTCACAACCGCTGATCAGTGCGGCGGGACTCAGGCAACGCACTTCTGAGTTGTTTCGCTGACCACCACGCGGTTGCGTCCCTCGGCCTTGGCGCGATAGAGCGCCTCGTCCGCGCGGCGTAGCAGGGATCGCAGGTGTTCTTTGGTGTCGATGGCGCAGGCCATGCCGGTGCTGACGGTGACCGAGATCACCTGGTCGTCCCAGGGGATGCTGATTTGGGTCACCGCATCGCGCAAGCGTTCGGCGGCCTGGATGGCGCCTTCGTGTTCGGTATGAGGCAGCAAGACGCAGAACTCTTCGCCGCCATAACGGGCAACCCGGTCGACCTCGCGAGCCTGGGCTTGCAGGGTCTGCGCTACGGCGCACAGCACCGCGTCGCCGGCGGCGTGGCCCATGCGGTCGTTGATGCGTTTGAAGTGATCAATGTCGACCATCAACACCGTGAAGGTTTCGCCAAAGCGCTGCAGCCGTTGCACCTCGCGGTCCAGCAGCAATTCGATGGCACGACGGTTGAGCAAGCCGGTCAGGGCATCGTGGTGCGACAGATGCTCCAGCCGATGGACCAGACGCATGACCACAAAGTACATCAACAAACCGCTGCTGCAAATGGCCAGGCTGACACAGGCAAAAACCAAGGCAAATTGGCCCGCTTCAGGGTTCAGTTTGAACCAGGGCCACCGCCAGTCAGGAAACACGGCGGTCAGGGCCACGCCCACAAACACGGCGATGGTCGAGCCCATCAAGGCATTGTGGGTGCGGGCGACGCCGAGGTTGAATTCTTGCCTGATGGGGTTGAAGGTTTCACGCGCGCAGGCCCACAAGACCCAACTGGCGATCAGCCCACCGGTCACCATGCCGGCCACGCGCCAGCCCATGGGGCCGCAAACGGCCAGGTTGAATACGCCCAACCCCAGCAGCAACAAGCAGTGGATGCCATCGGTGTGGCGGATGCGCAAGAAGCCTTGCATGCCCCGGCGCAAAGAAATGCAGCCCAGCGCCACCAGCACGCCCGCCAGCAGCATTTGCGAGGTGTTGCGCCAGCCGCCGTTGACCACCGTCAGGGTCAGCCCCGTGCCGTTGGCCAGTCCCGCCACCATCCAGTGCCGGGCCGCCTTGCGAGACATGCCCAGCCACGTGCCTGCCACCCACCAGATGGCCGTGGTCAAGACCTGGTTCAGGAAGACAAAGGCCAAGAGTTGGATGCGGGCGTCCATGCAATGTGCTCAATGTGCTTTCAGGCAGCAGGGAAGTTGTTGCCGGGCTGACGAAGCAGGCCATCACGCGCCAAAATAGACGCTAATTCGAAGGACTTCATATGCTCATCGACTTCTTCTACGCTTTGCGCTCTGCCAAGCTGCCGGTCACCATTCCGGAATACCTGAGCTTGCTCGATGCCATTAAGCACGATTTGATCGGGCCGTCGGTAGATGAGTTTTACCACCTGGCCAAAATGTCGTTGGTAAAGAACGAAGCGCATTTCGATAAATTTGACCGGGCATTTTCCACCTATTTCGGGGGGGTGACAGGCCAAATTGACTTGACTAAGGACATACCCTTGGAGTGGCTTCGCAAGCATTTCGAGCGCGAATTGAGCCCCGAGGACAAGGCCAAGATCGAGGCCATGGGCTGGGACAAGCTCATGGATCGGCTCAAACAATTGCTGGAAGAGCAAAAAGAGCGCCACGAGGGCGGCAACAAGTGGATCGGCACCGGCGGTACCTCGCCATTCGGGGCCTACGGTTACAACCCCGAAGGCATCCGCATCGGCCAAGACCGCTCGCGCAACCGCAGCGCCGTCAAGGTGTGGGACAAGCGCGAGTTCAAGGACTACGACGACACCATTGAGCTGGACACCCGCAACATCAAAGTGGCCTTGCGGCGCCTGCGTAAATTCGCCCGCCAGGGCGCGGCCGATGTGCTGGACCTGGATGACACCATCCACAGCACGGCGGCCAATGCCGGCATGCTGGACATCAAGATGGTGCCCGAGCGGCACAACACGGTCAAAGTGCTCTTGTTGATGGACGTGGGCGGCTCGATGGACGATCACGTCCACCGGGTGGAAGAGTTGTTCTCGGCGGCCAAGTCCGAGTTCAAGCACCTGGAGTTCTATTACTTCCACAACTGCGTCTACGACTTCATGTGGAAGAACAACCATCGGCGCTTCACCGAAAAAATCCCCACCTACGACATCCTGCGCAAGTACAACAAGGACTACAAACTGATCTTTGTGGGGGATGCGACCATGAGCCCCTACGAGATCTTGCAGGCCCACGGCAGCGTCGAGTACAACAACGAAGAGCCGGGCGCAGAGTGGATTCAGCGCCTGCTCAATGCCTTCCCGCACCACGCCTGGATCAACCCGGAGCCACAGGGC
Organism: Burkholderiales bacterium; assembly: GCA_028869095.1. Taxonomy (GTDB): domain Bacteria; phylum Pseudomonadota; class Gammaproteobacteria; order Burkholderiales; family Burkholderiaceae_C; genus Aquabacterium. Next base: position 6,687 of record JAGWTE010000101.1, read on the forward strand.
GTGTGGTCCTATCGCCAAAGCATCGCCATCATTCAGCAGTTGATCGGCGGGCGCATGTTCCCCTTGAGTTTGCAGGGCTTGGAAGGGGCGATGCGATTGCTGAGCAAATGACCCTGGCCCAGCGCAACGGCTTGCAGATGGGAGTGGCCTGGCTGATCTGTTCGGCCAGCGTGCCGGCGTGGGCGCAGCCCGATGCACGGGCTGATGCGCCTGCTGTGTCTGCCGCACCTGTTGTGACCGTGGCTGCCGCGTTGGCGCCAGCTGAAGCTGCAGCGCCTGCACCTACGGCGGGCGCACCGGGAATGGATCTGGCGGAGCCTCAACCTTTGTGGCGTCTGGACATTGATGCGCCTGACGGCATGCGCAAACTGCTCAGAAACTACCTGGACCTGGCACGGTTTCAAGCCGATGAGCAGGTGGGGGGCGACCAGATCAATCTGGTTGAGTTGCGTCGACTGGTGGTTTCCGCGCCTGAGCAAGCGCGCTCACTCATCGAGGCCGAGGGGTATTTTTCTGCCCAGATCACCACGCGAGTGGCCGATGCGAGCGATGGCCAGCCCATGGTGGTGACCTTGAAGGTCGAACCCGGTCCGCAGACCCGCGTGACCAAGGTCCAGATGATTTTTGAAGGTGAGTTGGACAACCGCCTGTCGAGTGGCGACGAGCGCGCACAAGACCTGGTCCGAGCCCTGCAAGAGGCCTGGGCCTTGCCAGAAGGGCATGTATTCAAGCAAGCGGGATGGTCGGCGGCCAAAAACGCCGCTTTGGCCAAGTTGCGAGCGGAGGGCTATCCGGTGGCGTCCTGGAGCGGTACCTCGGTCACGGTCGACGCCGATGCGCAGTCGGCCAAGCTGTATCTTGTGGCCGACAGTGGCCCGGCTTTTTTCTATGGGGACGTCCGGGTTGAGGGGCTCAAGCGCCAACCTGCCTCAGCCGTCACCAATCTGGCGCCGTTTCGTCGCGGTGCGCCCTATCAAGAGGCTCAGTTGGTTGACCTGCAGGACCGTATCCAGAAGATCAACCTCTTTGACAACGTCTTTGTGACGACGGAGGTCGATCCGACCAGCGCAGCGGCCGTGCCCGTTGTGGTGCAGGTGCATGAGTTGCCCCTGCAGCAAGCGTCGGTTGGTGTGGGTATTTCCAGTGACACCGGGCCTCGTGTGTCATTCGAGCATTTGCATCGCCAACCTTTTGACAGCAACTGGCAAGCCAAGACCAAGCTTCAGGTGGGCCGAGACGACTCCAACTTGCAACTGGACTTGACCTCGCACCCCTGGCCGGGGCAACAGCGTGGGCTGATCTCGGGGATGTTGTCCTACCAGATTGACAATGCCAATGCCGTGACCACCAGCCAGCGTTTGCGGGTGGGCCGCCTGGTGGAAAGAGAGCGGCTGGAGCGCACGGACTACGCTGAATTCCAGCGAGCCAAGGTGGAGTCTGACGCTGGTGTCACGGTGTCTCAGGCCTCGTCCATCGCGGGTACCTCGCAGTGGATCTTTCGCAATGTCGACAGCCAGGTGCTACCCACCCGCGGTGTGACGACTTCGGTGTCGGCCACGGTCGGGCATTCGTTCTCGACCCTGGAGTCTTCGGGTTATTTTGGGCGTGCCTATGGACGTCTGACGGGTTACTTGCCTCTGCCGTGGAACTGGTACGCGTCTGGACGAGGGGAGTGGGGGCAGGTGATCGCGCGCAGCTCGGTGAGCGTGCCCGACACGCTCTTGTTCCGCGCCGGCGGGGATGAATCCGTGCGGGGTTATGCCTACCGATCTCTGGGTGTGGAAAGCGAAGGCGTGGTGATTGGCGGACGCACACTGGCCACGAGCAGCCTGGAAATGGCGCACCCGCTGTGGAAGTCCGCACCCAATTTGTGGGGCGCGGTGTTTGTGGATGCGGGTGATGCGGCGGCCGATCCGGCCCATTTGCACATCAAGCTGGGCTATGGCGCGGGCTTGCGTTGGCGCAGCCCGGTGGGGCCGCTCAAGTTGGACTTGGCTTATGGCCGTGACGTGCAGCAGTTGCGTTTGCACTTCAGCGTGGGGATCAGCTTGTGACGACGCCCGTGGCTACTTGGCGCGCATGGACATGGGCCGTTCGGGCCCTGCGTGTGCTGCTGGCGGTGTTGCTGGTGCTGTTGGTGCTCGTGCCCGCCTTGGTCTGGGGCCTGCTGCACAGCGAGGTGGTGACCCGTTCTGTGCTGCCTCACCTGCCCGGCGTTCGGGTGTGGGAGCCCAAGGGGGCCTTGCTGGGCGACTTCAGTGCCCGCCGGGTCGAGATCGATTTACCTCGCGGTTCTTTGCTCAGCCTGGATGACACCGCCTGGCGGGATCTGCGTATTCACCTGGATCCCGACGCTGAGTGGCACTTTGGCCTGCATGCGGCCAGCTTGTCGGCTCGGCTGCTTCAGATCAAGTGGGTGCCCAACCCGCACCCGACGCCGACGACGGACCCCTATGACTTGCGCTTGCCTTTGTCTGTGACGGTGGACCGTGTACAGGCGAAGCGAGGTGACAGCGTCTTGTGGAGCGACCACCCCTTGCTGGACCTCGATGGCCGTCTGGAGTTGGGGCAGCAAGTTCATCGCGTCGACATCGTCAAGGTGGGCTATGGCCCTTGGACGCTCAAAGGCAAAGGGCAAGTGCAGACCCTGGGGCACTTGCTGGGGACTTTGGATGTGGCCGCCACGGGCACTTACCGTCAAGCGGACAAGGCCTGGCCAGTACGAGCACAAGTCCAGGCTCAAGGTCGTTTGACCGAGCTGGCGGTGAGCACGCAGGTGCAAGTGGGCACGGCGCCCAAAACGCAATCGCTGGATGGCACTGCCACGCTCAAACTGTGGGCGCCATGGATGTTGCCGGCCTTGCACGTCAAAGCCAGTCAGTTTGATCTGGCCGCCTTGCTCGACACCTTGCCTCGCACCGCATTGAGCGGAGTGCTGGACTGGGGCGGCCAGGGGCCTGACATGCAGGTCAAGGTGGATTTGCGCAATGGGCTGGGCGGCGATTGGCAACAAGGGCTGTTGCCGCTGCGACAGTTGCAAGGACGAGCCACCTTGGCGGATGCGGCCAAAGCGAGCAGCCTGGAGGGCATGAGCCAAGCCGGTGAGGTGCATCTGTCGGCCTGGCTGACCGGTGGGGTAGAGGGCGCTGAGGGGGGCAAAGGGGCGGAAGGGCAAGCCCAGTTGGATGGTACCTGGGACAGACGGCCCGTGCACACGGGTGACAAGCCAGCACAGCAGGCCGCACCAGCACGCAGGCCCAATCGTTTGAAGCTTGCTTTGCAATCGGTCAGCTTGCGGGCCTTGGATGGCCGTGCGCCCGCTTTGACTTTGTCGGGTGAGACGACGGTGTCCACCGAGCGGGCCTGGCGTCAAACCGATGATCTGGCCCAGGCCGCATGGGACGTGGTGTCGGACTTGTCGGGACAGTACGCGGCCGGCGCGCACGCCGCCTCTGGCAAGGTGCGGGCTCAAAAAACCGCCATGGCCCCGGTGCAAGCCACGCTGCACGGTCAATGGCAGCCTGGCCGGGTGCGGGTGGACGAGTTGACCTTGAGGTCCGAAGGGGCTCAGGCCAGCTTGAAGGGGCAGGGGCGCTATGCGCCTCCAGCCCACCCGGGGGCGCCCTGGACCTGGCAGACGCAAAGCCAGTTGCAGGTCAAAGATTTTGATCCCAAGGTCTGGTTGCCTTGGCCGGATGCCTTGAC
>JAGWTE010000102.1 GCA_028869095.1 Burkholderiales bacterium
ACGTGGGTGTCAATGATTTCCGACACCACCATGATCCGCTTGCCGCGAAAGGGCTTGGCCGCTTCGCGGAACCATTCCAGCTCTTTTCGTTGCGCCTCTTTGCTGAGGGTGGAGGGGCTGAACTCTTTCAATAACTTGTCAATGACGTCGGGCGAGCCTTGTGCCTGAGCGGCCTGGATACTGGCCGTCAGGCCCAGGCATAACGCGATGGTCTGCAGGGTGCCGCAACGCTTTGCGGTCATCTGGCGTCTTCCTGAGTGAGGGGCAAGCTGGGTTGCTTTCGTGTCGACATAGATCACTCCGTCAAGGATCTAGATGACCCGCAATAGGCTGAGTCTCCTGAGTCTCTTTTGGGCGGTCAAGAAAGAGTCAAACTGAGCTTTTTGTAACGCATGTAACGTTCATGCCAGTGTACGCCGCTGACTCCGTGCCGTGATCGGTTTAAAACGACAAAAAGAGGGGGAATCGCGGCCATCGGTACGCCAGTTTCAGAAAAGGCCACCGTGTTATTACTAGCCCGCGCTCAGGCCAGGTTTCAGTCTGCAATGGCCTCGACCTGAATCCGCAGCGTGATGTCCATCTTGAAGCCAAAGAACTTGCCCATGTCCAGGCCGAAGTCGTCGCGCTTGAACGTGGCGCGGGCATCGGCGCCACAGACCTCGCGTTTGAGTTGCATGTGGGGCATGCATTTGAGCGAGGTGATTTCCAATGGCACCGGTTTGGTCACCCCGTGCAGGGTCAGGTCGCCGATGACCTGTGTGGGCTTGCCATCCTGAAAGCCGGCCAATTTGCCGACGTAGGTGGCAGTGGGGTATTTGGCTGTATCAAGCAGATCGCTGCTTTTGGCTTTGGTGTTCATCACGTCCAGACCAAAGTCCACGCTGTTGACGTCAATCGTGACGTTGACGTCGCCTTGCTTGGTGAAGCTGTTGAAGGTGATCGTGCCGGTGGTCTTGTTGAATTTGCCGCGCCAGGTGGACAGGCCCCCCATGTGGTCGGCTTCAAAGCTGGGGTAGGTGTGCGTGGGGTCGATCTGGTAGGTGGTGGTGGCTGCGAGGGCCTGCGTAGACAGCAAGGTCAGCATGGATGCAAGAGCAAGGGCACGTTGCATGGATGGTCCTGTTGTGAGTCTGAGGGGTGAACTGCAGTTTAGGGGAATGACATGCGTGTGTCATGTTCGTCACCAAAACTGTGGCCTGGATATGGACAAGACTCAGGGAGGCCCAGGTGATCGGTCGTGTTTCAGCCTGGCGGGTGTTGTTCATGTCAGGGGCGGTGTGCGGGCTGGTGTCTTGTGGCGGTGGGGCGAAGGATCCCGCCTTGCAGCCAGCTTCAGTGGCAGAACCCATGCCATCGCAAGTTGCAGATCAGGGCGCGGATCCGACTAGCCCTGCGGCGAGCAGCGCGTCCACGCCATCGCCCCCACCATCACCCCAAGCGCGCTTGCTGTCCAAGATCAAAGCGGGGATGGCTCAGGCTGAGTTGGGTAATGCGGCCACGGCGGCGCCCTTGTCTCCCGTGTCCACCTGGGTGCCTGGCAGGGCTTACGTGCAGGGCGATGTGGTGCGAGGTCAGGGTGTGGACGCCTCGCATCAGTACATTTGCCATGACGCAGTGGGGCCATCGGCCGTGAGTGGCGCGGGCCCCAGCGGGATGGGCGATGGCCCGATTTCAGACGGTGGGGTGACTTGGTATTACGACCGCGAGGTGCGCACTGCGGTGGTCGATGCGCTGACGCCAGTTGTCAGTTGGGGGCTGCGGGCGGACTTGCTCAAAGGCTTGCCGGACTTTCAGACCATCACGCCCACTCTGGCGGAGCCTGTTGTGTTCTATTCGGGCGGCGTGGTCGAGCAGGATCCCAATATGCTGACGCCGGTGGTCACGGTGCGAGGTAGCAACTACAGCACCTTGGCGCAGCCTCGGTATCAGTATCCATCGAGTGCGGCGATGACCTTCTGGACCGACTCCGATCAAGTCGTGTTGGGCTCGTTCAATGCGGTGTACGCCCGCCAGACCTTGGTGTTGGAGGTCAATGATCGTCTGGTTGATGATTCCCAGTTTGCGGTTCCGCCAGGCATGGCGCCCATCAATCCCGGTGGTTTTTTGTTGGACTTCAGTCAAGGTGGCAGCAAGGGGCAGACCAAGAAGGTCCGTGTGCTCAGTTCAGACGGCTTTGCGATCAGCGCTTATCAACTCTTCATTGAAAAGAACGCCCGGATCTGGTCGCAGGCCAACCCCAATCGATGGCGGATGGCGGTGGAAGGGGACAGCCTGACCCAAGGTGGCTACAACACGCCCTATCACGCCGGACTGGACTGGGTCAGTCAGATCGGGCGTTTGCTGGGGTGTGACGATGTGGCCAACATGGCGCAAGGCGGGACGGGATTCATCTCGAATAACGTGGGGCGCAAGACCACGTATTTGCAGCGCGTGGAGCGCCTGGCGGCGCTGAATGCCGATGTGTACGTGATCGCCGGCAATCACAATGATTCCAGCTACCCAGCCCAGGACCAGATTGACGCGGTGCTGAAGTACTTCAAAAAGCTGCGCCAGTTGCAGCCCGATGCCCTCGTCGTGGTGATGGGAGACACGCCGCTGCAAGGTGAAAGCAGCCTGTCGGGCCCGCTTCATGATGCCGAGGTGAACTTGAAAAAGGCTTTTGATCAATGGGCCGATGACCATGCCTATTTCATCCCCGTCGCGACGGACCCCAATGGTCTCTGGATCACGGGCAGCGGTTCGGTAGACCATCCCAAGGGCGATGGCAACATGGACCACTACTACATCAGCATTGACGGCCACCCCTTGCAGCGCGGCGTGAACTATTTGGCCCAGCGGTATGCACAGGCTTTGAAGCGGCTTTTCTTGTCTCTGTGACGGCGTTTGGCTTGGGTGGACATCCATTACAGTGAGCGGATGTCAGCCGCTCAGCATGTCCAACCCATGGTCTTTGTGGACCTGGAAACCACCGGTGCCACGGGGACGGTGGACCGCATCACCGAAATTGGCATCGTCGAGGTCAATGAAGAAGGCGAGGTGCGAGAGTGGTCCAGCCTGGTCAACCCGCAAACGCCGATTCCTGGCTTCATTCAGGGACTGACGGGCATCACGGACGAGATGGTGGCCGGTGCGCCGACCTTTGCTGAGTTGGCTGAAGAGGTTTTGTCGCGCCTGCATGGGCGCCTGTTCGTGGCCCACAACGCGCGCTTTGACTATGGTTTTTTGAAAAACGAGTTCAAGCGCTTGGGGCTGGATTTCAAGGCTTCGGTGCTGTGCACGGTCAAGCTGTCGCGGCAGTTGTATCCGCAGCACAGCAAGCACAACCTCGATGCACTGGTGGAGCGCCATGGCCTGCACATGCCGGCTCGCCACCGGGCGTTGGCCGATGCCGCCGTGCTGTGGCAATTCTGGCAAGTCTTGCAGCGCCAGATCGCGCCGGATCAATTGCAGCAGGCTGTGTCGCAATTGACGGGGCGCAGCAGCTGGCCCGTGCATCTGGACCCCGCTTTGCTGGAGGCCTTGCCTGAGCATCATGGCGTGTACCTGTTCTACGGCGACAACGACCTGCCTTTGTACATTGGCAAAGCCAACAACCTGCGTCAGCGCGTGCTGTCTCACTTCAGTGCGGACCATCGCGCATCGAAAGAGATGAACCTGTCGCAGCAGGTGCGCAGGGTGGAGTGGATCGAGACCGAAGGCGAGATGGGTGCGTTGCTCAAAGAGGCGCAACTGATCAAGCAATGGCAGCCCATTCACAACCGGCGCCTGCGTCGCAGCAGCGAGTTGTGCACCTGGCGCCTGGTGCCCATGCGCAAGGGTGATGAAGAGGGCCTGCAGCCTGAACTGGCTTGGGCACGCGATCTGGACTGGGGCCAGCAGGATGCGGTCTATGGCTTGTTTGGCAGCCAGCGCGATGCCGTCAAGACTTTGCGAGAGATCGCCGAGTCAGCGCAGCTGTGCCTGGTCACTTTGGGATTGGACAAAGTGCCAGCGGGGCGCCCATGCTTTGGCTATCAGGTGCATGCCTGCAGCGGCGTTTGTGTCGGGCAAGAGTCATTGGCGGCGCACAGTGCCCGGTTGCAGACGGTGTTGTCGGACTGGCAGGTCAAGACCTGGCCTTTTGATGGCCCGGTGATGGCGCGCGAGGGCGACAGCTGGCATGTGCTGGATGCCTGGTGCTACTTGGGGTCGGCACACAATCAGGCGGACGTGCAGGCCCTGCTGCGCCAGGGGCGTCCGGCGTTTGACAAGGACACCTACAAGATCCTGGTGAGCTGGTTGCCCAAGCTGGGCTCGGTCATTTCGGTGAACGACGGCGAAGTCTACTCGGTGCCGCTCCCTGCCAGTTCTTGAAGGCCAGGCTGAAGGCGCTGGCGGACTGGTAGCCCAACTCTTGCGCGATGGTCTCGATGCTGGCCTGAGGGCGTTGCAACTGCTCCAAGGCGTGTTGCATGCGGACTTCTTGCAGCAGTTGGCGCAAGGTGGTGCCTTGCTCACTCAGGCGGCGCTTGAGGGTGCGCTCGCTGGTGTTCAGGGTGTGCGCCAGGCGTGGCAAGTGGCCTCCGGGCTGCGTCAAAGTCAGCCGCAACGCTTGCTTCACTTGCAAGACCCAGTCTGTGTGGTCTGGGCCCGCCAGGGGTGATGCAGGCTGTTGCTTGAGCTGCGATTCCATCGCACTGAGCAGGGCTTGCTTCAAACCCGGGTTGGCTTGTTTGAGCGGCAGGTCCAGCAGGTAGCGAGGGCCGGTCAGGCTGTTGGTGGGGCCCTCAAACGTCAATGGGCACTGGAAGATGCGGTGGTAGGCGCTCAAGTCTGGCGGCTTGGCGTGGCAGAAGGTCACGCCCATGGGGGTGGCGCTGCTGCCGGTGATCCATTGCCCAAAGCGCACCCAACTGGCCAGGATGGATTCGTTGATCGGTCGCAGCAGGGCGGGCGATGCGCCATCGGGCCGCCAGCACAGGGTCACCGTGTCGTCGGTCAGGGTGGTGTCGAACTGACCTTGTCCCATGACCAGGGACTGAAAGCGCAGGTTCAGCGCCAAGGCTTCGCCCACGGTTTCGCAACTCATCAAGGCGTAGCCCAATTGGTGCAGGCCTTGTGGGCGAACGGCCTCGCCCACGGCCAGGCCCAGGCTGGCCTGGCCGGTCAAGGTTGATCCGGCCTGATACAGGCACAGCACCTGCGGTTGTGACACCCGGTAGTTGGCGTCGTGCAGGTCGTGCTCATCCAGCGCGGCGTAGTCCAGCAAGACCTGGCGGTTGGCGCCCAGCCCTTGGGCCACGCTCAGAACCTGTCGGACGTAGCTGCTGGCATAGCTGGGTAACATGGGGTAATTTAATAAATTGGGCCAATGAAAATATAAATCAGGCCAAGGTGGCTTGGCCCTCCTGACAAGCCCGCAGTCGATGGCGAAGATGGCGGCCATGGCCATCGCACACACGCTCCCCATCCCATCCGCTGGCGGTCTGCCCTTGATTGGGCAGACGTTTGAGTACCAACGCAGCGCGTTTGACTTTTACTGGCGCATCTTCGAGCGCTATGGCGAGGTCAGCCGATCGACCTTGTTGTTCCGGCCGGTCTACCACCTGCTGGGGCCAGATGCCAACGAGAAGGTGTTGCTCAACCAAGGTGGCGTGTTCAGCAGCAAGGCGGCGTGGGAGGAGTTGTTGCACGCCTTGTTTCCCGGTGGCTTGATGCTGCGCGATGGCGCGGAGCACCGCATGCATCGGCGCATGATGCAGGGTGCGTTCAACCACGAGTCCTTGCAGAACTACCACGTGGCCATGGATGCCACCGTTGATCGCACCTTGGCTTGTTGGCCTGTGGGCACGCCGGTGCCGTTTCTGGATCTGGTCAAAGCGCTGACGCTGGACATTGCCACGCAGGTGTTCATGGGTGAGGTGCCGGGCGCCATGGCCAATGAGCTCAAGCAAGACTTTGTGGACATGGTGGCGGCCAGTGTGGCCGTCGTTCGGCTGGATCTGCCTTACCTGTCTTACGGTAAAGGCATCGCGGGGCGCCAACGACTGGTGCGCTATTTCGCCGAGCGGGTGCCGGCCAAGCGGGCCAGCCAGGATCGGGATTTGTTTGCCCGGCTGGCGCAGGCCCAAGACGAGTCCGGACAAGACTTCAGCAACGAAGACGTGGTCAACCACATGATCTTCTTGATGATGGCCGCGCATGACACCACTACCAGCACCTTGACCAGTGTGGTGCGGGTGCTGGCCGAGCACCCCGAGTGGCAGCATCGCTTGCGCGAAGAAATGCAGGCCTTGCCATTGCCTCTGTCCTTTGCTGACCTGGCCCACATGCCGCTGGCCGACCAGGTCATGCGCGAGGCGCTGCGGATGTATTCGCCCGTGCCGGCTTTGCCGCGCTTTGCCACCGAGGCCGTGGAGTTCAAGGGCCATGTGATCCCTGCCAACTCGCTGGTCACCATCAGCCCGCTGGTGTCGCACTATCAGCGCGACATCTGGACCGACCCCTATCGCTTTGACCCCGAGCGCTTTGCGCCCGATCGGGCCGAAGACCGCCGCCATCGTTTTGCCTGGATCCCGTTTGGGGGCGGGGTGCACAAGTGCATCGGCATGCATTTTGGTGAAAACCAGGTCAAGCTGGTGATGCATCACTTGCTGCGCCGCTTTGAGTGGCAACTGGCCTCGCCCCGCCAGCGCGACATCCAGTGGATCCCGATTTGCCATCCCACCGATGGTCTGCCCGTGGTTTTGCGCAAAACATCACGGTTTTAGGCTTTGATCCGGGCCCTCAGGGCCGATAACGAAGTGTGGTCTTTGGGACAAGGGACAGCACTTCATGGATCCTTTCAAGGTCAAGGTCTGGAACATGACCGACATGTCGCAGGCGGAGAAGCAACGCCTGCGGCTGCGGCGTTTGCTCTTGGCTTTGGTGGCCTACAGCATCCCCATGCTGATGATGTTCATCGCCTGGTCGCTGGGCTTGATGCGTGTGCAGGCGCTGTACTGGTTTTTGGTCGTGCCCGTCGTCATCAACGCGGTGTTCTACACCCTGATCAAAACGGGTTTGAACCTGCGGGCCCGTGATCCCAGCTTGACCATGTGGCAAATGCTGGGCGCCCTGTTTGCCGCCTATGGTGCCTTGCACTTTGCCGGGCAGGCGCGCAACACCTTGCTGGTGTCCTTGGTGGTGGGATTTGGCTTTGGCGTGTTCAAGCTCAGCGCCTTGGAATTGGCGTTTGTGTCCTTGATCGGGGTGCTGATGTACGCCGGTGACTCGTGGTGGACCATTCAGCATTCACCGGGGGTGCTCGATCCCAAACAAGAGATCCTGGCCTTGGTGTCTTTGACGGTGGTGGGGGCCTGGATCTCGGTGTTTGCCGGGCACATGAACAACTTCCGGCGCAAGATGCGCGAGACCAACCGGGCGCTGACCAAGGCCCGCGAAGATGCCGAAGCGGCCAGCCAGGCCAAGGGCGAGTTTCTGGCCAATATGAGCCATGAAATCCGCACGCCCATGAACGGCGTCATCGGCATGCTCGACAGCTTGTCCATGACCAAGCAGACGCCACAACAAATGGAGTTGATGGCGATTGCCAAAAACAGTGCCGAAAGCCTGCTCAGCTTGATCAACGACATCCTGGATCACTCCAAGATCGAGGCGGGCATGCTGGTGATTGAGTCCACGCGTTTTGACGCACGCCCGTTGCTGGAAAACATGGCCGATTCGATGGCCGTGACCGTCAGCAAAAAGGGCATCGACATGATCCTGGACATCGATCCGGCCATGCCCACGCAATGGCTGGGCGACCCCAACCGTTTGCGTCAGGTCTTGTCCAACTTGCTCAGCAATGCGGTCAAGTTCACCTCAGAAGGGCACATCCGCATCAGCGCCAAGCCGGTTCAGTACACCGAGGGTGATGCGCAAGTGAGCATCCGGTTCGAGGTGGAAGACACCGGCATTGGCATGACGCCGGAACAATCGGCCAAGATTTTTGAGAAGTTCACGCAGGCCGATGTGTCGACCACGCGCCTGTATGGCGGCAGCGGCCTGGGCCTGGCCATCTTCAAGCAGTTGGTGGGCCTGATGGGCGGGCAGTTTGGTGTCGAGAGCGAGTTGGGCAAGGGCAGCCGGTTTTGGGTGACGATGCCCTTCCCGATTGAGGAGGAGGCTGCTGCGCCCCCATCCAATCTGGTGGGTAAGCGCGTGGCCTTTGTGACCGATGGCACCGCGCACGCGGAGGTGCTGCTGCAAGAGTTGGCGCATCTGGGCGTGAAGGTGGAGGTGCTGGAAACCGGCTTCACGGTGCTGGACTTTGGCGACCCCAATGCGGGCTATGCCCCGCCGGATGCCTTCATCTTCTCGGCGCAGATGCAGGGCATCGATGCCTTGAGTTTGTCGCAGGCACTCATTGAAGACCCGGTGCTCAAATCGATCCCGCGCATCAGCTATGGGCCGGCCATTGGGCTCAAGCCCATTGATGAATTTGTGGCGGCCGGTTTGCGCGGGCACATCTCGCGGCCGGTGCATCAGGCCGATGTGCAGTCCGTGCTCAAGGCGGTCTTGTCGGCTGGTCCCGCAGTCAAATTCGCCTGTCGGCAGACCCTGCTGGATGCGGGCAAAAAGAACCTGGCCAGCGATGCCATTCACTTCAAGGGCAAGCGCATCTTGGTGGTGGACGACAACCCGGTCAACCAGAAAGTGGCGGTCACCTTGCTCGGGCCCTATGGCTGCGAGATCGCCTGTGCCAACAATGGCAAGGAGGCCGTGGACATGGTCTCCCTGCAGCGCTTTGACCTGGTCTTCATGGACTGCCAGATGCCGATCATGGACGGCTTTGAAGCCACGCGGCAGATCCGCCTGCGTGAAGAAAGCGGCGGGCGCCGTTTGCCCATCATCGCCTTGACGGCCAGCGCCATGTCTGAGGACAGCGTCAAGTGCCGCCTGGCGGGCATGGACGACTACATGTCCAAGCCCATCCGGCCCCATACCATCGTGGCGGTGCTGGACCGCTGGCTGCACGGCACGCCCAATGTGGCTGCGCCGACCGCAGTGGGCCCATCGGCTACGGCGTTGCCAATGGCTGAGCCGGAACTGGACCCCGCACTGGAAGAGTTCCAGAACATGAAGGACGCCTTGGGCGAAGCCTACGAAGGATTGGTGACCTTCTATCTGGAAGACGCCAGTGCCAAGCTGGCGACCTTGAAAGAACAGATTCAGTCGTGGTCATCGGCCCATGAGGTCATGCAGATGGCGCATGCGATCAAAGGCCCTTCGCTGGCCATGGGTGCGCGTGACTTTGCGGCCGTGCTCGGCGACATTGAAACGGCGGCGCGGCAATCAGATCAGGCCAGGGTGCAGGCTGTGGCCCCCAAGCTGGATGATCAGTTTGCCCGTGTGCGTCAAACCTTGGAAGAACTGGCAGGGACAGGAGTGACAGCGTGAAAGTCGTGATTGCAGACGATGATGGCATCACCCGGCAGATCCTGCGCAATTTGCTGCAGGACGCCGGTCACACCGTGGTGGGTGAGGCCAAGAATGGCGCGGACGTGGTGGAGAGTTGCTTGCTGCATCAGCCCGATGTGCTCTATCTGGACATCAACATGCCCATGCTGTCAGGCTTTGAAGCCCTGCCGCAAATACGGCAAGCTTGCCCGAATGCCCATGTGGTGATGATCAGCGCATCCTCTACCTTGGAGAATGTGCGTCAGGCCGCCAAACTGGGTGTGGGGGGCTTTTTGGTCAAGCCGTTCACACCTGCCAAGGTGCTGGGCTCCTTGCCCAAAACGAAGGTTTGATCACGCCGGTCTGAGCGGCTTCACTGCGGCTGCAGCAGGAAGGCTCGCACGCGTTCGGCCGCCGCTTGAGGGTCTTGCTGCATGAAGCAATGGCCGCCTTCCACCTGCTGGGCCAAGATGGCGTCATTAAGGGACGCGGCTTGCATGGCCGACGGCCCCACAAAGGGCATCGAATCTTGCCCGTGCAGGATGAGGGTCGGCACGCGGATGCGCCCCACTGAACTCCAGAGCCGGTCCGGTCCCGAGCTGAAAATATCGGCTTCGCGGCTGCGCAGGCATTTGAGCTTGACCCCGCCTTTGACGGTGTCGTCTGCGATGGCGTGATCAACAAAGGCGCGCAGCGCTTCGGGCGTCCAGCCCTTGTACGTGCCGCGGCCATGCAGGGCTTCGTAAGCGGCATCCCGGTCAGGCCAATGGCGGCGACGCTTGAGGGCGGCTTTGGCCAGCGGCGTCAGTTTGCCCACCCCCACCAGGCTGACCATCGACATGCCCATCAGCATGGCCGGTGAGAACAGGACCGGGTCCAGCAACACGGCGCGTTGGAAGGGCTGCTGACGCTCGGCCAGCAACAGCGAGGTCAGCACCCCGCCAAAGCTGTGTCCCACGGCAAATTGCGG
>JAGWTE010000279.1 GCA_028869095.1 Burkholderiales bacterium
GCCGGCTGGGATCGGCAAAAGGTGGAAGACCTCTTGTTCTACGGGGTGCTGGGCGTGGTGTTGGGGGGCCGTCTGGGCTATGTCTTGTTTTACAAGCCGGGTTATTACATGGCGCACCCATCCGAGATCCTCGCGGTCTGGCAGGGTGGAATGTCTTTCCATGGTGGCTTGTTGGGCGTGATCACGGCCATGTACCTCTACGGCCGGCGCCAAGGCTGGCATTTCTTTGACGTGGCCGACTTGGTTGCACCCTGCGTGCCCATTGGTCTGGCAGCAGGCCGTATTGGCAATTTCATCAATGGCGAGTTGTGGGGCAGGGCTGCGGACCCACTGCTGCCTTGGGCCATGGTGTTCCCCGAATCGGGCAGCGACCTGCCGCGTCACCCCTCGCAGCTGTATCAGTTCGGTTTGGAGGGATTGCTGTTGTTCGTCGTGTTGTGGATCTACGCGCGCAAGCCTCGCCAACGTGGTGCGGTGGCGGGCCTGTTCCTGCTGGGCTATGGCCTGATGCGCTTCACGGCTGAATACTTCCGCGAGCCCGACAGCTTCCTGGGTTTGCTTGCCCTGAACATGAGCATGGGCCAATGGCTCTGCGTGCCCATGATCGTGCTGGGCGCCGTGTTTTACGGCCTGGCAAAAAAAGACGCCTTCCAGCCCGAGAGCCGGAAGGCGTGAAGAGGTCGGTGGAGCTTTCGCGGACCCACTGACCCCCGCTGAGGAAGACTGCCTGGCTCTGGCGAATCAGACAGCCATCTCTCCTGTATGCAAGGGGTGTGCCAGCTTCGGTTCCTGACCTCTGTTTGCTCCTCGTGTACCGGTGATGTGGTGAGCCGCTCGGGTGATCTAATTTTTGCGGCTCGTGGTTCTTCAGCCTTAAACCGTTAAGCCGCCTGTTTGTGGGCCACGCCGTGGCGGGTGTACAAAAAGTCCAGCACGGCCTTGCGGCAAGCCATGTAGGTCGGGTCTTCGGCCAACTCGACGCGGTTGCGGGGGCGAGCCAAAGGCACGTCCAACACTTCGCCAATCGTGGCAGCGGGGCCGTTGGTCATCATCACAATGCGGTCCGACAGCAGCACGGCCTCGTCCACATCGTGCGTCACCATGACCACCGTGCTCTTCGTGCGTGCCACGATCTTGAGCAACTCGTCTTGCAAGTGAGCGCGGGTCAAGGCATCCAAGGCCCCAAAAGGCTCGTCCATCAGCAAGACCTTGGGCTCCATCGCCAGCGCACGGGCAATGCCCACACGTTGCTTCATGCCGCCTGAGATTTCATTGGGGCGCTTGTGGGTGGCGTGGCTCATGTTGACCAACTCCAACGCGTCCAGGGTGCGTTGCTTGAGTTGATCTTTGCGCTCTTTGCCCCCAAACACGCGCTCCACCGCCAGATAGACGTTCTGATAGCAAGTCAACCAAGGCAACAGTGAGTGGTTCTGGAACACCATCGCGCGCTCAGGCCCGGGGCCAGCGATCTCCTTGTTGTCGCAAATCAGGCCGCCACCCGAGGGCATCAGCAGGCCGGCAATCAGGTTCAACAGGGTCGACTTGCCGCAGCCCGAGTGGCCGATCAAGGCGATGAATTCCCCCTTGGCGATCTCCAGATTGATGTCACGCAAGGCGTGGAAGCGCCCCTTTTTGGTGTGGAACACCATTTCGGCGTTTTTGATGTCGATGAATTGGGTCATGACGAACTCCTCAGTGGTGCGTGGGTTTATTCAAAGCTGAAACGTTTGGCGACGGACACCAGCGCTTGTTCCAGCATCAGGCCAACGATGCCGATCACGAAGATCGCGATCAGGATGTGGGCCACGTTCAAGTTGTTCCACTCATCCCAGACCCAAAAGCCGATGCCCACGCCGCCGGTCAGCATTTCAGCCGCCACGATCACCAGCCAGGCGGTGCCCACCGACAAGCGCACGCCCGTCAGCATGTAAGGCAGCACCGAGGGGAACAGGATCTTGGTGACGATCTTCCACTCGCTCAGGTTCAGCACCTTGGCCACGTTCAAGTAGTCCTC
>JAGWTE010000280.1 GCA_028869095.1 Burkholderiales bacterium
GGGCAGCTCAAGTGCATTGGTGCCACCACCTTCACCGAGTTCCGCGGCATCTTCGAAAAGGATGCGGCGCTATCGCGTCGTTTCCAGAAGGTAGAAGTGGTGGAGCCTTCGGTCGAGCAGACCATCGAGATCCTCAAGGGTTTGAAGTCGCGCTTTGAAGAGCATCACAGCGTCAAGTACGCCATGGGTGCCCTGCAAGCGGCGGCAGAGTTGTCGGCCAAGTTCATCAATGACCGCCATTTGCCTGACAAGGCCATTGACGTGATCGACGAGGCCGGTGCGGCGCAACGCATCTTGCCCAAGAGCAAGCAAAAGAAGACCATCACTCGCGCGGAAGTGGAAGACATCGTGGCCAAGATTGCCCGTATTCCTTCCACAAGCGTGTCCAGTGATGATCGCTCCAAGCTCAAGACCTTGGACCGCGACCTCAAGAGCGTGGTCTTTGGTCAGGATACGGCCATCGATGCCCTGGCGGCTGCCATCAAGATGGCGCGTTCAGGTTTGGGTAAGCCCGACAAGCCCATTGGCTCGTTCTTGTTCAGTGGCCCGACTGGTGTGGGCAAGACCGAGGTGGCCAAGCAGTTGGCCTACATCCTGGGTATCGAGTTGATTCGCTTTGACATGTCGGAGTACATGGAGCGTCATGCGGTCAGTCGACTGATTGGTGCGCCTCCGGGCTATGTGGGCTTTGATCAAGGTGGTCTGTTGACCGAAGCGATCTCCAAGAAGCCGCATGCTGTGCTGCTGCTGGATGAGATCGAGAAGGCTCACCCCGATGTGTTCAACATCCTGCTGCAGGTGATGGACCATGGCACGCTGACGGACAACAACGGCCGCAAGACCGACTTCCGCAACGTGCTGATCATCATGACCACCAACGCCGGTGCCGAGACCTTGCAAAAAGCCACCATTGGCTTTACCACGCAGCGCGAGTCGGGTGATGAGATGGCGGACATCAAGCGTGTCTTCACGCCTGAGTTCCGCAACCGTCTGGACGCCATCGTGGGCTTCAAGCCGCTGGATGAAGAGGTCATCTTGCGCGTGGTGGACAAGTTCTTGCTGCAGCTGGAAAGCCAGTTGGCGGAGAAGAAGGTCGAGGTCACCTTCACCGATGCACTGCGTCGCCACTTGGCCAAGAAGGGCTTCGATCCGCTCATGGGTGCACGCCCAATGCAGCGGTTGATCCAGGACACCATTCGCCGTGCCTTGGCAGATGAGTTGCTGTTCGGTAGCCTGGTCGATGGCGGCCGCTTGACGGTGGACGTGGTGGACAACGGTGCGGGTGAACCCGAGGTCAAGTTGGACATCCAACCCAACAAGAAGAGCGACAAGACCAAGCCCGAGGCGGCGACGGCTGAATAAGGTGCTCAGCGGTATTTGCTGCTGAATGGAAAACGGCCGGATTGCGATCCGGCCGTTTGTTTTGCGCGAGTGGTTTGGCGGGGTATGGGGCTCAGGCCAGACGGATGCGCTCAAAGCCTTGTTCGGTGAGGCGCAGCACCTCCGCGCGATGCGGCGTGGTGTGGTCCAGATCCCAATCGCTCAAGACCCAGCGCGTGCCGCTGCCAAAAGGTTCAGTTGCCGGGTGATGGGTATGCCCATGGATCAAAGTCTGGGCGCCACAGGCTTGCATCCAGGCTGAGGCTGCAACTGGGTCGACATCGGCCCAAGCGGTGGAGGCTTGGTTTTTCTGATGCATCTGACTGGCCTCGCGCATCTGGCGCGCGATGGCTTGACGCTGTGCCAAAGGTTGGCCCAGAAAATGGGCTTGCCACTGGGGCTGGCGCACGTTCTGGCGAAACTTCAGGTACTCGGTGTCGCTGAGGCACAGTTCATCGCCGTGGATCAAAAGCAGGGTTTGGTCCCAGGCTTTCAGCACGGTCGGGTCCTGCAGTGCGTGGGCGTGGCAGGCTGAGATCAGATCCTGGCCAAGCAGGAAGTCGCGGTTGCCAACCATGATGCCCAGGTGCAGGCGCCGTCCTGCTGCGGCCAGCATGTCAACGCAT
>JAGWTE010000281.1 GCA_028869095.1 Burkholderiales bacterium
CGCAAGGACAGGCCGCCGCTTTGGCGGCCGTCTTCATTGCCCAGAGGCAATTTGCTGGGCTGACCTGAGAATTGTTTCTTCAAGTCTTTGATCGTGGCTGACAGCGCATCGAAGTCAGTAATGTGGTCCTTGTGGCGGTCCAGGGCTTGGGCGGCCATGTCGGCCCATTTGGCATTGCGCCATTTCTTGGCCAGATTGATCAACTCGGTCACGGTGTGACGGCGTTCGCCGGCCAAAGCGTAGGTCATGGCTTGCTGCACGGCCGCCTGAGCCTGTATCAGCACCTGAGCCACTTGCTCTTGCTGATCGGGTGATTTTTCGCTCGAGGCGGTCATCAACTGGCCGCCCGCCTTGGTGCCGCTGAAGCGCCAGACCAAACCGTCTACCCATTGGTGGGTGTCGGTGCTACGCCCCATTTCTGGCGGCAAGCGTGACAGCAGCGACAGGATGTTGCAGGCACCTTCGACGTCCAGATCGGATGCTTCCAACTGCGCGGCCAAATGGCCCATGCCAGCCTGGACCTGCGCCATCTGGCGATCACACAGCATGGCCAACATTTTGACGATCTGCACCTGTCGTGTCAGACGCATGTTGTCGGGCGTCTTTTGCAGTGCGTTTTCCAACGTGTTCAGACAGTGGCGGATGCCTTTGGAGTCTTTGGCATCGAATCGCACCAAAGCCAGCAAGACCAGCGACTGCTGATCAAACATTTTGGAGTTGGCGCCCAGCGCAGCAGCCCGCTCCAGCGGCCGTTTGGCCTCTTGGGCGTCCCCCATGTAGAAGGAGATCGCACCTAATTTGGCAGACCGGGTGATGGAGCTGGGGGTGACGTTCCAGGCACGTTTGTAGGTCTCCAAGGCATCCGTCATGTCGCCTTGTTCGACTTGGAGTTTGCCCAGCAAATCATGCCCTTCAGCAAACTCGGGCGCCTCTTTGACCAGGTTCTGAAGCAGCTTTTTGGCTTGCGGTGCCTGCTGGCTTTCCAGCAGCGTTCTGGCCAACCCCAGGCGAGCCCAGGGGGGCGGAGGATCGCGCTCCAGCACTTTCTGGTAGACCGCTTTGGCCTCGTCAAAACGGTTCTGGCGCAAAAACAATTCCGCCCCAATGCGGGCGGAATACAGGGCATAGGGCAGGCCGTCCATGAAGCGCTGGACACACATCCGCGCCGCTTCGTTGATTTCGCCTCTCTCCAAAGCGTCGAACACCTTGGCCAAGGCAATCTTGCGTTTGCGTGCGACCAGCAAGCGGTCGCCCAGGGAAACCGTGGTGTAGGGCTTGACGATGTAGCCGTCCAAGGCAGCTTCGGCGGCTTCGGCGACCTTGTTGTAGCTGGCTTCGCCGGTCACCATCACGAAGGTGGTGAAGTAGGGTAGCAATTGGCTGCGGCGCAGGTCGTCCAACAAATCTTGCCCGCTGTATTCGCCCGCGTCGAAGTGATAGTCACACAGCACGATGTCGAACGTGGCGTGTTCCAGCTTGCCGCGCGCGTCTTGGGCGCGGGTGGTTTGAACGACGGTGCCAACGCCCAGGTCTCTCAATTGCGCAGCCAAAATACTGCGCGACGTGGAATTCCCGTCGACGATCAGGGCGCGGCATTCTTCGATACCAGGATACAGAACGGCCATGGGCGACCTCGTGCAAAAAATTGATCCGTGTCCCCACAAATCCTTCCGGGAACTTCGGTTTTTTCGGCTGATGAACCTCCAACTTAAACGAATGGGCTTTGACGGCCATAAAAAACGGCCCCGAAGGGCCGTTTGCAAGCTCATTTGAAGATGTTTTTCACACGATCCGTCCAACTTTTGGCATTGGGCGAGTGTTTTTCTCCCCCTTTGCGGAAGGACTCGTCCAGCTCTTTGAGCAGCTTGCGCTGGTGCTCGGTGAGCTTGACGGGGGTCTCGACCTGGATGTGGCAGTACAGGTCACCTGGGTAGCTGGAGCGCAGCCCCTTGATGCCCTTGCCACGCAGGCGGAAGGTCTTGCCGTGTTGCGTGCCTTCAGG
>JAGWTE010000103.1 GCA_028869095.1 Burkholderiales bacterium
CCTGGGCGCATCATCGGCCAGAGTCTTGTTGTTGCCATGCGGAAAAAAATATCGGTCAACCAGTTGCGATTGGGCATGTTCCTGGACGAGCTATGCGGCTCGTGGCTGGACCATCCTTTTTGGAAGTCCGCCTTTCTGCTGACTGATCCCAAGCAACTCCAGCAGATCCAGGACAGCCGCGTCAAAGAGGTCTGGATTGACACGCGCAAAGGGCTCGATGTGCTGGAGGACGAGCCGGCCTTGGCTCACACCGAGCGCTTTGACGACGTCGAAGTCCAGGCACCCCGGCCTCCCCAAAAAGACATTGCCATGCCCGCCGCCGTGGTGGGCAAGCCTGAGCCCAAGCCCTGCTCGGTGAAGGACGAGCTGGCCCGCGCCTCCAAGGTGCTGGCCGGCGCCACGCCCGCCATGAAGTCCATGTTCCAGGACGTGCGCATGGGCAAGGCCATCGATGCCGAGCACTGCCTGCCCCTGGTCAACGACATCACCGAATCCGTTCAGCGCAACCCCGGCGCCATCGTCAGCCTGGCTCGCCTGAAGACCAGCGACGACTACACCTACATGCATTCCGTGGCCGTGTGCGCCTTGATGGTGTCCCTGGCCAATCAGTTGCACCTCAACGAGGCCGACACCCGCGAGGCGGGCATGGCCGGCCTGGTGCATGACCTGGGCAAAGCCTTGATGCCCAATGATGTGCTCAACAAACCCGGTGCTTTGACGAACGAAGAGTTCGCCATCATGAAAAAGCACCCCGAAGAAGGGCACAAGCTGCTGGTCGAAGGCAAAGGCGTGGGCCCGGTGCCTCTGGACGTCTGCCTGCACCACCATGAAAAAATGAATGGCATGGGCTACCCGCACAAGCTCAAGGGCGACGAGATCAGCTTGTTTTCCAAGATGGGTGCGGTGTGCGATGTGTACGACGCCATCACCTCCAACCGGCCCTACAAATCCGGTTGGGACCCTGCCGAGTCGATCCAGAAAATGGCGCAGTGGGCCAAAGATGGCCACTTTGACGAACGCATCTTCCAGGCCTTCGTCAAGAGCATCGGCATCTACCCCATTGGCTCGCTGGTCAAGCTCAAATCCGGCCGCTTGGCCGTGGTGATGGAGCCTGGTACGACCTCGCTGGTGTGCCCCATCGTCAAGGCGTTTTTCTCGACCAAGTCCAACGAGCCGATTCCGCACGTGGTGTTGAACCTGGGGGATCCCAAGGCCAACGACCAGATTGTGGGGCGCGAAAACCCAGCGACCTGGGGCTTCCCGAATCTGGAAACCTTGTGGTCCAAGCCCGCTTGACGTGGATTTGGCTTAGCAGGTTGCGGCTTGAGGCATTTGTTTAGGACGGGCTATGTAGCGTGGTCAACGAAACTGCGTGAAATAGTCACGCACAACCACCATATACGGCATTCCTTGACACGCCATAAGGTCTGAAAGCGCAGCTTCAGCCACGATGCCTCCACCATCATGAAAAATCGATGGATGCTGCAAGGCACTCGAAATCCAGCAGTCATACAACGAGCAAATTGCCTTGCATCATCCCTCCCATCAAGGAGAGATCATGTTCCAGTTACAGAACATTCGGATTGGTCGCCGCCTGGGTCTGGCCTTCAGCTTGATACTGTGTTTACTCGGTGGGATTGCAGCGTTAGCGTTGGTTCGATTTAATGATGTAGAAATCGCGCAGCGCAAAATCATCGATCAGGACTGGGCCAAGGCCGAAGCCGCCAATGTCGTCAATAGCACGACTCGCGCCAATGCCAGACTCTCGATGGAGTTGATCTTGAGTAACTCTTCCGATCGGCGACAGGCTATCTTGGAAGAGATGGAGCGAAATAAGCAAACAGTCTCTTCAGCATTGGCAACCTTAACCCGATTGGTCTATCGCCCCGAAGGAAAGGCCCTGCTGGCTGACATCACTCAACGACGTCAGGCATATGCGGCCTCGTTCAGCCAGGCTGCACAGCTCGCCAACTCGGGACAGCGTCAACAAGCCGAGCAACTGATGCTGAGCGAGACGCTTCCTCGCGTGGATGCCTTGCAAGAGCCGATTACTCAATTGGCTCAACTTCAAAAAACGGTTGTCAGCCAAAGCAGCACCCAGATGGCCAATGAGCTTCATCAGTCAAGCATGTGGATCTTGTTGCTGAGTCTATTGGCCTTGGCTGCTGGAGCCAGCCTTGCCTGGATGATAAGCCGCTCGATTACCCGCCCCTTGAATCAAGCCGTCCAACTTGCAAAAACCGTGGCAGCAGGCGGGCTCAACTCTCCTCCAATTGAACACGCCAATGATGAATGCGGGCAACTTCTGCATGCGTTGCAGGAGATGAATCAGAGCCTGATCGCCATCGTCAGCGACGTGCGAACAGGCAGCACTGCCTTGGCAACCGCTACCAGCCAAATCGCGACCGGCAATTTGGATCTATCTTCCAGAACCGAAGAACAAGCGAGTGCCTTACAGCAAACGGCTGCCTCAATGGAACAACTGGCTGCGACCATCAAACACAATCTCGATAGCGGCGAACATGCGAGCAAATTTGCGGAGGCAGCCTCCTTGGTAGCTGTGCGTGGCGGCAGCGTAGTCGGGGATGTCGTTCAGACCATGGAGGCGATACACGAATCGTCAACCAAAATTGCGGACATCATCAGCGTGATTGATGGCATCGCCTTCCAAACCAACATCTTGGCGCTCAATGCGGCGGTAGAAGCCGCGCGCGCGGGTGAGCAGGGAAAAGGCTTTGCTGTTGTAGCCACTGAAGTGAGAAACCTAGCCGGCCGATCCGCTGTGGCTGCGCGCGAGATCAAAAACTTGATCGAAACCTCGGTTGGTAATGTCAAACAGGGCTGCCAACTTGTCGAAAAAGCCGGTAGCACAATGGATGAGATTGTTGTCCATGTCAGACGGGTATCAGACTTGATGCGAGAGATCGCTGAAGCAAGCAAAGAACAGTCGATGGGCATAGACCAGATCAATCAAGCCGTCTCGCAAATGGATATGGTCACGCAGCAAAATGCTGCATTGGTAGAGGAGAGTGCCGCAGCCGCGCAAGCGATAGAGCAACAAGCACGCAAACTGGTTGCCACGGTCAGTGTATTCAAGATCGACAGCCAGAAGCTACTACCGCACCCATCTCAACTGGCCTTAACCTAGCCGCAGGGAGCGCATATGGCTTACTTTGAATGGGCTGACGACCTATGCATTGATCATGGTCCGATCGACGCCGATCACCGACGTTTGGTTGGTTTGGTCAACGAACTACACACGGCCACCAGCGACGGTAGCGGACACTCGGTGGTCGACCATGTTCTCCACGAATTGGTTGACTACACCCGCGCGCACCTACGGCGCGAGGAAAGGCTGATGGAGTCGGTTCACTACCCAGATTTTGCGGCGCATAAGGCAAACCACGATCGCTTCATTTTGCGCATTCAAGGTTTGCAGGCGAAATTTGAAGCGGGCAGTATCACGGTCGCATCTCAGCTGTCGACCGTGCTGCGGGATTGGCTATCAATTCATATCCGACGTGAAGACAAGGCGTTCAAGCCCTATATCTCACACCTGGACCCCAACGGCACTTTGATCGGCGTGCTCGAAAGTCTGGGATATGAGCATTGAATTTCAGCCCCATTGACCGCCAAACCCCTGATTCCGACACCACACAAGATGGCTTGGACCCGAGCAAGCTGCCTGCCCACAAAAAGGCTCAGCTCGTTTTTACCGCAATGGGCCGGAGGTTTATTCAGGGTGTAGCTTGAGGGCAAACCCTCCGGTATGGCGGCAACACGCTGCGGTTGTCAGCGGCCATGACCATCATGGAGACTTGGTTGGCCGCCTTGATGCCGCGCACCCTTCGTTGGATGCCATTTCTCCCGGCCGGCCGATGATCGGCCCGACTTTGGCTGGCAGTTAAACGACATAAGAACGTACAAAACCACCAAGTATGGTAAGGTAATACCTTCCAATACTGAGGGTCGTCATGACATCCGCCACCGTCCGACCCGTCGCGGTCAAGATCGACGCCGACATCAAGGCCCGCGTCAAGCGCTTGGCCGATGCCCGCCATCGCACCCCGCACTGGTTGATGCGCGAGGCCATCGAGCAATACGTGGAGCGTGAGGAAAAGCGCGAAGCGTTCCGTCAGGACGGCATCAAGGCCTGGGAGGCTTACCAGCGCACGGGGTTGCATGCCACGGCCGATGAGGCCGATGCCTGGCTGACTCAGCTTGAACAAGGACAAGACGCCGAGCCGCCTGAATGCCACGTTTGATCTGGTCTCCCCAGGCGCTGGGCGACGTCCAGCGCCTTTATCGCTTCTTGGCGGTGCACAACCTCGATGCTGCAAAGCGTGCCGCCAAGGCCATCCGTCAAGAAGTCAAGGTCCTGGCGCACCAACCCGCCATCGGTCGGCCCATGCAGGACATGGAGCCGGAGTACCGCGAGTGGTTGGTTGCCTTCGGCGACAGCGGATATGTCGTGCTGTATCGCCTGGCGGGCGATGAAGTCGTCATCCTGGCCGTGCGCCATCAGCGCGAAGTCGGCTACTGAAGACGCTGTCTGGATCAGGTCGTGCCAATCGACAAAGGCCGCTGAGCGGCCTTTTTTATTGCGTAGACAGACTCAAGCCTGCGTGCTCGCGCAGCGGGTGGAAGTGGATCTGCGGATGGCGCTCGGCCGTCAGGCGCAGGTCATAGGCCGAGGTCATCATGTAGGCCAGGGTGTCCGCCGCGTCCAAGGCCAGCTTCGAAGCGTTCTCATCGGTGAACTTCTTCATCGCCTCCGGCGTGTCGGCCGTGATCCAGCGCGCGCCAGTGAAGCGGCAGGGCATCAGGCGGATGTCCACGCTGTACTCGGCCATCAGGCGGTGCTGCACCACTTCAAACTGCAGCTGGCCGACCGCGCCCAGCAACATGGCCCCGCCCACCTCGGGTCGGAAGACCTGAATGGCGCCTTCTTCGCCCAATTGCAGCAAACCTGCTTGCAACTGCTTGCTTTTCATCGGGTTTTTCAATTCCACGGTCTGAAACAGCTCGGGCGCGAAGAAGGGCAGGCCGGTGTACTGCAGGCTGATGCCATCGGTGATGGTGTCGCCCAGTTGCACGCCACCGTGGGTGGTGAAGCCGATGATGTCGCCGGCAAAAGCCTCGTCCACCGCTTCACGGCGTTGTGACAGGAAGGTCACCACCGAGGTGGGGCGCAGCTCTTTGCCGTTGCGCTGCACCTTGAGCTTCATGCCCGGCGTGTACTTGCCCGAGCACACGCGCACGAAGGCGATGCGGTCGCGGTGCGACGGGTCCATATTGGCCTGCACCTTGAAGACCACGCCCGAGAAGTTTTCCATCTCGGGGCGGATCTCGGTGTGCGAGCCGTCTTTCTCGGTCGACAGACGCGGGCGGGGCGCGGGGGCCAGGTCCACCAGGGCGTCCAGCACTTCCTGCACGCCAAAGTTGTTCACCGCCGAGCCAAAGAACACGGGCGTTTGCTTGGCCGCCAGGAACAGTTCCAGGTCAAACGCCGGCGCGGCCTCGGCCATCAGCTCCATGTTCTGTTCGGCCAACTCCCAGTCGTGGCCAAAGCGGGCGTGCAGCTTGTCGCGGTCGGCCAGGGGCACGACTTCGTCTTCACCGCCGCGCTTGTCGGCGCCGGCGTCAAACAAGCGCATCGACTGGGTGCGCAGGTTGACGATGCCGCCAAACTGCTTGCCTTGGCCCACGGGCCAGGTCATGGGCACGCAGGGCATGCCCAGCTCGGCTTCGACTTCGTCCAGCAATTCCAGCGGGTCGCGGCCTTCGCGGTCCATCTTGTTGACGAAGGTGATGATGGGGGTGTCGCGCTGGCGGCAAACCTCGATCAGGCGCTTGGTCTGGGCTTCCACCCCGTTGGCGGCGTCGATCACCATCAGGGCCGAGTCCACGGCGGTCAGCACTCGGTAGGTGTCTTCCGAGAAGTCTTTGTGGCCCGGGGTGTCCAGCAGGTTGACCACGTGTTCGCGGTACAGCATCTGCATCACCGACGAGGCCACCGAGATCCCGCGCTGCTTTTCGATTTCCATCCAGTCCGAGGTGGCGTGGCGCGAGGCCTTGCGGCCCTTCACGGCGCCCGCGATGTGGATCGCGCCGGAGAACAGCAGCAGCTTTTCCGTCAGCGTGGTTTTACCCGCGTCAGGGTGGGAAATGATCGCAAAGGTGCGGCGGCGGCCGGTTTCGGGGGCAAAGGGGGATGAGGACACAGCAGGCTCCAGCAGGCGCGGGGGACGGATTCAGGTGGACGGGTCGTGCGCCCGCGCGAAGGCGCCAATGCTAGTCGATTAATGACCCCTTCATGTCAGGGGGAGGTGTCGCGGAGTGTCAAGTTAGGGATTGCTGGCGGATTTGGGTTTTCAGACACTGGTCGGCTGGGTGTTTAACTCAATGAATAAGTAACATGGGGTCATGCTGTCCGCCCGCTTTGGGCACGTACAAAGTCCTGCTGGTGGACGACCACGATCTGGTTCGGGTGGGCTTGCGCACCGTGCTTGATTCGGTCGAATCCTTGCAAATCAACTGGTTGGAGGCGGACAACCTGGGCGACGCCATGCGGCTGTATGGCTCGGACGTGGACATCTCCCTGGTGCTGCTGGACCTGAACATGGCCGACTGCAAGGGGCTGCAAGGCCTGCGTCAGTTCGTTCAGACCTACCCGCAGGCCCGCATCGCGGTCATGAGCGGCACGCAAGACGAATTCGTCATCGGCCAGGCCAAGGGGCTGGGGGCGGTGGGCTACCTGCCCAAGGCCTACTCGCCCTCCATGACGCGCTCCAGCATCGTCGGCATGTTGACCGAGTCCTCGTATGCCGCGGCGGTGACGCCCCAGCCAGCCTCGACCGCCGCGCGCTTTCCACGGGCCACGTCGGCGTCCAGCTATGACCGCGTGGCCGAGTTGGGGCCCCGGCATCTGGAGATCCTGGAGCTGGTCCTGTCCGGCTGCTCCAATCAAGAGATCAGCAACTCCACGCAGCTGTCCCTGGGCACGGTCAAGAACTACGTGTCCACCATCTTGCTGGCCCTGGACGTCAAGTCGCGCTCGCACCTCATCAGCCTGTTCCGGTGAGGCCGGCCTACCTCGTTCCCTTTGACGCCAGCCAGACCTTTGCCGACTCGGGCCTGGTCGGGGCGCAGGACGATGTGGACCGGCTGGCCGCCCAGGTGCGGTCGGTTTACCGTGGGGGCCTGCTGGCCGCGCTGGGTGGGGCGGTCCTGATTCTGACGCTGGGCTTGGTGTACGAGCTCTACGCCAGTGAGCACCCGGTGTTTTTGCCCTGGGTGGTTCTGGTGCTGGCTGGCCTGGGCGTGGCCATGGGTTTCGTGCTGGGCCAGCGTCACATGCAGGCGCAAGCGCTGCGGGCTCAATTTGACAACGCCGAGCTGGTGCGCCAGTTGCGCCACCAGATGAGCCTGGTCGAGCGGGCTGACCGCGACAAGAGCCGCTTTGTGGCCTCGGCCAGCCACGACCTGCGCCAGCCCATGCACGCCCTGGGTCTGTTTGCCAGTGCCCTGGAAAAGCGCCTGGCGGGTACGCCCGAACAACTGCTGGTGGGCAACCTCAACCGCTGCATCGAATCGCTGGACCGCTCCTTCAACGCCATGCTGGACATCTCCAAGCTGGACGCGGGTGTGGTCGAGCCCCAGATCCAGTCCTTCCCGATTCGCGATGTGTTCCGCCGCCTGCACATGCACTTTGCCGGGCAGGCGGAAGGGGCCGGCTTGCATCTGCGCTTCAAGCCCGGCGGCAAGCATGTGACCAGCGACCCGCAGTTGCTGGAGCGCATCCTGAGCAACCTGATCCAGAACGCCATCAAGTACACCCGCGATGGCGGCATCGTCGTGGTGGCTCGAACGGCAGGGGCGCGCACCCACATCGAGGTCTGGGACACGGGCATCGGCATCCCGGAGGCCGAGCTGTCCAAAGTCTTTGACGAGTTCTACCAGTTGCACAACCCCGAGCGGGACCGCAGTCGCGGCCTGGGCATGGGGCTGGCCATCGTCAAGCGTCTGGCGGCCTTGCTGGACCACCCGCTGACCGTGGGCTCGACCCAAGGGCGCGGCACCATGGTGCGGGTCTCGGTGCCGCAGACCGATCTGGAGGCCTTGCATGGCATGAACCTGGAGGCCGAGACCGTGCCGTCGCCCATCGGCAACGCGCGCACCTTGCTGTTCATCGACGACGAAGAAAACATCCGCGCCAGCATGAAGCTGTTGCTGGAGCAATGGGACTTTGAGGTGCTGGTCGCGGCCTCGATTGACGAGGCGTGCCAGTTGGCGGCACAGCACCCTGAGCCCATTCACGCCGTGGTGTCGGACTTGCGCCTGCGCAATGGCGAGGACGGCCTGCAGGCCGTGAGCCGGGTGCGCGCGGTGCTGGGGCACGAGTTGCCCGCCGTGCTGGTGACGGGGGACACCTCGCCCGAGCAGGTCAAGCGGGTGCATGACAGCGGCCATCGCGTGCTGTTCAAGCCGGTCTTGCCCAAGGAATTGTTTTCAGTTTTGCGCCAATTGGCCTGAGGGGTGTCGGAGCCGCGGGGTTTGGCACCCCGAGTTCACGGGGGTGATTCACCAAGGTCACTTGCCCTAGGGATGGCCAGTTTCTAGTGTGTTTGGTTTAGTTGAGTTGGCAACGGAGCCCCAGTGGGCAGCGAAAAGGGCCATGACCCATGAAACATGAATTCAAAGTCGTCAGCGCGGTAGCGGCGGCGGTGTGGGCCTTGACTGGCTGGGGCTGGTCCGGCTTGGCGAGGGCGCAATCCAACCCCGACCTGGCTCCGGTTTCCAAGGTGACCGAGCAAGCCCTGGCGCGCCAGCGCGAGGCCGAGACCCTGCGCACCCACACCCGCGAAGGCCAGGCCCTGCTGGCGCAAGATGTGGTGCAGCTCGATGGCTACGCCTATTGCGGCCAGGCCACCAGCTTGGCTGAGCATGGCGACTTCCGCCAAAGCATCCGCGCGGCCAGCAAGGCCCTGTACCTGGGCCAACGCGACAAGAAGCCCGACTTGATCGCCGTGGCCCATCGTGACCTGGCCATCGCTTACCTGTACGCCGGCAAGCTCGATGAGGCCGAACAATACGCGCACAGCGCCTTGGCCGTACCCGGTTCCAGCGCCGAACAGGTGCAGGCGCCCGCCCACAAAGTGCTGGGCGATGTCCTGGCCCGGCGCAAGCAACATGCGGCAGCCTTGGGCGAGTACGAGCAAAGCCTGAAGCTGGCCAGCGCCAAGTACCGCCCCCAGGTGCAGCTTTCGTATGCCAACACCTTGCAGGCGGCAGGTCGAGCAGCCGAGGCTTTGGCGCAGTTGCAGGGCATTGAGCATGCGGCCCAGTTGGAGCTGGGCGCCTTCTACCTGCGCAGCCTGGCTGGCGCCTTGTTGGCAGCCGGCAAGCCTGAAGAAGCCTTGTCGACCTATGATCAGTTGGCAGACGACCAGTCGGCCGATGCCGATTACCAGCGCCTATGGGCTTATGCCGGCGCGGGCAAGATCCAGCTGGCGCGCAATGAGCGCGACAAGGCCCTGGCGTCTTACCTGAAGGCCACGGCCTTGGCCGATGACATGCGCGCCAAGTTCCGCAGCGAAGAATTCCGCACCGGCCTGTTTGGCGATGTGCAGAACGTCTATGACCAGGCCCTGGCGCTGGCCGTGGCGCAACAGGACTATGCGTCGGCTTGGGGCCTGTCCGAGGCCTCACGCTCACGCCAGTTGCTCGACAGCGTGCGTGAGCGCGCCCCTGACACCTTTGGCAGGCCTATGGGCCTGGCGCAATTGCAAGCGCAGCTGCGTCCCAATGAAGGGGTGTTGGAGTTCCATGCCATTGGCGACCAGATGGTGGTCTGGGTGGTGCGCCATGATGGCTTGCAGGGCAAGACCCTGGCCTTGCCCCAAGAGGCCTTGACGCAAGAGGTCGACGACTTCCGCAAGAGCATCATCGAGCGCAAGCGCGATGCCGAATCGCGTGGCCAGGCGCTGTACAACAAGCTGATCGGTCCGCTGGACCTGACGGGTGTGCAGCGTTTGTACGTCGTGCCGCACAGCTCACTGCATTACTTGCCCTTCCAGGCTTTGCACGATGGCAAGGGCTATCTGATTGCGCGTGCTTCGATCGCCGTCTGGCCGTCGGCTTCCGTGGGTGGCCAGCTGTGGGCCCGCCCGGCGACCAAGATCAGCGCCTTGATGGCCTTTGGCAACCCTGCCACGGCTGAGAACGTACCCCTGCCCGGCGCCGAGCGCGAGGTCAAGGAAGTGGCCGAGCTGTTCAAGCAAAAGCAGATCTATGTGCAGCG
>JAGWTE010000104.1 GCA_028869095.1 Burkholderiales bacterium
CAGTGGAGACCACCGTAGTTGTCTTCGCGGATGATGCGCGGGGTGATCTCGCGCGGCTCGATCGAGACCGGCTGGTAGATCACACGTTTTTGCTCGGGGTCGTAACGCATTTCAACGTAACCCGAGGTGGGGAAGTCCTTACGGAATGGGTGGCCAATGAAGCCGTAGTCAGTCAGGATGCGACGCAGGTCGACGTGGCCGTCAAACACGATGCCATACAGGTCAAAGGCTTCACGCTCGAACCAGTTGGCGCTGTTCCAGATGTCGTTGACCGAGGCCACGATGGGCAGGTCATCATTGGGCGCGAACACCTTCACACGCAAGCGCCAGTTCTTGCTGACCGACAGCAAGTGGCTGACCGCGCAAAAGCGAGGGCCTTCGGAGTAGATGCTCTCTGCACCGTCTTTGTAGGTGGAGTAGTCCATGCCGCACAAGTCGATCAGCTGCTCGAAGCGCAGCTCGACATGATCGCGCAAAGTCTGGCAGACACCCAGGTAGTCAGCAGCAGACACCGTCAGGGTCAGCTCGCCCTTGAGGTTGTCCAGACGCTTGATCTTGTCGCCCAGGACGTTTTGCAAAGCGGTTTGCAAGTTCGCAAGTTTTTGGCTCATGACGACCTTCCTGATTACCGTGCGATGGTGTTTTCGCGACGGATCTTGGCTTGCAATTGCAAGATGCCGTACAACAGGGCTTCAGCTGTCGGAGGGCAGCCAGGAACGTACACGTCCACCGGGACAATGCGGTCACAACCGCGCACCACCGAGTAGCTGTAGTGGTAGTAACCGCCACCGTTGGCACATGAGCCCATGGACAGAACCCAGCGAGGCTCAGCCATCTGGTCATACACTTTGCGCAAGGCCGGAGCCATCTTGTTGCACAAGGTGCCAGCCACGATCATCAGGTCAGACTGACGGGGACTGGGACGGAACAGCATGCCGAAACGGTCGATGTCATAGCGCGCCGCACCGGCGTGCATCATCTCGACCGCGCAACAAGCCAGACCAAACGTCATCGGCCACAGGGAACCGGTCTTGGACCAGTTGATCAGCGTGTCAGCCGATGTGGTGATGAAGCCCTCTTTGAAGACGCCTTCGATACCCATTTGAATTTACCTCTCGAGAGTCCTGTGCGAGCTCATTCCCAATCCAGGGCGCCCTTTTTCCACTCGTAGGCAAAACCCACGACCAAAATACCCAGGAACAACATGACCGCCGCGAAACCCGCCATTCCCACTTCCTTCAAGGCCACAGCCCAAGGAAACAAAAAGGCGATTTCGAGGTCGAACAAAATGAACAGAATGGCGACGAGGTAGTAGCGCACGTCGAATTTCATGCGCGCATCTTCGAATGCTTCGAAGCCACACTCGTAAGGAGAGTTTTTGGCGTCGTCAGGGCGACGTGGGCCCAACAAGAAGCCCAGCACCTGAGGCGCGACACCGACGCCGACGCCAACCAGAATGAACAGAATGACGGGAAGGTATTGCTCGATGTTCATCATTGCATCAGGCCTTGAGATTGAACAAGTCGCGTGATTGAAACACACTCAGACAACAAAAAAGCGCGCTTGGGTCCATGCCAAGCGGATCATGGATCCCACCTGAACACCTACCTTCAGCGCGCCCACCGGAGCGCTTCGCAATTGGATCATCGGATCAGCTGGGATGCATTGACCTAGGCTGAACATAGATGACCGCACGAAGACTCAGTTGAAATTTTATTGGTGCCGACGGCGAGACTCGAACTCGCACAGCTTTCGCCACTACCCCCTCAAGATAGCGTGTCTACCAATTTCACCACGTCGGCATCGGGCTTGTGGCCCTTGAGACTTCGGCTCGCTTGAGGCTTGCTGACCGAAGACTTAAATTCTAAACCGAAAACATCGCTGTTTCCGAAACATGGCGACACAATGTCAACACTGCGCACCATGTTCACGCGGTCATTTGACCGGGATCAGCGCCGCGCCAGAAGCCGCCGCAGAAGCAGGCGCAACCGCAGCAGAAGCCGCCGAAGCGCTCACTGGCGCCTTTTCCAGCAGACTGGATTCTTCGACAGCAGTACCGGCACGGTGGTTGCCAAAATACGCCAGCATCAAGGTCGAACTGAAAAACACCGTTGCAGCCACGGCCGTGGAACGCGACAGGAAGTTGGCACTCCCGGTTGCCCCAAACAGGCTACCGGATGCGCCGCTACCAAAGGATGCGCCCATGTCTGCTCCTTTGCCGTGCTGAACCAGCACCAGGCCAATCATGGCCAGCGCCGACACGATCTGGAGCAAGAGGACCACCGTCATCATTGCTTGTTGCATGAAACCAAACTCCTCAAAACCTAAAAACCAATTGCTCAGGCAGCAGCCCGAGCAATGGCTGCGAAATCAGCCGCCTTCAACGAGGCTCCGCCAATCAGGCCACCATCGATGTCGGCTTGCGCAAACAGTTCAGCCGCGTTGTCAGGCTTGACGCTGCCACCGTACAGCAAAGGCACCTTGGCAGCAGCCGGCACGGCCGATGCCAACTGAGCACGCAAGAAAGCATGGACAGCCTGAGCCTGAGCTGGCGACGCGGTTTTACCCGTGCCGATGGCCCAGACAGGCTCGTAAGCCACCACCACGGCAGACATTTGCTCACCCAAGGTGTCGATGACCGCCTTGAGTTGCGCTTCGACCACCGATTCAGTCTGATGAGCTTCGCGCTCGGCCAAGGTTTCGCCCACACACACGATGGGAACCAAACCAGCAGCCAAAGCCGCTTTGGCCTTGTCAGCCACCAACTGATTGCTTTCAGCGTGGTAGCTGCGACGCTCTGAATGCCCCACGATGGCGTACTTGGCACCGAATTCGCGGATCATGGCGCCAGCAACTTCACCGGTGAAGGCGCCCTGCTGTTGGCTCGACACGTCTTGCGAACCATACGTGATGGCACTGCCAGCCAAGGCGGCAGCGACATCGGCCAGATACACGAAGGGCGCGCAAACCGCCACATCAGCTGCTGGCGCCGTCTTGCTCAGATCGGCGGCCAGCAAACCTTGAAGCAACTCGGCGTTGGCTGCACGGCTACCGTGCATTTTCCAATTCCCGACAACGAGTTTCTTCATGGCCATTACTGCTGCTGTTGCTGCGCTTGATCGTCCGAAGCGCCTTGCTCGAAGGAGCTTTGCTCGGCACGAGGTGCACGTTCACGGCGTTCGCCACCGCGATCACCACGGTCGCCGCGGTCACCACGAGGACCACGATCGCCGCGCGAACCACGGTCACCGCGATCGCCACGCTCTTCGCGCTCAGGCATGCCTTCAGGACGCTCGACCAAGGCCTTCATGGACAGCTTGACGCGGCCCTTTTCATCGGTTTCCAGAACCTTGACCTTGACGATTTGACCTTCAGCCAGGTAGTCAGACACCTTCTCGACGCGCTCGTGAGCGATCTGGCTGATGTGCAGCAGACCGTCCTTGCCAGGCATCAGGTTGACCAGGGCACCGAAGTCGAACAACTTGGTGACCGCGCCTTCGTAGACCTTGCCGATTTCAACTTCAGCGGTGATTTCGTTGATGCGCTTGATGGCAATGTCAGCCTTGGCTGCATCGGTCGATGCGATGGTGACGGTGCCGTCTTCGCCGATGTTGATCTGGCAACCGGTTTCTTCGGTCAAACCACGGATGGTGGCGCCGCCCTTGCCGATCACGTCACGGATCTTCTCGGGGTTGATCTTGATGGTGTACAGACGAGGCGCGAACTCGGAGACTTCGGTATTGGCCGAACCCATGGCTTCGACCATCTTGCCCAGGATGTGCAGACGGGCCTCCTTGGCTTGAGCCAGCGCGACCTGCATGATTTCCTTGGTGATGCCCTGGATCTTGATGTCCATCTGCAGAGCGGTCACGCCACCAGTGGTACCGGCCACCTTGAAGTCCATGTCGCCCAGGTGGTCTTCGTCACCCAGGATGTCGGTCAGAACGGCGAACTTGTTGCCTTCCTTGATCAGGCCCATGGCGATACCGGCCACGTGCGACTTCATGGGCACACCGGCGTCCATCATGGCCAAGCAACCGCCGCAGACCGAAGCCATGGACGACGAGCCGTTGGACTCGGTGATCTCGGACACGACACGCACGGTGTAGGCGAATTCGTCCTTGGGAGGCAACAGCGGCACCAGAGCGCGCTTGGCCAGTCGGCCGTGGCCGATTTCGCGACGCTTGGGCGAGCCCACGCGACCGGTTTCGCCAGTGGCGAACGGAGGCATGTTGTAGTGGAACAGGAAGGTGTCGCGGAAGTCGCCAGCCAGGGCGTCAATGCGCTGCGCGTCTTGCTCGGTGCCCAAAGTGGCGATCACCAGAGCCTGGGTTTCGCCACGGGTGAACAGGGCCGAGCCGTGAACGCGAGGCAACACCCCGGTACGGATTTCGATGGGGCGCACAGTGCGGGTGTCGCGGCCGTCGATACGGGGCTCACCAGCCAGGATCTGGCTGCGCACGATCTTGGCTTCGATGTCGAACATCATGCTTTCGACCTTGACGGCGTCGAATGTGATGCCTTCAGCGGTCAAGCCAGCTTTGACGGCGGCGTAAGCCTCGCGGCAAGCCTGGGTACGGGCTTGCTTGGAGCGAATTTGGTAAGCGGCGCGCAGAGGACCTTCGGCCAGGCCATTGACCTTGGCAATGAAGTCTTCGTCCTTGGCGGGGGCTTCCCACTGCCATTCGG
Source organism: Burkholderiales bacterium (assembly GCA_028869095.1). GTDB lineage: Bacteria > Pseudomonadota > Gammaproteobacteria > Burkholderiales > Burkholderiaceae_C > Aquabacterium. The sequence continues at coordinate 4,690 of JAGWTE010000104.1, forward strand.
GCTTGCCAGCGTCACGCACGAAGTCGTGAATGGCTTGGATGGCGATGTTGCCTTGATCGTGACCGAACACCACGGCGCCCAGCATCACATCTTCAGACAACTGATCGGCTTCGGATTCGACCATCAGCACGGCGGTTTCGGTACCAGCCACAATCAGGTCCATCTTGGACTCGGTCATTTCGGCGGGGCTGGGGTTCAGCACGTATTCGCCGTTGATGTAGGCCACGCGTGCGGCACCGATGGGGCCGTTGAAAGGGATGCCAGAGATCGACAGCGCGGCGCTGGAGGCGATCATGGCGGCGATGTCGGCCTGCACTTCAGGGTTCAACGAGACAACGTGGATGACCAGTTGCACTTCGTTGTAGAAGCCTTCGGGGAACAGGGGGCGGATGGGACGGTCGATCAGACGCGAGGTCAGCGTTTCGAGCTCGGAAGGCTTGGCTTCACGCTTGAAGAAGCTGCCAGGAATCTTGCCGGCGGCGTAGGTTTTTTCGATGTAGTCGACGGTCAAGGGGAAGAAGTCTTGGCCGGGCTTGGCGCCCTTGGCGCACACCACGGTGGCCAGCACCACGGTGCCTTCGATGTCAACGAGGACGGCGCCAGTGGCTTGGCGAGCGATTTCGCCCGTTTCCATGGTGACGGTGTGCTTGCCCCATTGGAAGGACTTGGTGACTTTATTGAACATGCTCATCAGTGAGATCTCCAGTGATTTTGGTGTTTGCCGTCACTCTTTCGCGATGCCATTCCACCGAGGTTGGGGCGAACAACCCCGGTGGAATGACACAGCGTTCGCAGGTCGAGTGTCTGGCGTGAAAAAACAAAAAGCCTGTGCTGGCAGACCAGACAGGCTTTTTGTCGTCATGCAATCCTTACTTGCGCAGACCCAGCTTCTGGATCAGAGCAACGTAACGGGCTGCATCCTTGGACTTCAGGTAGTCCAACAGCTTGCGGCGACGGCTGACCATGCGCAACAGGCCGCGACGACCGTGGTGGTCCTTCTTGTTGGCCTTGAAGTGAGGGGTCAGTTCGTTGATGCGGGCGGTCAGCAAGGCCACTTGCACTTCAGGAGAGCCAGTGTCGTTGGCGCTGCGTGCGTTTTCCTTGACGATAACCGAGGTATTGATGTCTGCGACGGACATGATGTTTCCAATGGAATATGCAGACCAGGCGCTTCAAAAACAGCGCGGAGGTTTCTGCGTTTGACTTGCGGCACCAGGTGAAACCAACCCAGGCCGTGCGAATTACCCTAAAAACAGGTAAGCGAGCGAGTATAGCAAAGTTGCGGCCGGGCGCCAAACGTCAAATTGCAGCCAGATCCCAGCGCGGTTTGACGTGGAAAACCGGATCGTGGGTGGCGTGGGCCAAACCGGCTTGCAGACGCATCCCGGCTGCCAGCGCGATCATGGCCCCGTTGTCGGTGCACAAATGCAGCTCGGGGTAGTGAACCCGGATACCCCGACGCTGGCAGGCTTGGTTCAACTGCTGACGCAAGCTGGCGTTGGCCCCCACCCCGCCAGCCACCACCACACGCTTCAGACCGGTATTTTTCAAAGCAGCTAACGTCTTTTTGACCAAGACATCGACGATGGCAGCCTGGGTAGATGCCGCCAGATCTGCCAGGACACGCTGCGCATCGGCATCATCTGCGGGCGGCAAGGCATCCAGCCACCCCAGGCGCACCAAATGCGTGCGGACCGCCGTTTTCAACCCGGCAAAGGAAAAATCGAGGTTGCCGCTGTGAAGCATCGGGCGAGGCAGATCGAACACGTCCTCACGTCCCTGGGCCGCCAAGCGCGACAGGTGAGGCCCACCCGGATAGGGCAAGCCCATGAGTTTGGCCGACTTATCGAACGCCTCGCCAGCTGCGTCATCCAGCGTTTCACCCAAAATGTCGTAGCGACCGACCCCATCCACGCGCATCAGTTGGGTGTGCCCTCCGGATACCAGCAGGGCCACGAACGGAAACTCAGGGGGATCAACCGACAGGAACGGCGACAGCAAGTGCCCTTCCAGATGGTGCACTCCCAGCAAAGGCTTACCCAAAGCCACACCCAAAGCGCAAGCCACGCCCTGCCCGACCAACAAGGCTCCTGCCAAGCCCGGCCCCTGCGTGAACGCCACCACGTCGACCTCGGGCAATGTGCGCCCCGCTTCGCTCAACACCTGGCGCGCCAGGGGCACCACCCGACGGATGTGGTCACGGGAAGCCAGTTCGGGCACCACCCCGCCGTAAGCCTGGTGCATGTCGATCTGACTGTGCAAAGCATGCGACAACAAGCGCACGGGGCCGGAGGCCGGGACAGACACCAGCGCCACACCGGTTTCATCGCAGGAGGACTCGATCCCTAGAATCAGGCGGTCGGAAACGTTCAATTGAGCAACATCGGACATCCGCCCAGTGTAGTGGCCGGCGCAGTTGTTGCATGATGGCGGCTATGAACCACCCCACAAGCCTGAAAGTCGTGATCGTGCTGCCCGTGACCCTGTCACTGGAGTTGGATGACGACGAGGTGGCGGAAGTGGAGCGCACCCGCATCTTGCGGCTGGCCTTGCTGGAAGCGGGCTATAACGTGGTGGCGACCTTGCCTGGCGATGCGTTTTTGCCAGACCGGATTGCGCAAATCCAGCCCGACATGATCGTGGTGGATGCCGAATCGCAAGGACGCGACATTCTGGAGCACGTGGTCATTGCCACCCGCGATGAACGCCGCCCCATCGTGCTGTTTTCAGCTGAAGAAGACACCAGCCACGTTCGCCGTGCGATTGCGGCGGGGGTGTCGGCTTATGTGGTGGCGGGCTTGCCGTCCGAGAGCATCAAGCCCGTGATCGAAGTGGCGCTGGCCCGCTTTGAGCACGAAGAAAAGCTGCGCGCTGAATTGGCTGACGCACGCACCCAATTGGAAGACCGCAAGGTCATTGACCGCGCCAAGGGTTTGTTGATGACCCGCCAGGGCTTGTCTGAGCCTGAAGCCTATGCACGCTTGCGCAAGGCGGCCATGGACAAGGGCATCAAGCTATCCGAAGTGGCGCAGCGCCTGATCGACGCGGCTGACTTGCTGGGTTGATTCCAGCGATCCACACAAGGGTTCTGCGCCAGCACCCAAATCCGGTGCAAAAAAGCTGGCACAGCGTTTGCATTACCTCAAGCACGCAAAGTCAACGGCGACTTTGCATGCCTTGGGAGCCCAACGCTGGGCCCCGAGCTTCCGACAAAGGTGTCATCGAAATGTGATTCTGTCCATGAGACGGACACACAGCTCGACGGCGCCTTTTTTGTTTTTTCAAACAGGAAAGCTTTGCACCATGAACTCGCAGGATCTGAAAATGACCCGCCGCACCATCTTGAAAACCGCAGCCGCCGCCAGTGCCGTCGGGGCTGTACCTGGACTCCAACCCACTGTCTGGGCCGCTGGCTCGGACAAGCCTGAGTTGGAAGAGGTCAAGATTGGCTTCATCCCCCTGACTGATTGCGCCTCCATCGTGATGGCCTCGGTTTTGGGCTTTGACAAAAAGTACGGCATCAAGATCGTGCCCTCCAAGGAAGCATCCTGGGCGGGCGTGCGAGACAAATTGGTGAACGGCGACCTGCACATGGCGCACGTGTTGTACGGCCTGATCTACGGCGTCCAAATGGGCGTGGGCGGACCCAAGAAAGACATGGCCGTCTTGATGACTCTGAACAACAACGGCCAAGCCATCACCTTGTCCAAGAAACTGGCGGACAAGGGTGCCGTGGACGGCCCGTCCCTGGCCAAACTGATGGCCAGTGAAAAGCGCGACTACACCTTTGCGCAGACCTTCCCCACCGGTACCCACGCGATGTGGCTGTACTACTGGCTGGCTTCTGCGGGCATCAACCCCTTGCAAGACGCCAAGGCCATCACCGTGCCCCCTCCCCAAATGGTGGCGAACATGCGCGTGGGCAACATGGACGGCTTCTGCGTGGGTGAGCCCTGGAACCATCGCGCCATCATGGATGGCATCGGCATTACCGCTGCGACCACCCAAGACATCTGGAAAGACCACCCCGAAAAGGTGCTGGGCTGCACCGACGAGTTCGTCAAGAAGTACCCCAACACCGCCCGCGCCGTGATCATGGCCGTGCTGGAAGCAAGCAAGTGGATCGACGCCGGCTTGCAAAACAAGCTGAAGATGGCGGAGACGATTGCCGCCAAGTCCTATGTAAACACAGGCGTCGATGCGATCAACCAGCGCATCTTGGGCCGTTATCAAAACGGCATGGGCAAGACCTGGGACGACCCCAATCACATGAAGTTCTTCAACGACGGCAAGGTCAACTTCCCGTACTTGTCGGACGGCATGTGGTTCCTGACGCAGCACAAGCGCTGGGGATTGCTGAAGGACCACCCCGACTACCTGGCCGTGGCCAAGCAGGTCAACAAGGTGGATTTGTACAAGGAGGCTGCCAGCGCCATGGGCGTGAGCGTTCCGAAGGAGTTGATGCGATCGAGCAAGCTGATCGACGGTGTGACTTGGGATGGCAAAGATCCCAAGAAGTACGCCGACAGTTTCAAGATCAAGGCCTGACCTCAGGCCTGATCACCGCATTCAGTTTGTGCACCCTGCCCGATTCGAGTTTTCGCAAGACGTCAAGTCATTCCACTGAGTCCCGCTGAGACCGGCCTTGCCGGAGCGCCTGGCAACACCAAGGCACCGACCGTGCGGTTATGCCGCATGGATCAGGACATCCCTCGATGGATGGCTCCGCTGGCCCCTTTTTGCAGACATCGAATCGGGCGGGCCCTGCGCTCTGCTCACCCCTTCAGACCTTGAACAGGAGTTCACCATGGTCAGCGCCGTCTTTCACAGTCCCACCGATGCCAGCGACGCCCTGCGCGCCAGCAAGGCAAGCACCAAGTCCTCATCCAACCCCATGACTGCCCCTGTCACCACGACACAGGCCAGTTCACCCTCACCCACCCCGTCCAAGCCCCCCGTTGATTGGGCTGGCCTGGCCCTGACCACTTTTGCACCGCTGGCCGGATTGGCTTTGCTGGTGGCCGTCTGGGCGCTGCTCACGATGAAGGGCACCACCTTCCCGACGCCCTTGGCGACCTGGGATGAGGCGGTCAAGCTATTCTCGGATCCGTTCTACAGCAACGGCCCCAATGACCAAGGCATAGGCTGGAACATCCTGTTCTCGCTCAAGCGTGTGGGCGTGGGCTTTGGCTTGGCTGCGCTGGTTGGGATCCCCATGGGTTTCTTGATTGGCCGCTCCAAGATTGCGGGCGCCATGCTCAACCCGCTCATCAGTTTGCTGCGCCCGGTCTCGCCCCTGGCCTGGCTGCCGATCGGCTTGATGGTGTTCAAGTCAGCCGACCCTGCTGCGATCTGGACGATCTTCATCTGCTCGATCTGGCCCATGATCATCAACACCGCCGTGGGCGTGCAACGCGTGCCGGAGGACTACTTGAACGTGGCCAAGGTGCTGAACCTGAGCGAGTGGAAGATCGTCACCAAGATCCTGTTCCCCTCGGTGTTGCCTTACATGCTGACGGGCGTGCGCCTGTCGGT
>JAGWTE010000282.1 GCA_028869095.1 Burkholderiales bacterium
CCCAGTTGGGCAATGTCATTGATGGGGGGCACGAGTTGTCGCCCCATCTCCAAGAAACCCTCAAAACGCTCTATCAGGCGGTGACGGCCCTGCAATTTCAGGACATGGCCACCCAACTGATTGCTCATACCAACAAGCGCCTGCGCAATTGCGCGGACCAAATCGCTCGGGATGCCCTGGGTGATGACGATCCCGATGGCGCGGCGGTGGTGGAGGAAGGCCCGATGAAACCCAACCCGGTGACCCAAGACGAAGTGGACGCCGGCTCAGTTGAGTTGTTCTAAAGCTTATGTCTCATCAGCCGAAATACCGTCCGCCGCTGTGTGGTTGTTTTTTCACTGCCTGCTAACAAGCCCGTTTATTTAAGCCCGGAGAGCGACATGCATTCGATCCTTGCCGTCGACGATTCAGCATCCATGCGTCAAATGGTGGCCTTCACGCTCAAGAGCGCTGGTTACAACGTTGTCGAGGCCGTTGACGGCCAAGACGCGTGGGAAAAGGCCGGTGGCCGTAGTTTTGACCTGGTGTTGACCGACCAGAACATGCCTCGCATGGACGGCATCAGCCTGACCAAGAAGTTGCGCGAGAACCCCCAGTTCAAGGCCACGCCGATCCTGATCCTGACCACTGAATCCAGTGACCAGATGAAGCAGGCCGGACGTGCCGCCGGTGCGACCGGCTGGTTGGTCAAGCCTTTTGACCCCAACAAGTTGATCGAAGTGATCCAAAAAGTCATCCGCTGATTTTTTTCAGGCGGACCTTTCGGGCAACTCCCTCACGACGAGATTCGGGAGCCAGTCATGGCAGAGACAAGCACAGACAACAGCCAATCGGCAGGTATTGACCTCAGTCAGTTCTACCAGGTCTTCTTTGAAGAAGCGGGTGAGAACCTGGACAACATGGAGCAGCTTCTGATGAAGCTGGATGTTGAGGCGCCTGACGATGAGGAGCTCAACGCGATCTTCCGTTGTGCGCACTCTATCAAGGGCGGTGCGGCGACCTTCGGGTTCAGCGACGTGGCCGAGTTGACGCACCAGATGGAGACCCTGCTGGACAAGCTGCGTCGCCATGAACTGGCTTTGACTGCGCCCATGGTGGACGTGCTGCTGTCCTCGGGCGACTCGCTCAAGGCCATGCTGGGACGCCATGCGGGCGGCGGCGGCGAAGAGGTCGATACGACCGAGTTGCTGTTCAACATCCGCGCTTTTGTGGCCGGTGAAGGTGCGCCTGCTTACATTGAACCCGTCGTTGCCAAGGCTGCAGAGCCTGTGGCGCCTGCGGCTGCGGTGTCTGCCCCGTCGGCTGATGCCGCGCCCACCACTGGTCAACGGACGGTTGAACTGCGAGTGGGCCCACTGACCGACCCTGCTGTGGCCGACAACCTGGCCGAGCTGTTCAAGGAAATAACGGGCCTGGGCACCATTGAATCCTTGCCCGACCGTGCTGACTTGGCGGGCGTGCGCCGCTTCAAGGTGAGCACAGCCACGGCCGAGTCTGAATTGCTGGATCTGTTCACCTTCCATGTGGCACGTGAACAGGTGGCGTTTGTGTCGATGGACGTTCCTGGTTCTGCTGTCGCTGTGTCGGCACCCGTCGCTGACGCGGGTTTTGGCTTCTTTGACGATGCCCCCGGTGCCCCCTCCAGCACTGCTGCCGCGGCGCCTGCCGCGCCTGTCGTGGCAGAAAAAGCCACGGGATACGGCTTTTTTGACGATGCCCCCGGTGCGCCTGCCGCGCATGCCGCTGCTCCTGCTGCCGCCTCCAAGGAAGTCGCCGCACCCAAGCCTGCAGCCAAACCGGCTGCCAAGGCCGAGAAGCCGCAGGCCACCACCTTGGAAGCATCCACCATCCGCGTGTCGGTGGAAAAGGTGGACCAGCTCATCAACTTGGTGGGCGAATTGGTGATCACCCAAGCCATGTTGGCGCAAAACAGCCGTGGTCTGGATCCCGTGGTCTACCAACAGCTGATCACCGG
>JAGWTE010000105.1 GCA_028869095.1 Burkholderiales bacterium
GGCATGAGTGCGCCCGAAATGAGCCACATGGGCGCTCGACGCGCCCAAATCCCGGCTGAAGGAGCACAAACTGCTCATCGTCACACATTGACGGATCTGCTGGCACAGTCAGCCGTCATTTGTGCAGACCTTCCCTAGGGAAACTCTGGGGGCACCCTGGAGAGGCGCCTTCCCAGAGGGGTGGTTCAGTTTGCACCAAACGGATGTGAATATGGTGTGATTTATACCTTGCTCTGCTTGTGACAAATCAAGAACATGGGGCCCAGTTCATGCGAAGGAGTCCCCCCGTGTCAGTTCATCCACTTCCGGCCATCGAGCACACCGACGTTTTGATCGTGGGCGCGGGCCTTTCTGGCATTGGTGCGGCGTACTACCTGCAAAAAGAGCAGCCGGCCAAATCCTTTGTGATCCTGGAGGCGCGCGGCGCCACGGGCGGCACCTGGGATCTGTTCCGCTACCCCGGCATCCGGTCGGACTCGGATCTGCACACCTTTGGCTACGAGTTCAAGCCCTGGGTGAACAAAAAGGCGATTGCCGACGGCGGCGCCATCTTGGACTACCTGCGCGAGACGGCCGCCGAGAACGGCATCGATCGCAAGATTCGTTTTCACCACAAGGTGTGCAGCGCATCGTGGTCCAGCCAGGATGCGCGTTGGACGGTTGAGATTGAAGTCGTGGGCACCGGCGTGCGCAAGACGATGACCAGCAAGTGGCTGTTCTCGGCCGCCGGCTACTACCGCTATGACGAAGGCTTCACGCCGCAGTTTGAGGGCGTCGAGCAGTTCAAGGGGCAGGTGATCCACCCCCAGCACTGGCCTGAAGGGCTGGACTACAGCGGCAAGCGCGTGCTGATCATTGGCAGCGGCGCCACGGCGGTCACCCTGGTGCCGGCCATGACGGACAAGGCCGCCCATGTGACCATGCTGCAAAGAACGCCGACCTATGTGCTCAGCTTGCCGTCGGCCGACCCCATTGCCAATGGCCTGCGCTGGTTGCTGCCCGATGCCTGGGCCTACGCCATCACACGCCGCAAGAACATCGGCCTGTCGCGCGCCATCTGGCGTCTGTGCCAAAAGTACCCCAAGGCCGCGCGCCGCCTGATCCGCTTTGCCAACAAGAGCCAGTTGCCCAAGGGCTATCCGGTGGACGAGCACTTCAACCCACCCTACAACCCCTGGGACCAGCGCTTGTGCGCCGTGCCCGATGGCGACTTGTTCAAGGCCATCTCGGCCGGCAAGGCCTCAGTGGTCACGGACCACATCCAGACCTTCACCGACAAAGGCGTGCGTTTGAAGTCCGGCCGCGAGCTGGAGGCCGACATCATCATCACGGCCACGGGCTTGAATCTGCAATTGTTTGGCGGCATTCAGGTCACGGTCGATGGTGAGGCCGTTGACATGTCTCGCAAAGTGGCCTTCAAGGGGATGATGCTCGATGGCATCCCCAACTTCGGCTTCATCGTGGGCTACACCAATTCGTCGTGGACGCTCAAGGTGGGGCTGTTGAGCGAGCACTTCTGCCGACTGCTGGCCTACATGGACCAGCAAGGTCATGCCATCTGCTATCCCACTTTGCCATCGCCTGACATGCCGACGCGGCCTTTGCTGGATTTTGGTGCGGGCTATGTGCAACGGGCACTCAAGTCCCTGCCGCGTCAAGGTGCGGGGGCGCCCTGGTTGATGTCCATGGACTATTTGCATGACGCCCAGGTGCTGCGCGAAGGGTCGGTGGAAGACCCGGCGCTGGTCTTTGCCGCCGCCGGACGCCCAGCGGTGCAGCAGCCCCCGGTCAAACGCGTGGCCGGCCTGTGAGCCCACCAGTGGTCCTCAGAAAAGCGAACCCCAAAGCGACCCCAGACGAGACGGATCCACCCCCACACCGAGGAGACAACAACATGGCCCACCATCACCCCGAGATCATCCCGCGCGAGAAGCTCAACTTCGGTCTGGACCGCGACATCCCCCAATACTGGTTGGGCGGTGATCCGTTCAAGACGCGTTTCTGCGATGCGATGTCCACCATCTTTCCGGAAGGCGAGCGCTACTTCATCTCATGCGTGCGCGACTTTCGCGATCAGGTGAGCGACCCGCAGCTCAAGCAAGAGATCAAGGACTTCATCCGCCAGGAGGGGCAGCACGGCATCATCCACAGCCAGTTCAACGAGCACCTCAAGGTCCAGGGCATCGACGTGGACAAGCTTGAAGGCATCACCCGCTGGTTCTTGTTTGACGTCTTGCGCAAGTACGTGCCCAAGAAACACACCCTGGCCGCCACCGCTGCCTGCGAGCACCTGACCGCCATCCTGGCCGAGGCCCTGTTTGAGCGCAAGGACATGATGGGCTCAGCCGATCCGCGCATGTTTGCCATGTATGCCTGGCATGCGATGGAAGAGATGGAGCACAAGGCCGTGGCCTTTGATGTGATGCAGAAGGTGGCCAAGGTGGGCTATTTGCGCCGCGTTTGGACTCAGCTCGAAGTGACGGTGAGCTTCAACATCCAGATCCTGCTGTTCACGAATTTCATGCTCAAGAGCGATGGCTTCTCGGTGGGGCAACGGCTCAAGCAGTTCGCCAAGGGCCTGTGGTGGGTCTATGGCCCCAAGGGCTTGTTCACTGGCTCGCTGGGGGCGTACCTGAAGTACTTCAAGCCTGGCTTCCACCCCTGGCAAGAGGGCGAGATGCGCAGCTACCGGCTGTGGCTGGAAGCCTTCAATCGCTCGGGCGACCCGGTCGAAGCCGGGCGCGTGGTGTACGCCGCAGCTGCCTAAACAACCTGAACTCGTCGATCAAGCGCCGATCACGCGTCAGCCGGGATGGGCTGGCGCGCAGGTGCTGACACCCGGTCGATCAGCCAGATCAGCATCCCGCTCAGCAGCACAAAGCTGCCCCCGGTCAGCAGGCCAAATAGCAAAGGGGGCCAAGGCTGAGGCAAGGGCGCGACCCATTGCAGGGGCGACAGCCAGGGCGACACATTGAAGAAGGCCACCGTCAGCAAAGCGGCAGGCCAGGTCAGGCTCACGCCCACCGCCTGCATGCGGCGCCAGGCCCAAGCCAGCAGCGCCGCGCTGAACAGGCCCTCCAGCACCCATGACGCGGTGCCCAACTGACCCCACAAACCATAGCCCAGATGCGCCGCTGAGTGCGGGTACAGCGCCAGGTCGTTGTTGTGCATGGGCCAGTCCGCCAGGAAGTGCGAAAACACCGCCAAGCCGGCCAGCCAGGCCGTGGTCTTGTCCTTGCGGAACAGCGTGGCCCACAAGATCGACAGCACCAGTGCCATCAGCAAGGAGTGGTCCCAGTCAATGAAGGTCAGGTCAAAGAAAAGGTAGGGCCCCCGGGCCAGATTGGGGGTGACCTGATTGATGCCCAGCACCGCAAACAGGCTGTCGACCATGTCCATCAGGCTGACGCCAATCAGGATGGGCCAGGTGGGGGTGCGGGGAGAGCCCGCCTTGATGGCCACGCCGATGGCCAGGTGTCCCACGAACATGAGTGCGCTCCGTGAATGAGGTCGTTTGTGTCAAAGTGCGTCTGACGCACCTCAGGTGAATGCCGATTGTCAGAATGCCACAAAGCGGTTGCAATCCAGCCCAGGTAAGGGAGGCCTGAATGAGCAAGAAGGATCTCGACTCTGTCGAGTTGCCGCACGTCGAGGAAAGACTGCGCCGCATCCAGATCATGATGGAGCGGACGGAAAAGATCGCGCAAACGGGCAGTTGGGAGTGGGACGCGATCAACGACATCGTCACCTGGTCCAAGGAGACCTATCGCTTCTTTGGGCGCGATCCGGCGCTCGGGGTGCCCAATCTGGAGGGGCAAAAAGAGCTCTACACGCCCGAGGACACCCAGCGTCTGTTTGAAACCGTGGCCAAGGCCATGGCGGACGGTCAACCCTATGACATCGAGCTGTGTGGCGTGCGCCCGAACGGTGAAAAGCGCTACTGCCACATCCTGGGCTTTCCTGAGCGCGACGAAACCGGCCGGATCGTTCGCCTGGCCGGCTCGCTGCAAGACATCACCGACCGCAAAAAAACCCAGGAAGACTTGCGTCGCAGTCAGCATCAATATCGCTTGCTGATTGACAGCTTGCCGGGGGCGGCTGTGCTGTTGTTCGACCACGAGTTTCGCTTCCAGGTTGCGGGTGGAGAAGAGATCTCCAACAACGGGTTCGACAAAAGCCAGATTGAAGGCCGCACCCTGGCCGAGGCTTTTCCCGAGGATGTGGTCAAGCTGTTTGCTCCTCTGTATGCCAAGGCCCTGGCCGGCGGCGTGACGGAGTTTGAGCACCACTACAAGAATTTTTACTACGACCAGCGGGTGGTGCCAGTTCGCGATGAACAGGGCCACATCGTGGCTGGTATGCACCTCTCCAACAACATCACCGATCGCAAGCTCGCCGAACAGGCGCTCAGCGAAGCCAATGAAAGCCTGGAGCGCCGGGTGGCCGAGCGCACCCATGAGCTGGTGGAGGCTCGCAACCAGGCGGAAGCGGCCAACATTGCCAAGAGTGCCTTCCTGGCCAATATGAGCCACGAAATTCGCACGCCCCTCAATGCCATCAACGGCATGTGCTTTCTGGCCCGGCGCTCGGGGGTGACACCCCAGCAGGCGCAGTACCTGGATCAGGCCAATGCGGCCTGCGCGCATTTGCTGGCCATCATCAGCGACATCCTGGACTTGTCTCGCATTGAATCGGGCAAGCTGGCGTTTGACGAGGTGGAGGTTGACGTCGGCAAGCTGGCGGCCGAGGTGATGGTCATGCTGGTGGACAGTGCCCAGACCAAGCGCCTTCAATTGGTCAACGACATCCAGTTCATCCCTCATCGCCTGACGGGTGACGCCACGCGGATCAAGCAGGCGATGTTGAACTACCTGTCCAACGCGATCAAGTTTTCAGACAAGGGCTGCATCACCTTGCGCAGCCGGGTGGTGGAAGACTGGCGCGACCATGTGCTGGTGCGCTTTGAGGTGCAGGACCAGGGCATTGGCATCCCGGCCGAAGCGCTGGTTCGCTTGTTCACGCCGTTTGAACAGGCCGACAACTCCATGACGCGCTAATACGGCGGCACCGGTTTGGGGCTGGCCATCACGCGGCGTTTGGCGGAAATGATGGGCGGCCATGCCGGGGCGGAGAGTGCGCTCGGACAAGGGAGCACCTTCTGGTTCACCGTGCGACTCAACAAAGCGATGGGTTCGGGAGCCTCGCTGTCCCTGACGCAACCGGCAGGGCAGGCCGAACTGGCGTTGAAGGCGTCCTTCAGCGGGCAGCGCGTCCTGGTGGTGGAGGACGACGCCTTGAACCGTGAGGTCGTGCGTTTGCTGCTGGATGGGGTGGGCCTGGTCTATGACCTGGCGGAGAACGGCGCACTGGCCGTCGAGATGGCTGCCCGACAGCATTACGCCTTGATCCTGATGGATGTGCAGATGCCCCAGATGGGCGGCATCGAGGCCACGCGCATCATCCGGGCCGCTGATGCCGAGGTGCCAATCATCGCGATGACGGCCAATGCCTTTGCCGAGGACCGCGAGCGCTGTCTGGCCGCGGGGATAAATGACTTTCTGACCAAGCCCTTTGAGTTGGACAAGCTCTTTGCGACCTTGCTGAAATGGCTGAAGCAAGAGGGCGGCAAGGATGGGGGCCAAAATCCCTGAAAATCGCAGCTTCTTCGACACCACTGAAAAGAGCCCCGCCATGAGCGAAGCCAAGCAAGCCCCCGCCATTCCTGACCGCCTGTCCATCGACCCGCGCAGCCCGCACTACAACGCGGCCGTGTTCGAGCACGACATCGGCATCCGCCTGAACGACAAGGAACGCTTCGATGTCGAGGAATACTGCGTGAGCGAAGGCTGGGTCAAAGTGCCCGCCGGCCGTCAGGTGGACCGCAAGGGCAAGCCCCTGATGCTGACGCTCAAGGGCAAGGTTGAGGCGTTTTACAAGTAAGGTTGCTTCAACTCTTTGAGCAATTGCTCGCGGTTGACCCCGTCTGCGCTTTGCGTGACCAGTTGATCAAAAAACAGATCGACGTTGTGCGATTGCGCCAGCGCCTTTTTGACGATCACTTTGGCAATGGGGCCCATGTGGGTGGTCAACACCCGCGTGGCGTGCGCAACCAGCGCCTCTGACACCGGCTGGGCGCCCGCACCGGTCCTGGTTGCACTGCCGCCCGTGCCGGCGCCGGTATGGGCTGCGCCCGACGCACCTGAGCCCGCCGTCGCACCACCCGAGGTCGGGATGGGCGTGGCCGTGCTGCCGGTTTTGGCCAGCTTGGCCATGAACTTGGCCCGCTCTTCTTGAGAGGGCACATGCTGGGCCACCGCATCGACCAGGCTCTGGATGTCGGTGTGCGAGGCCGCCGCTTGTTTGACCAGCAGCTTGGCCAGCGGTCCCACATAGCTGGCCAGCGAGCGTTCCAGATGGATCAAGACATCCGCATCAAATCCGGCCGTGCCACCGGTGGCCGGGTGTGAGGGCAGGGGCATGCCCACGATCACGGTCTCATCGCCTGTGGGCTCGATGCCTTGGGGCCGGGTCTTGGCCGCATGCAGCTTGAGCGCTTCGCGAAACGCGCCTGCCGTGGGGTAGCGATCTTTGGCGTCCTTGGCCATGGCTTTGGCCACGACCGAGTCCACCATCAAATCGCGCTTGATTTTCGTCACCGTGCTGGGCGGGGGCGGGGCTTCATGCAGCACCTTGTACATGATCACCTCTTGCGACCCGGCGTAGGGCGCCTGCCCGGTCAGCAGGCGATACAGCAAAACGCCGGAGGCAAAAATGTCCACCCGGTGGTCGATCTCTTGCCCGGTGTACTGCTCGGGCGCCATGTAGCCATGCGTGCCGATGGTCGAGGTGACTTGCGTGAGCGACGCGTCGCGGATGCGTGCGATGCCAAAGTCGGTGATCTTGAGTTGGCCGGCTTTGGTGATGATCAGGTTGGCCGGTTTGATGTCGCGGTGCCACACGCCTCGTTGGTGGGCGTAGTCCAGCGCGGCCAGCAACTGGTCCATGACCTGCAGCAGGGCGGGCTCGGGCAAGACCGGGGTGGCGGCCAGGACCTTGGACAAATCCTGCCCTTCCACGTACTCCATGGCGATGAAGGCGGTGTCCTGGTCCTCGCCATACTCATAGATGGCCACGATGCCCGGGTGGGACAAGCGCCCGGCGGCCTGGGCTTCATTGCGAAAGCGGGCGGCGATGGAGGCCACGGAGTCATCGCCATCCACCAATGAGCGGTGGATGGTCTTGAGCGCCACGGGGCGCTGGATGACAGGGTCGGTGGCGCGGTACACCATGCCCATGGCGCCCGATCCGATGACGCCTTCGATGGCGTACTTGCCTAATTGGGTGGGATGGGCCACGGGCTCAGGCGTCCAACAACTTCATGGCGTGGGCCAGGCTCTTGCGCATGCGCGAGAACGAATCCGACAGCACGCCGATTTCATCCTGCGCCTTGGCCTGGAATTCAGGGGCATCCATTTCACCCAGGCTGACCCGGTCGGCCAGGGCAGACAACTGCGTCACGGGCTGGATCACCAGCTTCCACAGCATCAGGTTCAGGGTCAGGCCGATCAGCAAGAAGACGCCGGCCAGCAGCGCGATCACCACACGGAAGGCCTTGTCCGCCCGTTGCAGGGGCAGGGACAGGGGCACGGACACCACCTGCACGCCGATGGGCTCGTTCATGTTCCAGCCAAAGCCATTGGCGGGGCCGTATTTTTCAACCAAGGTGGGGGGCGCAGCCGCCACGGTGCTGTGGCATTGCATGCAGGCACCATTGGTGATCACGATGGGACGGGCCACATACAGCGAACGACCTGCCGGGGTGTCGCGCTGGCCGATCAGCTCTTTGCGATCGGGCTGTTGCTTGAACTGGTTGACCAGGTCGGCTTCCCAATCCGAGGCCCGGTCGCGCGGGTTGGTGGGGTTGAGCATGGCGGGCTTGTAGGTGAACTCGGGGTGCTTCTCGCTGAAGCCCTTGAGCACCTCGGCCGCGGCAAACGAGGGCACCGATTGCGGCAAGAAGGTGTAGCGCATCTGGGTTTGCAGCAGCGGCGCCACCTGCTTGGCGGTGTAGTCTCGAACGGCCACGGCCTTTTCCATCATCAGGCGGCCGCTTTCCAGCACTTCGGCCTCGGCATTGCTTTGCAGCAGGTCGCGGGCCACATAGGCGGACGCGCCCAGGCCCAGTAAGAAGACCACGAGGAACACGAGGTTGAACTTGATCAGCAGCTTCATGGTTGAGTCGATGCGTTAGACGGGGTGGCGACAGCGGGACGGCTGGCGGGCTTGTCCGGTGACAAAACGGGGCCCCATTCGGGGTGCTGGGCCAACTGTGCCGTCAAATGATGACGAAAGACAGTGTCATGAGTCATCGACTTCCACCGGGTCGGAAAGCGCGAGCGGATCCGGGCTTCGGCATTGAGCCAGGCTTCGACGTCGGGGTAGCTGATCGGGCCCACCTGGTTCAAGGTCACGCGTTTGCCCTTGAAGGCGGCGGCCCGCGCGGGCAAGGTGTCCATGAAAGGCCGGGGCACGGCGCCAAGGAAGTCCGGCTGGGGGCGAGGGGTGACTTGGGGGCTGGTGTCGCCCCGGCGAGCCAGGAACTGGCCTCGGGGCAGTTTGAGTGGTCCGGCGGACGAGCCCTTGCCGCGCACCACCACGGTGACGTCACCCGATTCAGCAAACACCTCGGTGTTGGCGCCTTGCACCCGCACCACGACATCGCGCGTCAGGCCGGTGACGTCCAGTGCCAGGGAGGACACGGCCGATCGATTGCGGGCGGGGGGCTTGTCTGCCGCCACCTTGGCCCAGCCTTGCAGCACGTACGCCACCGAGGCATCGCCTGACCCTGAACCTTTGGGCGAAAGCGGCCATTGAGGCCAGACCAGCACCCGGCTGGACGGGCCGATGTCCAGGATGGTGCCATCGTCAAACTCCAGGCGCAGCAGCGAGGTGGTGGGTGAGGTCTCGATGATGTCTTCGGCGTCCAGATGGGCGCCTTCCGGGGCGCTGCCTTTTGATGCCGCATGGATCACCCAGGCCGGGCCATCCAGCATGGTGATGGTTGCGACGCTGTCGCTGGCCTGCGCGACGCCGGCGGCGGCCCAAAGGCAGGCGGTGCCCAGCTTCAACCACGAGGGAATAGGGTTCATGTGTCGACCTGCTTGATTGTTTGGGGCTTATTTTCACACTCACTCGGTGTAAAAAGATCAACTGATCACTGGCCACCACATTCGCAAGAACGGAACCTGTCCAACATGAAAGACCTCCGTGCAGGCAGCATGAACTACCTGATCTTTGCATCGGTGTTCATCGTTGTCTCGTTTCTGATCCTCAAGACCTTCCTGTTCGGCATGCTCTGGGGCGCGATCACGGCGCTGTCGGTCTGGCCCATTTTTGAGCGGCTGACCGCACGGCAGCAACAAGCCGGGGCCCCGATGGGACGGTACGCCTTTGCTTGCCTGGTCGTGATGACGCTCTTGTTCGTGATCCCTTTGGCCTATGGGGCCTATGAGATCAAAAACCTCTACTTCACGGTGGTGGGCTACATGGACAACAACCGGGTCAAAGGCGTTCTGGTGCCGCCCGACATCTTGCGGCATGTGCCCATGAGCGGCAAGCTGCTGGCGATGTGGGACGAGTATGTGGCGCACAGCTCGGGGCTGATTGACTCGCTGGAGCGGGTCAGCAACGGCAAGCTGCTGAGCTACATCTCGGTGTTGTGGACGCAACTGCTGGACAAGGCTGTGACCGTGCTGGTCATGCTTTTGGCCTTGTTCTTCATGTTGAGCAACGGGCACACGGTCAAGGCCCATTACCGCGCCGTGTTCGCCTACTGGATTGGTGACCGCAGCGTGACCTACATCGACAACGGTATCCAGGCCTTGCGCGGCACCATCAACGGGGTCGTGCTGATCGGGATTGTGGAAGGGGTGCTGCTGTCCATTCCCTTGGTGATGGGCGGCATGACTTCCGGCTTCCTGATCGCTTTGTGTGCCGGCTTGGCGGGGGTGATCCCGCTGCTGATGCCGCTGATGATCGTGCCCTGCCTGGCCTACCTCTATTTCATGGGCGAGCACACCTGGGC
>JAGWTE010000283.1 GCA_028869095.1 Burkholderiales bacterium
CCAGAGCCAGGCAGTCTTCCTCAGCGGGGGTCAGTGGGTCCGCGAAAGCTCCACCGACCTCTTCACGCCTTCCGGCTCTCGGGCTGGAAGGCGTCTTTTTTGGCCAGGCCGTAAAACACGGCACCCAGCACGATCATGGGCACGCACAGCCATTGGCCCATGCTCATGTTCATGGCGAGCAAGCCCAAGAAGCTGTCGGGCTCACGGAAGTATTCAGCCGTGAAACGCATCAGGCCATAGCCCAGCAGGAACAGACCGGCCACCGCACCGCGCTGGCGCGGTTTGCGTGCGTAGAGCCACAACAGGACGAAAAGCAACAATCCCTCCAAACCGAACTGATACAGCTGCGAAGGGTGACGCGGCAGATCGCTGCCTGACTCAGGAAACACCATGGCCCACGGCAGAGAGGGATCCGCTGCGCGGCCCCACAACTCGCCATTGATGAAGTTGCCGATGCGACCAGCCGCCAAGCCAATAGGGACGCAAGGGGCAACCAAGTCTGCGACGTCAAAGAAGTGCCAGCCTTGGCGCCGACCATAGAGGTACATGGCCGTGATCACGCCCAACAAACCGCCGTGAAAGGACATCCCGCCTTGCCAGACAGCCAGGATCTCGGACGGATGCGCCATGTAATAGCCCGGCTTGTAAAACAAGACGTAGCCCAGACGGCCGCCCAGCACCACACCGAGCACGCCATAGAACAAGAGGTCTTCCACCTTTTGCCGATCCCAGCCAGCCTGCGCAAAGGGCGCCAACTTGGCTCGCGAATTGGCCAGAAAGTAGAACGACACGAAGGCCGCGAGGTAGGTCAAGCCATACCAGTGCACCTTCAAGGGCCCCAACTCCAGGGCGATGGGATTGAAATGAGGATGGATCAGCATGGCGCGAACGATAACCGAAGATTGCACATCAGGCTGCTAGCATCCCTGCCATGAATCCCACCACCATCCAACTGATTGGCGCCGGGTTGTTTGCCGTTGCGCTGTTGCACACGTTTTCGACCAAGTTTTTTGAACGCCTGGCTCACACACGGCCCCAACATGCCGGACTGTGGCACCTACTGGGTGAAGTCGAGGTGGTGTTCGGCTTCTGGGCATTCGTGTTGATGGTGTCCATGTTCATCGTGGAGGGCAAACCCACGGCCCTTCACTATCTGGACACGCGCAACTTCACCGAGCCGCTGTTTGTGTTTGCCATCATGGTCGCGGCCGCCAGCAAGCCCATCTTGCAGACTGCGGGAGGGCTCACACGCCTGCTGGCCCGAGCCTTGCCACTCCCATCCGGATGGTCATTCACGCTGGTGGCGCTGACCCTGGTCCCTCTCTTGGGGTCGTTCATCACAGAGCCTGCGGCCATGACCTTGGCCGCCTTGTTGTTGAAGGATGGCCTGTATCAACATCCTGTCTCAACCCGCTTGAGGTACGCCACACTGGGCGTGCTATTTGTCAACGTGTCCATTGGTGGCACATTGACCCCTTATGCGGCCCCGCCAGTGCTGATGGTGGCCAACGCCTGGGGTTGGGATTTGGCCTTCATGTTCCTGCATTTTGGTGACAAGGCCGCTCTGGCCATCGTGACCAATGCCATCGGCCTGGTCTTGCTGTTCAGAAAAGAATTGCGATCCTTGCCCCCGATGGACGCGACGGTGGCTGACGCCCGGCCGCCGCTGCTGGTGACGGCCATCCATTTGGTGTTCCTGGCTGGCATCGTGGTCTTTGCCCACCACCCTGCGGTATTCATGGGCCTGTTCATGTTCTTCTTGGGCTTCACGGCCGCATATGAGCGCTACCAATCCCCCTTGATTCTGCGAGAAGGTTTGCTGGTGGCCTTCTTCCTGGCGGGCCTGGTGGTGCTGGGTGGCCAGCAACAGTGGTGGCTGGAGCCTTTGCTGTTGAAAATGGATGAGAACGCCGTGTTCTTCGGGGCCACGGCCTTGACTGCCATCACCGACAACGC
>JAGWTE010000284.1 GCA_028869095.1 Burkholderiales bacterium
AGACCAACGGCCCCAGGCGGAGCGGTGGCACTCGTCGATGATGATGACGCTGAAGGCGTCTTCGCCGTAGTGCTCGCTCAGGAAGCTGGCGAAGGCTTCGCTGTTGTCATCGGCGGTATCCTCATCCAGACCCAGCGTTTGGTAAGTGGCGATGTGCACGCGGGCGTTCTGGGCGGCGTTTTTGCCCTTCTCGGTTTTGACGATGCGGGCGTTGTCGCCAAAGGCGGCTTTGAGTTTGCTGTAAGCCTGTTCGCGCAACTCATCGCGGTCGCAAAGAAAGAGTGCGGGCTTGGGCAATTGCCCGGCCTGGTTCAAGCGCCACAGCAGGTTGGTGGCGATGATGGTTTTGCCTGCGCCCGTGGCCAGTGCCAGCAGAACGCGGGGGGCTTGACCTTGTTGTTGGTCGAGCAGGATTTTTTCGAACGCGGCGCGGATGGCGGCATCCTGGTAATAGCGGGACAGCGACCACGCCGGGCTGTCGGGCTGGAACAGCATGGCAGCTTGTGGGCGAGCGAGGTCAATGCCGGTGTCTTTGGCGTAGCGCGCGGTCAGGTCCGCGTGTGATGGGAAGTCGGCAAACGGAATCGGGCCAGCTTGCAGATTGGTGAAGAAATCAAACTCGCCGTAGAGGTGGCCGTTGGTGGAGAAAACGTACTTGGCGTCAAAGCGCAGGCAGTCGGCATAGCCTTTGGCTTGCTGCATGCCTTTGAGCGGGTCTTCGCCTGCGTGCTTGGCTTCCAGTACGCCCACAGGCAAGGGCTGTGGCATGTCACCTACTTGAACGCACAGCAGGTAGTCCACGCGGCCAGCGCCCTTGCGGCGGCGCCCTTTGTGGCCCGAGGGCTCAACCGGGGCCGGGGTTTCCATCCTGATGCGTTGATGGGTGTTGTAGCCCTTGTCCCACAGCACACGGTCGATCAGGAAGAAACGGGTTTCTTGTTCGTTGTATGACACCGTCCTGGCTCCTCAATGCAGCGGCGCTTGGTGCGCTACCTTGAAGCGCGTGGCCAGTTCGGCCAAGCGCTTGTCGAGCGTCCAGAGCGTGGCGCCAGGGGTCAATAAGGTGGAGGCGAGCAGGCTCATGTCCACCAGGCCGCAGCCCAGGCCATAGAGCTGTTCGCCGTCTACAAAGGCGATGACTTCGCGCAAGCTGGCCTGCTGGGTGACTTGCAGCAGGCCCAGGTCGGACAAGGTTCGGGTGCGCTCAGGGGGTGTGCCGCAGGCCAACTCCCCCAGGACCATGGGGTGCATCAGAGCTTGGTCGGTGGCCAGCAAGGCCACGAGCGACGCGTTGCGTTGGCGGAAGTGGGCCACCCACACGGATGTATCGATCAGCACGCCACTCATGATGCCAAGGTGCCCCGCTGGCGCGGGATGTCTTTCATCTTGGGGGCGGCTCCGCCCAGTGCTGCCAGGCGCTTGGCAGCCTGCACGCGCACGAAGGTCTTGATGGCCTCACGGAACAGATCGGCCTTGTCCATGGCTGGGTCGGCCACTTCCAAGGCTTTTTCGTACAAATCGTCGTCGATGGTGACGGTGGTGCGCATCATGATCCTTGCGTCAAGAATGATGCGATTTTGCATCAATTTTGGCGCTGAAACAAGGTGTGAAAAAGGGGCCTCAGGTTGCCCCAATGCCCCTTGTCCGCGCGTAGAGGTTCAGTCGGCTTTGTTAGCTGCTAAAAAATCCTGCGCAAAACGTTGGAGCACGCCACCAGCCTGGTACACGGAAACCTCTTCGGCGGTATCCAGACGGCAGGTCATCGGCACCTTCACCACTTCGCCGCTCTTGCGGGTGATGACGAGCGTCAGGTCCGTGCGGGGCTTCAGGTCGCCTTCCACGTCATAGGTCTCGGTGCCGTCCAAAGCCAAAGTCAGGCGGTTGGTGCCCGGCTTGAACTCCAGGGGCATCACGCCCATGCCGATCAGGTTGGTGCGGTG
>JAGWTE010000285.1 GCA_028869095.1 Burkholderiales bacterium
TGGCCGCTTGGGGCCCGTGCGCTGGAGTCGGGGCCGGAGGCACGGGCTACCCGTGTTCCCATCCTGGTCTATCACCGGTTTGCGCCCACGGTGTTGGACAGCATGACGCTGCGTACCGCGCGCTTTGAGTCTCACTTGAGCACGATCAAGCGCTTGGGCTGCACGGTGGTGCCTTTGGCTGATTGGGTGGCATATCGCCGGGGCGAGCGCGGGCCGCTGCCCCCGCGGGCTGTGGTGCTGACGGCCGACGATGGTCACCGATCTCAGTTCGAGGTCATGGCCCCCTTGTTGCAGCGCGAGGGCTGGCCGGTGACGCTGTTCATCTATCCGTCTGCGATCTCCAATGCCAGCTATGCGATGACGTGGGAACAGTTGCGTCAGCTGCGAACGGATCCAAGGGTGTCCATTCAGTCGCATACCTACTGGCATCCGAATCTGCTGCGGGACCGGCAGACCATGTCTGCCGATGTGTTTGAGCGCCATGCGCGGGATCAATTGCGGCGCTCGCAAGAGGCGTTGAACAAGCGTTTGGATGTGTCGGCGTCCTTGTTGGCCTGGCCGTTTGGATTGAGTGATCCTGGCTTGCAGCAATGGGCCCAAGAGAGCGGGTATCGGGCCGCTTTTGCGCTGGAGAACCGCTCGGCATCCAGGCACGATCCTTTG
Organism: Burkholderiales bacterium; assembly: GCA_028869095.1. GTDB lineage: Bacteria > Pseudomonadota > Gammaproteobacteria > Burkholderiales > Burkholderiaceae_C > Aquabacterium. The sequence continues at coordinate 664 of JAGWTE010000285.1, forward strand.
TATGCCGTGCCGCGCCATCTGATGGTGGACAGTGTGGACGCCGCTCAATTGGCGGCGCGACTAGAAGCGGCGTTTGCACAGGAGGATGTGTGATGGAGCGCGGGGTGCGTGCAAGGTGGTGGGCCAGCGACTTGCCAAGGCACGTGGCTGTCGCGGTGGTGGCGATGGCTGTGGCTTGGGGGCTGGGCTCAAAGCCCGCATGGGCCCTGGAAGGCAGCGTGGTGGACGCCGTTACCCATCAAGCTGTGGCCAAAGCCACTGTGGTGGTGGGCGAGCAGGCGGTGCGAACGGATGAGTCCGGGCACTTTGAGATCAAGGCCTCGGCCGATGCCAAAGGCGTGGGCGCGCGAGCCTGTGGCTATGGCCGCCAGACCGTGGCTTTGCCGCCAGCGGGCACAGACAAGGTGGTCTTGGCCTTGCCGCCCTTGCATCCCAAGGCCTTGTACCTGTCGGTGTTTGGCATTGGCAGCTCGGTGTTGCGGGGGGATGCCTTGAAGGTGATTGAGAACACTGAGCTCAATGCCTTGGTGATTGATCTCAAGGACGACCGGGGCATGGTGCCGTATCGCAGTGCATCGGTGGCGGACTCTGGGTTGGGGCCGCAAAAACCGATCACGGTGGCGGACATGCCGGCCATGGTCAAGCACCTGCATGAGCAAGGCTTGTATTTGATCGCGCGCGTTGCGACCTTCAAGGACGACCATTGGGCAACAGCTCATCCGCAATGGGCCGTGCACCGTGCTGATGGCAGTTTGTGGCGAGACGGTGAAGACGTGGCCTGGATTGACGCGACCAAGCATGAGGCGTGGGAGCGCAGTCTGGACATTGCTGAAGAGGCTGCGCAGTTGGGGTTTGACGAGGTGCAATTTGACTACGTTCGCTTTCCAGATGCGGTGGGGCTGGCGTTTGGCGAAGCCAATACGGAAGAGCATCGCGTTGCGGCGATCACGGGTTTTTTGGATGCGGCCCGCGCGCGTTTGATGCGCTACAACGTCTTTGTTGCGGCAGACATTTTTGGCTACGTGGCCTGGAACACGAATGACACCTTGATCGGTCAGCAGCTGGAAGCCTTGGCGCCACATGCCGATGTCTTGTCACCCATGCTGTATCCATCGGGCTTCACGTTTGGCATTCCGGGGAACCGGGACCCGGTTGCCGCCCCCTATGCCATTGTGGAGCGCACGTTGAAGCGGGCGCAGCAACGTGTGCCCGGCCTGTGTTTGCGACCGTGGCTGCAAGCGTTCAAGGACTATGCGTTTGACCGGCGGGT
>JAGWTE010000002.1 GCA_028869095.1 Burkholderiales bacterium
AAAGTCAAGAAAGTCGTGCTGGCCTACTCGGGTGGTTTGGACACTTCGATCATCCTGAAGTGGTTGCAAGACGAGTACAACTGCGAAGTCGTGACCTTCACCGCCGACATCGGCCAAGGTGAAGAGATCGAGCCCGCACGCGCCAAGGCGCTGAAGATGGGCATCAAGCCCGAAAACATCTTCATCGAAGACCTGCGTGAAGAATTCGTGCGCGACTTCGTGTTCCCCATGTTCCGCGCCAACGCGCTGTACGAAGGTGAATACCTGCTGGGCACCTCCATCGCTCGCCCCCTGATCGCCAAGCGCCTGATCGAGATCGCCAAGAAGACCAAGGGCGACGCCATCTCTCACGGCGCCACCGGCAAGGGCAACGACCAGGTTCGTTTCGAACTGGGCGCCTATGCGCTGCTGCCCGGCGTCAAGGTGATCGCACCGTGGCGTGAGTGGGATCTGCTGAGCCGCGAAAAGCTGCTGGCTTACGCTGACAAGCACGGCATCCCGGTCGACTTCAAGAAGCGCAAGGGCGGCGCCCCTTACTCGATGGACGCCAACTTGCTGCACATCAGCTACGAAGGTGGCGTGCTGGAAGATCCAAACTTCGAGCCCGAAGCCAATATGTGGCGTCTGACCGTGTCGCCCGAGAAGGCGCCCAACAAGCCCCAGATCATCGAGCTGACCTATGCCAAGGGTGACGTGGTCGCCATCGACGGCGTGAAGATGTCGCCCGCCACCGTCCTGACCAAGCTGAACGAAATCGGCGGCAAGCATGGCATTGGCCGTTTGGACAAGGTTGAGAACCGTTACGTCGGCATGAAGAGCCGAGGCTGCTACGAAACCCCTGGCGGCACCATCTTGTTGTCGGGCCACCGCGCCATCGAATCCATCACCCTGGACCGCGAAGTCCTGGCGTTGAAGGATGACCTGATGCCTCGCTACGCCCGCATGATCTACAACGGCTACTGGTTCAGCCCTGAGCGCGAACTGCTGCAAGGCCTGATCGACAAGAGCCAAGAGACCGTCAACGGTACCGTCAAACTCAAGCTGTACAAGGGCACCATCCTGGTCGTGGGCCGCGAGTCCAAGACCGACAGCCTGTTCGACGCCAAGATCTCGACCTTTGACGATGACGGCGGTGCCTACAACCAGGCTGACGCTGCGGGCTTCATCAAGCTCAACGCCCTGCGTCTGCGCATTGGTGCCAACGTCAAGGCGCAACGTGCTGCTGGCGCCAAGGGTGCCAAGGGTGCCAAGGGCGCGGCCAAGCCGGCTGCCCGCAAGCCAGCGGCCAAGAAGGCTGCCGCTCCCAAGACCGCTGCGCCCAAGGCGGCCACACCCGCTGCCAAGCCTGCTGCTCAACCTGCAGCCAAACCTGCAGCCAAGCGCGCCGCAGCCAAAAAAGCGGCTTGATTCTTGATCCCATCAGGCCGGTGCATCGGTTCAACATGCATCGGCCTTTTCATTGTCTGGAGACCTGTTCATGACCACCACCACCCTGGCCGGCACCGTTGCCACCCAAGCCAATGTCTACTTTGACGGCAAGTGCGTGTCCCATACCGTGACCCTGGCAGACGGCGTTCGCAAGTCTGTTGGCGTGATCCTGCCTGCTACGCTGACCTTCAACACCGGCGCGCCTGAAATCATGGAAACCGTTGCTGGCAAGGCCACCATCAAGCTGGCCGGCTCTTCCGAATGGAAGACCTACGGCGCGGGCGAAAGCTTCAACGTGCCCGGCAATTCGTCGTTCGAGATCAAGGTGGAAGGCGAGCCCTACCACTACATCTGCCACTTCGGCTGATCAACCCTGAAAGGGGCGACCCTTGCCGGTTTCCTCGCACCAAAGAAAAAGCCGCTCTGACTGAGCGGCTTTTTTGTGGCCAATCCGATTTGAGGTGGGGCTGACGCTAGGGCCTCAATCAGAACTTAGGCTCGGGTGCATCTTCCATGTCGCGGGCGGCGCATTCCATGGCCAGCGTGCCCAGAGACACATCATCAAAGTCCAGCATCTCGCCATTGAGCTTGCCGCTGTGACGATCAATGGCCATGCGGATGGTGGCCAGGCGCTTCAGATTGGGTTGCCAGATGATCAACTGGCCGCTGACCCAATCCTGGTACACGACGGTGCCCGGGCGCGGCATCTTGTACAGCATCGTGTAGGAAACCGGGCTGGCCGTGTACTTGAAGCGCTCACCAATGGGCAGCACGTTGGACTGCTGAATCAAGGCCGTCGTGTTGTTGTCGCGCATGGCCAAGTCCAGGTTCGCAGGCTTGGTCTGGCCATGAACATTAACCGTGCCGGTGCAGGTCAGGAACAGGTTGAACTCAGCAGCGCAGGCACCGTTGATCCAGCCTGTCGCCAAAGCCAGCGACAGCCCCACTGCACGCAAGGTTGGGCTGGCCATGATCACTTCTTCTTGGCCTTGTTGCCGGCCTTGATGTTGGCGTCGACCTCTTTGGACGCATCGGTGTCGCCACCTTGCACGCCCAGTCGGCCGCCAGTACCCAGACCGCCCTTGACGGTTTGGGCCTTGTAGTTGCGCACGGCCTTGACCATCTGGTTGTACGAGTCAGCAAACGCAGCCACGACCACCTTGCCTTGCGGCGTTTGGGAATAGCCGCCGCCACCGCCAAAGGCGCCACCACCAAAGGCCGCACCCAGCATGCCGAAGTCAAAGTTCTTGGCCGTGCCCTCGGCTGCGGCGATCTGTACGCCCGAGCGGTTGTCGATCAGCAGCAAGGTGGTCGAGGCCTCATTGCGGCCCATCGATCCGGCCACGGCACCGAACACGCTGCCCACCAAGCCGCCACCGAAAGCGCTGCCGCCACCGGTCTTACCCGAGAACTGGATGGCAGGGCTCATGGTGTAGTCAGCGGCTACCAACTGGCCCTTTTGGAAGTTGCTGCCTGCGCGGCTTTCGTCGTCACGCGCCAGCTCACGTTCACGCATCACGTTGTGCATGCTGCGGCCGCGTTCCACGATCACGAAGCAGTTGCTTTGCTGGATCATCAAGCGCAGCACGGGCACGGTCGAGCCCAGTTGATGTTCGCGCAGGTGGTAATACCAAGGAGCAGTGGTGTCTTCTTCAATGGCCAGGGTGCCCAGCGACTCGGAGCATTTTTCCAGCGAGGTGTTCTCACCTTCGGTGCTGCCACCGCCTGCCGCGCCGCTGACGACGCCTTTGTTGTCGCCCATGGTGGGGGCAGTGGAGCAACCTGTTGTAGCCAGCAAGCCGGCGAGCAAAGTCAAAGCGAGAGCAGAACGCATGGAAAACCTCCGAATCTTTTAAACCTGTCCGGAAAGTATAGGACGGACCGGCCCACATCCTGCGCATGTCCCTAAGGTGAAGGTTTGTGAAGTTATTTGGCTGCGTCCCCTGTGATCGGCAGGGATTGATAAGCTGCTGCCGGTTGTACGTTGGCGGCCAGGAGGGGCGTTGTGATCCAGTGTTTGCTGGTAGAGGATGACATCGACATCCTGGAGTTGGTGACCCAGTATCTGCAGGGCTATGGGATGGCTGTGACGGCCGTGTCGTCTGCGCGGCAGATGGAGGCAGCCATGAAGCGGCAGACCTTTGATTTGGTCTTGCTGGACCTGATGCTGCCCGATGCCAATGGCCTGGAGTTGTGCCGGCAGCTGCGAGCCCGCAGTTTGATGCCGGTGATCATGCTGACGGCCCAGGGGGACCCGGTCAGTCGCGTGGTGGGCCTGGAAATTGGGGCAGACGACTACATTGGCAAACCCTTTGAGCCACGAGAGTTGGTGGCGCGCATCCATGCGGTCTTGCGCCGACTGTCGCCGGCTCATCGCGAAGACAAAACGGGCTCGTCGGTGGTGATGTTCCAAGGCTGGATGTTTGACCGATTGCGCCGCCAGCTCACCTCGCCAGATGGCATCGTGGTGCATTTGTCGGCCGCTGAGTTTCGCCTGTTGGCGGTTTTGGTGGACCGCGCGGAAGCGGTGTTGTCGCGTGAACAGCTGATCGAGCTGACCGTGACGCCGGGCGTCGTGGTCAATGACCGCAGCGTGGATTTGACCGTGTCGCGCTTGCGTCAAAAGCTGCGGGATTCGTCGGGCATGCCGTCCTTGATCCGAACCATCCGGGGTGAGGGCTACATGCTGGCCGCGAAGGTCTGCGCATGAAGCGCTGGTGGGTTGATTCGCTGAGCAAACGCCTGTTTTTGTTGCTGTGGCTGACGCTGGTGGGCAGCCATTGGCTTGGCTTTTGGCTCGCGCACCCATCGCATCCGGCTGGGCCAGAGGGCTTTCAGCCGCCGTCGCGGGACATGCCATCGTCGGCGGTGTTCCCCCCGGCGATGCCTCCGGGGCTGCTGCCGATGGAGCCGGGGGGGCAGCCCGGCGGACCAGGCGAGCAAGTTGGACTAGGACCTGATTCGCAAAGGGCTCACTCGGAGTATGGGCCGCCTCCGCATCCGTCCATGTGGTTGGACTATGTGGTGCGCATCGGGGTGATGGGGGTGGCTGCCTGGTTGGGGGCGTTGTGGTTGACAAGGCCCATGCGTCAACTGGCCCAAGCGGCTCAAAGTTTGGGGCAATCGATCGGCAGTGGGCATGCCGGTGGACATGCCGGTGGGCACCGCATCGGGCCCCCTCTGACGCCCGGCGTTCATGCGTCCACGGCCTCCAATCCCATCGATCACCTTGACGACACGCAAGGCCCGGTGGAGGTGCGCCAGATGGCGCACAGCTTCAACGAGATGGCCCGCCGCTTGCGCAGCCAGTTTGACGAGCGCAGCCTGTTGATGGGGGCGGTGTCGCACGATCTGCGCACGCCTTTGACCCGTCTGCGCATGCGGTTGGAACGCTTGCGTCCTGATCCCGTGGTTGAGCGCTGTGTGCAAGACATTCAGGACATCAACGCCCTGATCGAGGCCGTGCTCGATGCCCTCAATGAGGAGCGAAACCAAGAGTCTGCGGTGCCTGTGGATTTGCTGGCCATGGTTCAGGCCTTGTCGGACGATCTGGCCGAAGAGGGGCAAGCCGTCAGTGCGCAAGGAGATCAGGTCACCGCCCGTGTCCAGCCTGTGGCTTTGAAGCGGGTGTTGAACAACCTGATCAGCAACGCCATTCGTTACGGGCATTCCGCTTTGGTGACCGTGTCAAATGGGCGTGGGCAGGTCATCATCACCGTCGATGACCACGGGCCGGGCATCCCTCAGGCCATGCTCGAAGACGTGTTCAAACCCTTTGTGCGCCTGGATGCCTCGCGCCACCGCGATCTCGGCGGCGTGGGCTTGGGTCTCTACATCGCCCGCGAATTGACGCTGCGCCAAGGCGGCACCTTGACCTTGTCCAACCGAACAGAAGGGGGCTTGCGCGCCACCCTGACCTTGCCCAAGGCGTCATCACCCTCAGGCTGGCGAGGCTAGACCACCACGGGCTCGGGCTCCAAGCGGATGCCAAAACGCCCGTAGACGCTTTCTTGAATCGCCCGCGCCAGCGTGACCACCTCGGCGCCACTGGCTCCACCGTGGTTGACCAGCACCAGTGCCTGCTTGTCGTAAACCCCGGCGCGGCCGATGGACTTGCCCTTCCAACCACAGGCGTCGATCATCCAGCCGGCGGCCAGTTTGAAGCTGCCATCGGGCAGGGCGTAGTGCACGATCTCAGGGTCACGGCCGATGATGTCGCGGCATTGTTCGGCCGTCACCACCGGGTTCTTGAAGAAGCTGCCGGCATTGCCAATGGTGGCGGGGTCAGGCAACTTGGCGCGGCGGATCTCGCAGATCCAATTGAAGATCTGGCGCGCATCGGGCTGGGTGATGCCCGTCTCGGCCATCTTGCGCTCCAGCTCCATGTAGCCTGTCACCGGCTGCCAAGGACGAGGCAGGCGCAGCCGCACCTTGGTGATCACGGTTTTGCCGGCGAGCAGCTGTTTGAACACACTGTCGCGGTAGCCAAAGCGGCACTGATCGGCGGCCAAGGTCACCATGCGGCCGGTGATCATGTCCACGCCGTCCAATGAATCCAGGCGGTCTTTCAATTCGACGCCATAGGCGCCAATGTTCTGCACCGGTGCGGCGCCCACCGTGCCGGGGATCAGGGCCATGTTCTCCAGCCCGGGCAGGCCTTGGTCCAGGCACCAGGCCACCGTGTCGTGCCAGGACTCGCCCGCGCCCACTTCCACAATCCAGGCGTCGTCGCGGGTTTCGATCAACTCGCGGCCCTTGATTTCGACCTTGATCACGCAGGCTTGGACGTCCTGGGTCAGGACCAGGTTGGAGCCGCCGCCCAAAATGAACTTGGGCGCACGGCCCAATTCGGGGTGGTTGACGACCTGGCGCACCTGGGCCTCCGTTTGAACTCGGACCAGAGTTTGGGCCGCCGCCGACAGGCCAAAAGTGTTGTATGCGCGAAGGTTTGCGCCCCGCGCGACGTCAAGGGGTTGGTGCATGGCAGAATTTTCGCAGACACAAAGGAGAATTTCATGCCTACTTTTGACGCCGTTCTGGATCCCAACCTGGTCGAGGTGCGCAATGCCGTCGACCAAACCAGCAAAGAAATCGGCACCCGCTTCGATTTCAAGGGCACCAGTGCCGCCATCGAATTCAAGGAAAAAGAGAAGCAAATCATCATCTTGGGTGACAGCGACTTCCAGCTTGACCAGGTGCGCGACATCCTGACCAACAAGCTCACCAAGCGCAGCGTGGACGCCCGCTTCCTGGACATTGGCAAGGTCGAAAAAATCGGCGGCGACAAGGTCAAGCAGACCATCACCATCAAAGCCGGCATCGAATCTGAGCTGTCCAAGAAGATCCAGAAGGTGATCAAGGACAGCAAGATCAAGGTCACCGCCAGCATCCAGGGCGACACCGTGCGCGTGCAAGGCAACAAGCGCGACGACCTGCAGGCCACCATGGCGCTGCTCAAAAAAGAAATCACGGAAGCACCCCTGTCGTTCAACAATTTCCGCGATTGAGTGCCACCACAGGCGCTACGCTGGCAGCCATGACTCCTCAACGTTTCACCTTCGTGGCGGCCGCTGTTCTGGCTTGGGCCAGTTTTTCTTGCCAGGCCCAAAGCGTGGCCATGACCGGCGGCATGGGCAGCAAAGCCCTGTTGGTGGTCAATGGGGGCGCACCCAAGGCCCTGGCGGCAGGTGACACCTACCAGGGCGTCAAGGTTGTCAGCGTGGCTTCAGACCAGGCCGTGGTCGAGGTGTCTGGCAAGCGCCAGACCGTGCAGTTGGGCGGGGCGCCGGTCAGCATCGGCGGGGGCTTGGGCGGCGCACAGGGCACGTCCATCATCCTGACGGCCGGCTCGGGAGGTCACTTTGTGACCGCGGGCTCGGTCAATGGGCGGGCGACCCAATTTTTGGTGGACACGGGGGCGACCTCGGTGGCCATGGGGGCCGATGAGGCCCGTCGTCTGGGCATCGCGTTCGAACAAGGCCAGCGCATGTACATCAGCACCGCCAACGGCGTGGTGCCGTCCTATCGGGTGAGCCTGACCTCGCTGCGCATTCAGGACGTGGAGGTGTTCAATGTGGACGCCACGGTGTCGCCCCAAGGCATGCCCTACATCCTCTTGGGCAACTCGTTCCTGACCCGATTCCAGATGAAGCGCGAGAACGACACCCTGACCCTGACCAAACGGTTTTGACGGACCAGGGGCAACAGATCGACCCCAGAGTCAGGCGGCTGTCTCGTAAAGGGTGTTGAAACCCTCTGCCGGGTGCTGCGCCCGGTAGCTGGCGGCCGACGCCAGCATGCTGAGTTCGACCGGGTCATGGGCGCTCGTCAGTGTCACCTCGTCACCAAACAAGTCTTTGAGCTTGCGCAGCCGCCGCTGATTGGCCAGCCGCTTGGGGTTGTCCATGGCCAGCATCCATTGCAAAAACCTCAGCCCGACGGGGCAGGTGGGTTCCTGGTCCACCTCACCCCGGTAGAAGTAGGCGTCGCCGCAATGAAGCAGCCAGCCCTCATCGGTCCGAACGGCCACGCCACAGTGGCCCCGCGTGTGACCCACTAAGGGCACCAGCAGGACTTCGTCTTCGGTGTCGGGCAGCGCACGCACGGCCTCCATGCCGAACCACTTGTCGCCTTTCAGATCGTGGCTGACCCAACGCGGGCCGTGGGCCCACTGGCGCGGCACGTAACGCAGCCGCTCATTCAGCGTGGCGCGTGCCTGGGCGGCTCGCAATTCGGTCGCATAGACATGGACGTGGGCCGCCGGAAAGTCGGCGATGCCGCCAGCGTGGTCCAAGTCCAGGTGAGTGGGGACGATGTGGCGCACATCGCGCGGGTCAAACCCCAACTCGCGGATCTGGTGCAGGGCCGTCTCGGACATCTGCAAACGCGGACGGGCCAAGCCATTGAACAGCCCGCCCAAGGTTCCGGGCCGGGCCACGTCGCGGGTGCCCAGGCCTGTGTCGACCAGGATCAGCCCCTGGCTCCCTTCGATCAACAGACAATGGCAACACAGCCGTGCGGGGGCAGTCCAGCCGCCTTCACCCATGAGCAGGCGGCGTCCCAAAGGACACATCGACCCGCAATTCAAATGGTGAACCCGCATGGACAAACTCCCGGCCGCCACACTGGCTGGCATCATGGCAGGACAATCCTGCTTTTTCCAGCATTTAAGCAAACCCGACATGCCGCCACGTCATCGTCTTCCCGCAGGGCACGACACCCTGGATCAGATTTTGTTTTCACAAGGGTTTGGAGCACGACGCGAGTGCGAAGGCCTGATCCTGTCCGGCCGTGTGTCCATCAACGGCCAGGTCGTGGACGACCCCGATAGCGACTGGGCCACCGAAGGCCTGCGCTTCACGGTTGAGGGGCAAGAGTGGATCTACCACGCCAAGGCCCTGATCGTGCTGAACAAGCCGTCCGGCTATGAATGTTCGCTCAAGCCAGGCGCCTGGCCAGGGGTGCACAACCTGCTGCCCTTGCCCTTGCGCCGCCGTGGCCTGCAGCCCGTAGGGCGGCTGGACCAGGACACCACCGGCCTGCTGCTGATGACCGACGACGGCCCCTTGGTGCACAAGCTGACCTCGCCCAAGCACCACGTGCCCAAAATCTACGAGGCCACCACCAAGCACCCCATCACCCAGGCGCAGTGCGACAAGCTGCTGGCCGGCGTGGTGCTGGAAGACGACCCCAAGCCCGTCAAGGCCGAGGGCGCCGAGGTGGCGGGCGAGCACCTGCTGCGCCTGACCCTGACCGAAGGCAAATACCACCAGGTCAAACGCATGGTGGCCGCCGTCAGCAACCGTGTGGAAGCCCTGCACCGCAGCCAGATCGGTGAGCTGACCTTGCCAGCCGACATGGCCCCCGGCCAATGGCGCTGGATTGACGACCCCGCTGTGGTGTTGCCACGGCGGGCCGCTAAACCGGTGGCCGGCAAGCAGGGATAATCGGCGACCATGCAAGTTTTTCGAGGCATCCAACACGCCGCACTGGCGCCCGCCTGTGCCCTGACCATCGGCAATTTTGACGGTGTGCACCGGGGGCATCAGGCCATGCTGGCGCTGTTGCGAAACGAAGCCAAGCACCGGGGCGTGCCCTGCACGGTGCTGACCTTCGAGCCGCACCCGCGTGACTACTTTGCCACCCTGATGGGCAAGCCGGGCCTGGCGCCCAGCCGCATCGCCACCTTGCGCGACAAGTTGTCCGAGCTGGAAAACTGCGGTGTCGACCAAGTGGTGATCCTGCCCTTTGACCATGCCCTGGCCAGCCTCAGCCCTGAGGACTTTGTCGACCGCATTTTGGTCGATGGCCTGCACGCACGCTATGTCTTGGTGGGCGATGACTTCCGTTTCGGCGCCAAGCGGGCGGGCGACTACGCCATGCTCGACGCCCTGGGCAATGCCAAAGGCTTCGATGTGGCCCGCATGCTCAGTTACGAAGTCCATGGCGAGCGGGTGTCGTCCTCCTTGGTGCGCGATGCCTTGGGCCGGGGTGACATGACGGCGGTGGCGACCATGCTGGGGCGTCCCTACACGGTCAGCGGCCACGTCGTGCATGGTCAAAAACTGGGCCGCAGCCTGGATTGCCGCACCCTCAATGTGCAATTTGGGCATCCCAAACCCGCCACCATGGGCATCTTTGCCGTGCGCACCCATGGGCTGGCGGACCAGCCTTTGGAAGGCGTGGCCAGCCTGGGTGTGCGCCCCACCGTGGAAGAGGCCGGACGCGTCCTGTTGGAGGTCCATTGCTTCGACTGGCCCCAAGATCTGGGATCTGAAGGGGGCTACGGTAAAATCGTGCGCGTGGAACTGCTGCACAAAATCCGAGATGAAGCCCGTTTTGACGGGCTGGAGGCGTTGCAGGCGGCCATCCACAAGGACATCGCCGATGCGCGCGAGTTCTTTGAAGCCCAGGGTCGGCAGACCACCCGCGATCGAATTTGACGATCACCACCCTCGACTGCTGATGCCTGGCCGCGGCCCTTCGGGGAGATGCGGCTCACCTGATACCCGGGATGGCGGTGGTTACTCAAGCCCACCGCTGGCCCCTTGCTGAAGAATTTCTGCCATGAGCCAAGACAAATCTGCCTCGAACCCCAAGAACGCTGAAAAAGCCGCCGCAAAGTCCGCCGACAAATCCGCGCCGGAAAGCCAATACCGCGCCACCTTGAACATGCCCGACACCCCCTTCCCGATGCGGGGGGACCTGCCCAAGCGCGAACCCGGCTGGGTCGCCGAGTGGGAGCAAAACGGCCTGTACGACAAGCTGCGCGCCGCACGCAAGGGTGCGCCCAAGTTCGTGCTGCACGACGGCCCTCCGTACGCCAACGGCAACATCCACATCGGCCACGCCGTCAACAAGATCCTCAAGGACATGATCGTCAAGGCGCGCCAGCTCAAGGGCCTGGACGCCATCTACGTGCCCGGCTGGGACTGCCACGGCCTGCCCATCGAGAACCAGATCGAAAAGACCTTTGGCCGCAACCTGAGCCGCGACGACGTTCAAGCCAAGGCCCGTGTCTACGCCGCCGAGCAGATCGACGGCCAACGCACCGACTTCAAGCGCCTGGGCGTGTTGGCCGACTGGGCCCATCCCTATCGCACCATGGACTTTGGCAACGAGGCCAATGAAATCCGTGCTTTGAAGAAGATCATGGAGCGTGGCTACGTCTACCGTGGTCTCAAGCCCGTGTACTGGTGCTTTGACTGCGGCTCGTCCCTGGCCGAGTTCGAAATTGAATACGCCGACAAGAAGTCGCAGACCCTGGACGTGGCCTTCCTGAGCGCCGAGCCGGCCAAGCTGGCCGCCGCCTTCGGCCAAGCCTCACTGAGCAAAGACGCCTTCGCCGTGATCTGGACCACCACCGCGTGGACCATCCCGGCCAACCAGGCTTTGAACGTGCATGCCGAGCTGACCTACGCGCTGGTCGACACGCCCAAGGGCCTGCTGGTCTTGGCCGAGTCCTTGGTTGAAAAAGCCGTGGCCCGCTACGGCTTTGAAGCCGACGACTGCAAGGTCATAGCCACCACGGCTGGCGCCAAGCTGGATGGCTTGAAGTTCAAGCACCCCTTGGCGCATGTGCATGAAGGCTACAACCGTGAAGCACCGGTTCACCTGGCCGAGTACGTCAGCGCCGAAGACGGCACCGGCATCGTGCACGCCGCGCCGGCTTACGGTGTGGACGACTTCAACTCCTGCATTGCCCACGGCCTGAAGTTCGACGACATCCTCAACCCCGTGCAAGGCAATGGCGTCTACGAAGCCGACTTGCCCCTGTTCGGCGGCCTGCACATCTGGAAGGCCGCCCCCGTGGTCCTGGAGACCCTGCGCGAGCACGGCCGCCTGCTGTCCACCAAAGACATCGTCCACAGCTATCCGCACTGCTGGCGTCACAAAACCCCGGTCATCTTCCGCGCTGCCGCCCAGTGGTTCGTGCGCATGGATGAGGGCGAGGGCGTGTTCACCGTCAACAAGGCCGACAAGACCTTGCGCCAAACGGCCTTGGACGCCATCGACCAAACCACCTTCTACCCAGAAAACGGCCGTGCTCGCTTGCGCGACATGATCGCCAACCGCCCTGACTGGTGCATCAGCCGCCAGCGCAACTGGGGCGTGCCGCTGCCCTTTTTCCTGCACAAGGTGACGGGCGAGCTGCATCCCCAAACCATGGCCTTCATGGACAAGGCCGCGGACCTGGTGGAAGCCGGTGGCGTCGAAGCCTGGTCCAAGCTGGACCCTGCTGAATGGCTGGGAACGGAAGCTGCCGAGTACAGCAAGTCCACCGACATCCTGGACGTGTGGTTTGACTCCGGCACCTCCTTCTTCCACGTGCTCAACCCCGCGCAAGGCAGCCACCCCGATGCCGGCCACGACGAGCTACACGAGGCCGACCTGTACCTGGAAGGCCACGACCAGCACCGTGGCTGGTTCCACAGCTCCTTGCTGGCGGCTTGCGCCATTTATGGCCGCGCACCTTACAAGGGCCTGCTGACCCACGGCTTCACCGTGGACGGCCAAGGCCGCAAGATGTCCAAGTCTGTGGGCAACGTGGTCGCGCCGCAAGAGATCAGCGGCAAGATGGGCGCCGAGATCATCCGTCTGTGGGCCGCGTCCACCGATTACTCGGGCGACTTGGGCATCGACGACAAGATCCTGGCTCGCGTGGTGGACGGCTACCGCCGCATCCGCAACACCTTGCGCTTCTTGCTGGCCAACACCAGCGACTTCAACCCGGCCACCGACGCAGTGCCCTTGAACGAGCTGCTGGAAATCGACCGCTATGCCCTGGCCCGTGCCGGCCAATTGCAGGCCGACATCCTGGCCCACTACGAGCGCTACGAGTTCCACCCCGTGGTCGCCAAGTTGCAGGTGTACTGCTCAGAAGACCTGGGCGCGTTCTACCTGGACGTGCTCAAGGACCGCCTGTACACCAGCGCCACCAACAGCAAGGCTCGCCGCGCCGCGCAGACCGCGTTGTGGCACATCACAAACGGCATGCTGCGCTGGATGGCCCCGTTCCTGAGCTTCACCGCCGAAGAAGCGTGGAAGGTCTTCAACGGCGGTCACGGTCAAACGGACTCGATCTTCACCGAAACCTATTGGGATTTCAAAGACTTTGCCAACGCCGAGCAGCAAGCCGATTTGCTGACCAAGTGGGCCCGCATCCGCGAAGTGCGCGAGCTGGTCAACAAGGACATCGAAGCCGTCCGCACCGAAGGCAAGGTGGGCGCCTCCCTGCAAGCCGCGATCACCCTCACGGCCACAGCCGACGACCACGCCATCCTGGCCAGCCTGGGTGAGGACCTCAAGTTCGTCTTGATCGTCTCCAAGGTCACCTTGGCCGAGGGCGAGTCCTTGGCCATCACGGTGACGCCATCGGGTGCCGCCAAGTGCGACCGCTGCTGGCACTACCGTGACGACGTCGGCATCAACCCCGAACACCCCGCCATCTGCGGCCGTTGCGACAGCAACCTGCACGGTGCGGGTGAACACCGCGAGCACGCCTGATGGCCACCAAAAAGTCCGCCTCTTCCAGCCAGGGCTTGCTGCCTTGGCTGGGCGTGGCCCTGATCGTCATCCTGCTGGACCAGTTCACCAAGACCTTGATCCTGGGCTTCTTCCAGTACGGTGACAGCCGCCACGTCCTGTCCTTCTTCAACGTGGTCCGGGTGCACAACACGGGCGCAGCCTTTTCCTTCCTGGCCCATGCCGGAGGCTGGCAGCGCTGGTTCTTTGTGGGCCTGGGCTTTGCGGCCACCGGCTTCATCGTCTACATGCTGCGCCAGCACGGCCACCAAAAGCGCTTTGCCTGGGCCATGTCGCTGATTTTGGGCGGCGCCATCGGCAACGTGCTCGACCGCTTGATCCACGGCTACGTGATCGACTTCCTGGACTTCCACTGGAACTGGATGGCGGTCATGTTCCCGGGCGGCCACTTCCCCGCGTTCAACATCGCGGACTGCGGCATCTCCATCGGGGCAGGCTTGCTGATCCTGGACGAACTCGTCCGCGTGCGTAAAACCTGACCAAACGGACGGGAGCGGGCGCTTTTGACCGCTTCCCGTTTTGCCTGCGTCGTTTGACAGTGCGCGGTTTCACCGATGGTGGCGGCGGCGGACTTGATTTAGCTTAAGACCCATCGTGGCTCACTCTTGAGGAACGCATGGGATCGGTTGGCCGTCTGTCGCATCACGCCGTGGTTTCGCGCCGTCGGCGCCCTCGTGCCCGTCCCGCCTTTCGCCGCTCCCGGCTCTGGTCTGATTCGACTCAGTCTCGCAGCCGTGTCGGTCGCCGCGCACCCGCACGCCCTGCGGCCCCAGAGCCCGCACTCGATCCCTTAGGCGGCCTGCAGGCGCCTGCGCACGAGCCCAGCGCCCTGGACTGGCCTTTGGCCACGGTGCATTTCTCCGACCCCATCCGCTGGTTGGCCGCCGGTTGGCGCGACTTCACGCGGGCCCCGCTCATCGGCCTGTTTTACGGTGCTTGCTTTGTCGCCATGGGCTGGTTCCTGCTGGCGACGTTCAAGCACGCGCCCGCTTACACCTTGGCCTTGTCTGCGGGCTTCTTGTTGCTCGGCCCATTTTTGTGCCTGGGCTTGTATGACGCCAGTCGCAGCATCGAGCGGGGCGTCCGGCCCAGTTTCGTTCGATCCTTGATGGCCTGGCGCGCCAGCACCAGTCAGATCAGCATCTTCGCCGGCGTGTTGCTGGTGCTGGAAATGCTGTGGGGGCGCTCGGCCATGATTGTCTTTGCCGTCAGCTTTGACGGCGTGCCGCAATGGGACGGCACCGTGGCCGATCTGCTGCAAGGCGACAACCTGACCTTCGTGATCGCCTACACCATCGTCGGGTCGATCTTTGCCGGCTTGATCTACGCCGTCAGCGTCATCAGCATGCCCTTGATGATGGACCGTTCAGTGGACGCCGTCACCGCCGGCTTGACCAGCATGCGCCTGTTTTTGTCCCAGATGCCGGTGATGATCTTTTGGGGCGCTTTGATCACCCTGATCGTTGTTGTGGCCATGCTGCCGGGCTTCGCAGGGTTGCTGATTGCCGGACCGGTGCTGGGGCATGCCTCCTGGCATGCCTACAAGCAGGTCTTGTCGTTGATCGACGGCGGCAGCGCGCCCTGAGCCTTATTTCCGGTGGCCGATGTAGCTGGCACCGATGATTTGCCCCTTGGCATCTTTGACAGGGTTGTAGCAGGCGTCAAATGAGGTGCCCAGCACGTCGATGACGCCGCAATACTGCTCGCCTTTGATCAGCGCGTCGTACGCTTTGTTGTGAGCCAGTTCGGTGCCCACGCCGCGTTTGCCTTCCGGCGTCAACACATTGGTGCTGACGCGGACAAACTCATGGCCATCCTTGACGAACACGGTGGCCGTGGCCCAATGCGTTTTGCGAATCGCATCCACGACTTCGTAGTTGTTGTTGAGCTTGTGTGAGCCAAAGTACAAAGCCGGGGCCTCTTTGTCCCCCACCTTTTGCGTGCCGTTGACGCTGGGGGCGCCCAGTTCTGCCAATTTCGCATCCAGGTCCGCAATGGTCGCCTTGGGGTCGTACGCATAGGCGCCTGAACTGCAAACCAATGCAAACAAGGCGGTGGCGAAGAGCTGTTTGGCCGTCATGTTGAGATCCTTAAAGGAGAGGTGACATCAATGTGTGCCCTCTATTCGGACTCATGCAGTAAAGCCTTAAGCAGAAATCAGTAGGATCCGACTAAGTCAGTCAACCATACATTGGCTTGCACCAAATGAGGGCTGGTTTTTTGGGGTAATGGTCGTATTTGGTGCATCAACGACGTCGGCCCGTTCTGCCCTTGAATGGCGGCTGTCCACGCCAGTAGCGCAGCATCAACCAGCCGCCCAACATCCCGCCCAAGTGCGCAAAGTGGGCCACGCCCGATTGCGTGCCCGTCACGCCCAAGAACAACTCCAGCGCGCCGTAGATCCCGACAAACACCTTGGCCTTCATCGGGATGGGCGGGAACAGCGGCATGATGGTGCGGTTGGGGAACATCATCGCAAAAGCCAGCAACAAGCCGAATAAGCCACCAGAGGCTCCGACTGTTGGCGAGCCAAAGCCCCCCACCAGGTTGAACAGCAACTGGCAAATGGCGGCGCTCAAGATGCTGGCCAACATGAAGTGGGCATAGCGACGCCCACCCCAGATACGCTCCAACTCGCTGCCAAACATCCACAAACCCATCATGTTGAAGAAGATGTGCCCGATGGAGCCATGCAGGAACGCGTAGGTCACCAACTGCCAGGGATAAAAGAAGGGGTGCTGCAGCGGCCACAGGGCAAACCACTGAAACAGCAGCCCACCCATCGTGAAGTCCAGGCAATACAGCGCGACGTTGGCCAGGATGAACGCTTGAGTAACCGGTGGCAAAGGAGGCATGCTGAATTCAACAGTCAGGTGTCAAGTTGGCTGCCATCATAGGCCAGCATCAGGCCACCTTGGTTTTTGTGGGTGGGTCGGCGAGCGTTGGAAAAACGGGTCATTTGTCTCATGTATTGGGACATTGGCCGGGCCAACGAGCCTTCACACTGCCGGTAGCCGTTCTGCACGTCGCGGAACGATGACACCTGTACAACTGGATTGTCTGAGGACCTTACTATGCAGTGGCTGGCTGATTTGCGTTTGCGTACCAAATTGATTTCCGCCTTTTCTGTGGTGCTGGCCATGACCCTGTTTCTGGGGCTCTTTGCCAATGCCAGGCTGGCGAGTGTCAACGACAAATCCGTCGATTTGGCGACAAATTGGCTACCCAGCGTGGCTGTGCTGGCAAGCTTGAACAATGCCGCGTCTGACCTGCGTTCATTTGAACTGCAACACGTGGTCACCACGCAAGACAGCGACATGCGCCGCCTGGAATCTGAGATGTCCAAACGGCTGGCCGACTTTGCGAAAGGCGAGGAGACCTACGTCAAGCTCATCAGCTCGCCTGAAGAGCAGGCGCTTTGGGATCAACTCAAAAAAGACTGGGCTGACTACCTGACCGTGCACCAAGCCATATTGAGCGCGTCCAGCGCCAGCAATGGGGATGAGGCCGTTCAATTGGCCAACGGCCAGTCAGAGCAGGTCTTTCAGCGAGTGAGTGTGGGCTTTGACAAACTCATTGATCTCAACGCCCGATCGGGCATAGAGGCTGGCAAGCTGGCGGAACAAACTTACAGCAATGCACGTTGGGCCATCTGGGGCTGCCTGGCCTTGGTGTTGGCTGTGGGCATGGCCATGGCATTGACCATTGCCAACATGATGGCGCGGCCACTGGAAGCATCGGTGCAGGTGATCAAAGCAGTGGCCGGCGGCGACCTCACACAGCGCCTGGCCTCGACTCGCAAAGATGAAATTGGTGACATGCAGTCGGCCTTGTCTCAGATGATTGCTGGCTTGGCCGAGACGGTCAATCAGGTTCGCGTTGGTGCAGATTCGGTGGCCACGGCCTCATCGCAAATCGCACAAGGCAACACAGACCTGAGCGCCCGCACCGAATCGCAAGCGTCCAGCCTGCAAGAAACGGCTGCAGCAGTCGAGCAAATGGCCGGCACGGTCCGCACCAATGCCGACAACGCGCGCCAGGCCAACCAACTGGCCAGTGCCGCATCCGAAGTGGCCGCACGCGGTGGCTCGGTCGTGGAGCAAGTGGTTGAGACCATGAACGGCATCCAGTCATCCAGCCAGAAGATTTCTGACATCATTGGCGTGATTGATGGCATTGCCTTCCAGACCAACATCCTGGCTTTGAATGCCGCAGTAGAAGCGGCGCGTGCAGGCGAGCAAGGTCGCGGCTTTGCCGTGGTCGCAGGTGAAGTGCGCTCCTTGGCACAACGCAGTGCCAATGCCGCTCGCGAAATCAAAACACTGATCAATGACAGCGTTGAAAAGGTCAACGCGGGCAGTGCCCTGGTCAGCACGGCCGGCACCACCATGGGCGATGTGGTTACACAGGTCCGCAAGGTGACGGATCTTGTCGGCGAGATTGCGCACGCCAGCAGCGAGCAAAGCCAAGGCATCGGCCAGATCAACCAGGCTGTTGCCCAATTGGATCAAAGTACCCAACAAAACGCCGCCCTGGTTGAAGAGAGCATGGCCGCCGCTGAAAGCCTGCGCAGCCAGGCCAATAAATTGGCGCAGGCCGTCAACGCGTTCAAAACCTATCAAGGCGGCTCGGTGCAAAGTCAGGCCTCTGTGGTCATCAGCCAAGCCAAGGTCAGCAGCGCGCAGGCATTCAAAGTCAGCAAACCCAGCATGTCTAGCAAGGTCAAATCACCGCAGCTGCCGCCGCCTGTCGTGGTGGCGCAAGCGGCTCCGCCGGCGAGCAGCCATGATTCGCAAGACTGGGAAACCTTCTGATCTGAGCTTTGCCTCTCACCAAAAGCAACCCCCCGCATGAAGATGCGGGGGTTTTGTTTTGCCCTCTTTCAAGCGCTCACACTGAGCGATGAGGACTGATTGGTGCTGGACACCTGTTGCGTCCCCATCTGTTGAATCTTTTCCAGCAAGGCCTTGATCTGGTCCTGGAAGGCGTTGGTTTCTTTGGTGCTCAAGCTGCCATCCTTGTCGGTGTCGATGGAATCGAACAAGGCCTTTTGTGTGCTGTTCGTGTCAGAGCTGCTGATGCCAAATTCTGAAGACGACACGGACCCATTGCCATCGCTGTCCAGGCTGTTGATGGCATCGCTGATGGATGAGCTTTGATCGTCATTCGGTGGTGGAGGTGGTGGGCCTTGCATCGGACCCATGCCACTCATCCCACCGCCCATCATGCTGGCAAACGACTGTGTGTCCATGCCCATGGCACCCCAGCCGCCTTGCTGCACCTGATCGTCGTTGGAGGGGGGCTTGAGCCCGCTCTTCAGTTCTGACTCGGTGACGCTGCCGTCTCCATCCGTGTCCAGCTTGCTGAACATGTCGCTGGCATTGACCCCATTGGCGCTTTGCGGGCCCTTTTCCAACATGGCTTTCAGCTCGGTCTGATCCAGCCCGCCACTGCCATCGGTGTCAATCTTGGAGAAGTCGGGCTTGCCGCGTCCCTCCATGTGTTGGGCTCGGCCTCCGCCATAGTTGCCATAGCCCCCGTAGGCGCCCATGCTGGACATTGAACTGGATATCGTGGACATGATGAAGTTTCCTTTCTCAACATTGCGAACCGGCACCGCATCGGGTGCCCCATGCCCCATGGATCTGCTGCCTTGAATGGGGTGATGCCAGTTTTGCGTGGCCGTGTATAGGCCTCGTGTCCGCTTTGTATCGAGCATGACAAAGAGCGTTGACGTGCGGTTTCGCGGGCAAAGTGCGCAGCAAATGGCCTCAAAGCGGCCTCAAATCCGGGCTTTGCGACAAGGTGGTCTTGCATAAAGTGGCTCCAGGCTGTTTGACTGCTGGAGTACCTCATGGGCCCTGTGCACACTCACATCAACTGGATCGAGACGCGCAGCGAGGCGCAACCGGCGATGTACCCCGCGCTGGCTGCCTATTTGGTGCCTTTCGGTTTTGCCTTGGCTGAACACGCGCCCGTCCATCACGCCGATGTGTGCCTGGTGGTGGCCGATTGTGCGAAGCAGGCCTACACCCACCCCGACTTTCTGGCTGCTCGGCAACTGGGCAAGCCCATCGTGGTCCTCGTGACCCAGGCCAGTGCCATGGACCGTGTGGCCTTGCTGGACCAAGGGGCTGACGACTGCATGGTGCAGCCCATCGAACAACGTGAACTGGCTGCGCGATTGCATGCCCTGCGTCGTCGCAAACACGATCGTGCGCCCAGCCAACCCAACTGGATCCGCTTCGGGCCGTGGCTGCTGGACACCGAACGTCGCCAGCTGAGCAATGCCCAATCAGAGACCGTGGCGCTCTCGCACTCGGAATACCGGCTGCTGTTGGCGTTTTTGAGCATGCCCTATCAGGTGTTCTCGCGCGACCAGTTGATGGACGAGGCCCGTGGACGCGGACTCGATGCCTTCGAACGCAGCATCGATCTGTTGGTGTCCCGGCTGCGCCACAAACTGGGCGATGACCCGCGCCATCCTCGTTTGATCCACACCGTCAGAGGGCAGGGCTACTTGTTCAACGCCGCGCCCAACACCGCACTGTCGGCTCGAACCCACACCGCTGCACTGGCGTCTGGTTTGACTCATTAAAGTTTGTGCTATAGTTGCGTTCTTCACATCGGAGCCCCGGTGGCGAAATTGGTAGACGCGCGGGATTCAAAATCCCGTTCCGCGAGGAGTGTCGGTTCGATTCCGACCTGGGGCACCAAATCCTTCCCGACCCGTTCAATGCTTGGATTTGAAGCTTTGAATGCGCGCTCGGCAAGTCATCAAGCCGGTTCTGGCTCTGATCTCTCCCAAACTTGATACATCGCTGATGCCGTGCATCAACAGGCATCAGCCTCATGCGGCGTCGGGCTTTGTCTGCCTGAGACAATAGCGCCATCACACAACGCAGCATTCGCTCCACTCATGTCCTACCTCACGCTTGAAGACGTCATCGGCAAAACGCCCATGATCCAACTGCAACGTGTCCCCGGTGCCGACAACGCAAGCCGTGGCAACGTCATCCTGGCCAAGCTGGAAGGCAACAACCCCGGTGGCTCGGTCAAAGACCGCCCCGCCATCAGCATGATCCGCCGGGCCGAAGAGCGTGGCGACATCAAACCCGGCGACACCCTGATCGAAGCCACATCCGGCAACACCGGCATCGCCTTGGCCATGGCCGCAGCCATCCGGGGCTATCGCATGGTCTTGATCATGCCGGAAGACCTCAGCATCGAGCGCGCCCAAACCATGAAGGCCTATGGCGCCGAGTTGATCCTCACGCCCAAGAGCGGCGGCATGGAGTACGCACGCGATCTGGCCGATCAAATGGTGCGCGAAGGCAAAGGCGTGGTCCTCGACCAGTTCGCCAACCCCGACAACCCACGCATCCACTTTGAGACGACTGGCCCCGAGATCTGGGCCGACACTGAAGGGCGCATCACCCACTTCGTCAGCGCCATGGGCACTACCGGCACCATCACCGGCACCTCGCGCTTCCTCAAAAGCGTCAACCCGCAGGTGCGCATCGTGGGCGCCCAACCCACAGAAGGCTCACGCATCCCCGGCATCCGCAAATGGCCTGAGGCTTACCTGCCCAAAATCTATGACCCCACCGCTGTGGACGAGATGATCTACGTGTCGCAGTCGGACGCCGAAGACATGGCGCGTCGACTGGCGCGTGAAGAAGGCTTGTTCTGCGGCATCTCGTCAGCGGGCGCGTGCTGGACGGCGCTGCAACTGGCGCAGAATCTGACCAACGCCACGATCGTGTTCATCGTGTGCGACCGCGGTGACCGCTACCTTTCCACGGGCGTCTTCCCCGCTTGATGCGGGTGAGGACCACTTGCCGATATTCAGCCGACAATCAGCCAGCGATACAGACATGGACATCCACAAAGAGCTTGATGCGCGCGGCCTGACCTGCCCGCTGCCCATTCTCAAGGCCAAAAAAGCCTTGTCAGACATGCACAGCGGCGAAGTGCTCAAAGTGCTGGCAACCGATCCCGGTTCCTTGCGCGACTTCCAGGCCTTTGCTCGCCAAACGGGCAATGACCTGCTTGATCAGCAGACCTTGCAAAACGAGGGGCGCGACGAGTTCGTCCATCTGCTGCGCCGTCGTTGAACATGGCGGCCGGCAGCCCGCTGCCCGGGCCGTCAGTGCTTAAACCAATAAGTCTCCACTGGGCTCACCCCCTTTGGGGGCTTGCAGACCCAGATGGCGGAACGCAGACGCCGTCGCGATGCGGCCACGTGGCGTGCGCTGCAAGAAGCCTTGCTGGATCAGATAAGGCTCGATCACGTCCTCGATCGTCTCGCGTTCTTCACCAATGGCGGCGGCCAGGTTGTCCAAGCCCACGGGCCCGCCATCAAAGCGATGGATGATGGCTTCCAGCAATTTGCGGTCCATCACGTCAAAACCCAGAGGGTCCACATCCAGCATCGCCAGGGCCTTGTCCGCCATGTTGCGGGTGATCCGCCCTGTGCCTTTGACTTCCGCATAGTCGCGCACCCGGCGCAGCAATCGGTTGGCGATCCGTGGCGTGCCGCGCGAGCGCCGGGCCACTTCAATCGCACCATCCGGATCAATTGGCGCCCCCAGCAAGCCGGCCGATCGCGTCACGATGCGCTGCAACTCTTCGGTCGAATAAAACTCCAGCCGGGCCACGATGCCAAAACGGTCTCGCAGCGGATTGGTCAGCATGCCCGCCCGCGTGGTGGCGCCGACCAAGGTGAAGGGCTGCAGATCCAGCTTGATCGAGCGGGCGGCCGGACCCTCTCCGATCATGATGTCGATCTGGTAGTCCTCCAGCGCGGGGTAGAGGATTTCTTCCACCACCGGGCTGAGTCGATGGATTTCATCGATGAACAGCACGTCATGGCGCTCCAGATTGGTCAGGATGGCGGCCAAGTCTTTGGGCTTTTCCAGCACCGGGCCGGAGGTCTGGCGCAAGTTCACGCCCAACTCGGTCGCAATGATGTGACTCAGCGTGGTTTTGCCCAAACCAGGTGGGCCAAACAGCAGTACGTGGTCCAAGGCTTCGCCCCGTTTGCGGGCGGCACCAATGAAAATTTCCAACTGCTCGCGTGCCTTGGCCTGGCCCACGTATTCGTCCAGATCCTTGGGGCGCAAAGCCCGCTCCAGCGCTTCCTCATTCGGCGACGTTGGTGCGCCACCGACCACCCGAGCGCCTGCGTCGCCCCCCAAAGACGTGGGGGGTTTTTTGCTGGGGGGCAGGTCGCCAAAATCGTCGGTCTGGATGCTCATGCCTCTGATTATCCGGGTGGTGGCCTTTGACGTGGCGCATAAGGGTTTGTTGCTAGTTGGCAACAATGGTTCTTTTGGATCTCGGTTTATGACAACCTTGTCATCAAGGCTGTGGACGAACTCTGATGCAATCTTGGTCAGATTCAGCGGTAGCCCGGTGTTTTTGATTGCCGGGTTGCAGACTCTGACAAACCCGTCAGGCCACATCCGCTGATCCTTCGAACAACTTTGGAGAAGTCAATGAAAAAGACTCTGCTGGCTCTGGCCGCTTTTGCCGCTGCTTCGGCCGCTTTCGCTCAATCGTCCGTGACCCTGTACGGCGTGGTGGACGTCTCTGTCGAGAAGGTCAAGGGTGACCATCAGGTCAACCGCGTGTCTTCTGACAACCTGACGATCTCGCGCATCGGCTTCAAGGGCACCGAAGACATCGGTGGCGGCTTGAAGGCCAACTTTGTGCTGGAATCGGCTGTCGGTGCTGATACCGGTGCTTCCAACACGACCCGTTTCTTCGACCGTGCTGCTTGGGTCGGCCTGGCTGGTGGCGCCGGCGAACTGCGCCTGGGTCGTCAAGACTCGTCCATCGGTGCATTGGCTGGTGACGTGACCATCTTGGGCGGTCAAAACTACGACGACCTGAAGATCGTTGGTACCCGCGCTGCCGTGGCCTATCGCCGCGAAGACAATGCCATCACTTACGTGTTGCCTGCCGTGGTTCCTGGTGTGACCGCTCAGGTTCAATACTCGACCGCTGCCGGTATTTCCGGGCCTACAGCAAGCATCTCGACAGGTGCTGAAGGTACTGCTCCCTATACAGGTAACTACAACAAGGCTTACGGCCTGAGCGTCAAGTACGCTGCCGGCCCCGTCATCGCTGGCTTGGGCTACCTGAATGTGGCTGACTCTGACTCTGCTACGCCTGGTGACCAACGCGCCAACGCCACCTTGGTCTATGGTGGTTACGATCTGGGTGTGGCCAAGGTCATCGGCTACTTCGACAGCGAAACCAACCCAAGCAACATTGCGGCTCCTGCCGCAGACCGCAAGCGTCTGTCCCTGTACGGCTTGAAGGCCATCGTGCCTGTGTCCGCCGATCTGTCGGTTCAAGCTGGTATCTCTAAGGCTAAGAACGTTGCAGGCAAGGATGCCGGTAACGATGACGCTGTGATCACTTCGGTCAAGGCCGTCTACAAGCTGTCCAAGCGCACTGCTGTCTACGGCATCGCTACCGCTGTGAACAACGAAACCCAAGCGGGCAAGGTTATCAGCGGCGCTCCAGCTCTGACGAACAAGGATGCCTTGGCTGGTGGTGTGGCTTTCGGTATCAACCACGCTTTCTGATCTTAGGCTTCGGCCTGATTCAGACAAAGGGAGCTTCGGCTCCCTTTTGTTTTTTAGGCCTTTTGATGGGCATCATTTCGGTGTGTTGGTGCTGAGCCACACAAGCGATGAACCCTAGTACGTCCAGTATTCCCTTGCGGAACAATCGTTCTCTATTCCCCGACTGGACTGATTAAAAGGAGATATGCACATGCAAAAGAAGAATGTCCTCTCAAACATGATCGCCTTGGGCTTGGCCCTGGGCGCTGGCGCTGCTTGTGCCCAGTCCAGTGTGACCATCTATGGCGTCATTGATGCGGCGGTCGACAACGTGCACAAAGGGGCGGGCACATCTTCCACAGGTATAGCAGCTCCCGCCAGCACGGTGACCCGTGTTTCGCCCAGCATTTCTGCCCAAAGCGCCTTGGGCTTCAAGGGTGTCGAAGACATCGGTGGTGGCTACAAAGCTTCTTTCATCCTGGAAGGCCAGTTCAGTGCCGACACGGGGGCACAAAACGGGCAAGACTCGCGCATGTGGGGGCGTCAGGCCTACGTGGGTTTGACCACGCCTGGTGGCGAGATTCGCCTGGGCCGCCAATATGCGCCGATCTTCTACGCATTTGCCACGTCCTCTGTTGAGGCCATTGGTGCAGCGGATTTCATGGCTTCTGGCTTGGTGGTGAACAACCTGCAAGTTCGTCAGGACAACCAGATCAGCTATTGGCTCAAGTCTGGCGGACTGACGGGTGCCTTGTCCTACTCTCCCAATGCGGGTGTCGGCCCGAACATCAGCGCCCGGCGAACAGGCTCAGGTGGTAGTGCCGTGGATGGCCAAATCATCGGCGGCGCAACGGCGGGCGATGAGAACACCACCGGGCGTGGCCGCACTTACGGCTTGTATTTGAACTACGCTGTCGACCCCAACTTGAGCGTGATGGGCGGCTATCACTACAACCTGTTTGGCGAGGCCAATCTGTTGCGTACAGGGACAACGACGGTCTTGTTCAGCCCGGACAAATATGTGGGTGTCGTTGTGGGTGCCAAGTACACCGTCCCATCGACGGGTACGGTGTTGGGCGCGAACCTTCATCAAGGCAACTTCACCAACGATGCCGGAACGGTTGAAGGGCCGAAAGTTCAAACGATCTCTTTTGGGTTCAAGCACCCTGTGGATCAGTTTGCGGTGGGGGCTGAGGCCGTCTACTCGCGGTTCACCAACTTCACCAAGGGTAAGGATCGAGGCTTGATTCTGGCCGGTGACTACAACGCCTCCAAGCGTACGCGTTTGTATGTTCGGGCCGGCGTGATCAAGGATTCGGCTGGTACCGCTTATGCAACTCAAGACACGTCAACGAATGTGTACGGTGGCCCTTTGCCAGTGTTGACGGCATTTGGTTCGACTGAAACGCCGTTCTTCGCGGGCGGTAGCGCCAACGTGGGTGCCACGACCCGTGTGATCGCCGTGGGTATCCGTCACACGTTCTGAGCCTGATCCATCCCATGAAGCGCAGTTTCAGGGCGCCCTCCTGACTGCGCTGGCAAGCCGCAGATTCGTCACCGTGGCGTCGCGGTCATGTCACATGCAGCGTCGAACATGGGCGCATGCAGTCTTGGATCAACGCCCCTTTGCTGAGAGCTTTGTCTTCGCCCGCCGGTCAGATCGGCTCGGGACAAGGCTCGCTTTCTTCGCAAGAGGATGCGCCCCGCTATCGGGTGCGCACGGTGTGGATTTCGGATGTTCACCTGGGCACGCCGGGCTGTCAGGCTCATGCCTTGCTGGATTTCCTCAAGAACGTGGAGTGCGACACGCTGTACCTGGTCGGCGACATCATCGATGGTTGGCAGCTGCGTCGTAGCTGGTACTGGCCTCAGGCACACAACGATGTTGTTCAGAAGCTGTTGCGCAAGGCACGCAAGGGTTGCCGCGTCATCTTCATCCCAGGCAACCACGACGAGTTTGCCCGCAAGTTCCTGGATCATTCCTTTGGCGGGGTGGAAGTGGCCGACGAATGGATCCACACCACGGCAGATGGCCGCAAGCTCTGGGTGACCCACGGTGATCTGTACGACGGTGTGATCCAAGTCGCGCGTTGGCTGGCCTTGTTGGGCGACTCAGCCTATGAGTTCACACTCAAGCTCAATCGGCACCTGAACTCACTGCGTGCCCGTATGGGCCTGCCTTATTGGTCGCTGTCGAAATACCTCAAGGTCAAGGTCAAGCGGGCCGTGAGTTATGTGGGCGACTTTGAGCAAACCTTGGCTCGCGAAGCCCACAAGCGTGGCGTGGAGGGGGTGGTGTGCGGGCACATTCACCATGCCGAGATGCGCAGCATCGATGGCATCCTGTATTGCAACGATGGCGACTGGGTGGAAAGCCTCACCGCCTTGGTGGAACACCCTGACGGTCGGCTGGACATCCTCGATTGGGCCCAGATCATGGCGGCTCGTTACACGGCGCCTCGCCTGGCTGATGCTGTGGCTTGACGCACGCTGTGGACCTTGTTGCGTGCGTCGAGGCCTCGCGCCCGTGCAGGTTTGACACGGGCGCTGGTGAGACGGGCCCGGGTGCGCGCTTAGTTGGGCAGCAGGTGGTCGTGTCGGATCAGGTCTTGCACGGTTTCGCGCGAGCGAATCACGTGAACGGTGGCGCCATCCACCATCAACTCGGCTGCACGCCCGCGTGTGTTGTAGTTGCTGGACATGGTCATGCCATAGGCGCCAGCAGACAAAACGGCCAAAACATCCCCAGCTTGCACGGTCAGTGAGCGATCACGGCCCAGCCAGTCACCGGATTCGCAAACGGGGCCCACCACGTCCCATGTTGCAGGCGCATCCGTGCGAAGCTGCGTGTTGACGATGCCCATGTAGGCCTCATACAAGGCAGGGCGCATCAAGTCGTTCATGGCGGCGTCGACCACACAGAAGTTCTTTTGCGAGCCGGGTTTGAGGAACATCACTTCGGTCAGCAAGACACCGGCATTGCCCACCAAGGAGCGACCGGGTTCAAACAGGATTTCGCGCTGGCCATGTCCACGAGCATCAATCTTGGCCAGGAGCTGGGCGATCAACTCATCCGCCCCAGGAGGGGTTTCGTCTGTGTAGGTGATGCCCAGTCCGCCGCCCAGGTCCATGTGGTGAACAGTGATGCCGGCCGCTTCAATGGATTCGACCAAATCCAGCACGCGATCCAGCGCATCCAGATAGGGGGCGATCTCGGTGATTTGCGAGCCGATGTGGCAGTCGATGCCCGCCACGTGGATGCCAGGAAGGGCTGCCGCGCGCTTGTAGGTGGCCAAGGCCTCTTCGTGGGCCACGCCAAACTTGTTGCCTTTCAAGCCGGTCGAGATGTAGGGGTGGGTGCCGGCATCGACGTCGGGGTTCACGCGCAGGCTGATGTGGGCGGTCTGGCCCAGGCCCGAGGCGACCTGTGACAGCACTTCCAGCTCGGCCGTGCTTTCCACGTTGAAGCACTTGACCCCGGCCTTCAAGGCCGTGGCCATTTCGGAGCGGGTCTTGCCCACCCCAGAGAACACCACTTTCGATGCCGAGCCGCCTGCGGCCAGCACGCGGGCCAGCTCGCCCTCGGACACGATGTCAAACCCGCAACCCGCTTGCGCAAAGGTTTGCAGCACGGCCAGGTTGGAGTTGGCTTTGACGGCGTAGCAAACCAGGTGAGCTCGACCCTGCAGCGCTTTTTGGTAGGGGGCCAAGGCAGCCAGCATGGCACGCTTGGAATACACGTACAAAGGGGTGCCGTGTTGCTGGGTCAGATCGCGTAGGCGAACGTCATCCAGGAACAGGTCTTGGCCACGGTAGGCCAGAAAGGGGGAGCCGGGGAGGGTCATGGTGTGGTGGGTGCGGAGGCCGCACTGGATGAGGTGGTGCCGGGGGCTGGCAGGTACAGGGGGCCTTTGAGTCCGCAGCCTGTCAGCAGGCTGCCCACAGTCAAGGTGGCCACCAATGTGCATGCTCTCAACATCGGTAATGCTGACCGAATGCGCAGAGGGCGACGCGACGTGCCTAAAATCCGGGCTGTTTGTTTCATGCCGATATTCTAAGGACCCCGCTTCATGAGCACCCAGGACACCGTATCAGGTCTGACCGATGCCCAGTACGACGAGACCATTCGCGCGACTTTGGCTCGTATCGAGTCGACGGTGGACCGTTGGCTCGAAGACGATGTGGTGGACGTGGATTCGGCTCGCACGGGCGGCATGCTGACCCTGACCTTGCCCAATCGCAGTCAGTTGATCATCAATGCTCAGCCGCCTCTGCACGAGTTGTGGCTGGCGGCCAAGCGGGGCGGCTTTCATTTCAAGTGGTCAGCAGGCGGCCAATGGCTTGACACCAAAACGGGCGAAGAGTTCTATGCGCTGCTGTCGGCCTGCGCCAGCGAACAGGCCAGTCGGACGCTGGCCTTCTGATCAATGAAGTAAGGGGCGGGTCAGTTCGGCTTGCCACCGAACAGATCCAGGATGCCCTTTTTCTCTTCTTCCGTGGTGGGGGCGGGGGTGCTGCCAGCCCCGCCGTCGGCATCCGCACCCAATTCGCGCACGCCGGTGCCTGAGGTGTATTCCTCGTAGAACCATTCGCCGCCAATGTTGACCACGCCTTCGGGTGGGACCATCTCTTCCACAGGGATGTTGCGCAAGGCGGTGCTCATGAAGTCGATCCAGACCGGCAGGGCCAAACCACCGCCGGTTTCGCGATCACCCAGTTTGCGCGGCTGGTCGTGGCCAATCCACACCACAGCCACGTTGTGGGGGTTGTAGCCCGCAAACCAGGCGTCCATCGAATCGTTGGTGGTGCCGGTTTTGCCGTACACGTCGGGGCGCTTCAGCATGGCCTGGGCCTTGGCTGCCGTACCAGAGCGGGTGACTTCTTGCAGCAAGCTGCTCATCACAAAGGCATTGCGAGCATCGATGGCGCGCATCGATTCATCCAAGGGGGTGGGGCGGTATTGCGCCAGCAGGTGCCCGCGGGTATCGGTGACTTTCAGGACCAGCAAGGGGTTGATGCGATAGCCGCCGTTGGCAAACACCGAGTAGGCATCGGCCATTTGCAAGGGCGTGACGGAGCCGGCGCCCAGTGCCATGGTGAGGTAGGCGGGGTGCTTGTCGGCTTCAAAACCAAAGTGCGTGGCCCATTCCTGGCCGTACTTGGCGCCGATGGAGCGCAGGATCCGGATCGACACCATGTTCTTGGACTTGGCCAGTGCTTTGCGCAAGGGCATGGGGCCTTCAAACTTGCCGTCGTAGTTCTTGGGCTCCCAGGGCTGCCCGCCGGTGGTGCCGGCGTCAAAGAACAGGGGCGCGTCATTGACCACGGTCGCTGGCGTGAAGCCTTTTTCCAGCGCCGCCGAGTAGATGAATGGCTTGAAGCTGGACCCTGGCTGGCGCCAGGCCTGCGTCACGTGGTTGAACTTGTTGCGGTTGAACTCAAAGCCGCCCACCATGGCGCGGATCAAGCCGGTTTGCGGGTCCAGTGACACAAACGCGCCTTCGACTTCGGGCATTTGCACCACTTGCCAGTTTTGGGTTTGCTTGTCTTGCACCACGCGGATGATGGCGCCACGGCGGATTTGCTGCTTGGGCGTGGCTTTGTCCGTCAAGGCGTTGCCAATGGCCTTGAGGCCGTCGCCGGTCAGGGTGATTTGTTCACCAGACTGCAGGGTGGCGGTCAGCTTCTTGGGCTCGGTGGCCGTGACGACGGCCGCGATCACGTTGTCGCTGTCGGGGTGTTCTTCCAGCGCTTCGGCAATGCGGATGTCCATTTGTTTGGGATCTGCTGGCAGGTCGATGTAGGCCTCTGGGCCGCGCCAGGCCTGGCGGCGGTCAAAGTCCATCAGACCCTTGCGCAGAGCCTTGTAGGCGGCCGTCTGCTCGGTCATGTTGATCGAGGTGTAGGCATTCAGCCCGCGCGTATAGGCGTCGGCCCCATATTGCTCGTGCATCAGCAGGCGAGCCGCTTCGGCGGCGTATTCGGCGTGGATGGGGATGGGGGCCTTGGTCCGGTAGCTGAGTTTTTCGGCTTTGGCTTGGTCGCGCTGTTCGGCGGTGATGAAGCCGTTTTCGAACATGCGGTCGATGATGTATTGCTGGCGCAAGGTTGCGCGCTTGGGATTTCGGACAGGGTTGTAGGCCGAGGGCGCTTTGGGGAGCCCGGCCAGCATGGCCGCCTCGGCGACGGTGAGGTCCTTGATGGGTTTGCCGAAATAGGTGTCGCTGGCGGCGGCAAATCCGTATGCCCTCTGACCCAGATAGATCTGGTTCATGTACAACTCCAGAATCTGGTCCTTGGAGAGCAGGCTTTCAATCTTCATGGCCAGCAAGATTTCATATATCTTGCGGGTGAAGGTTTTCTCGGTGGGTAGATAGAAATTACGCGCCACCTGCATGGTGATGGTCGATGCGCCCTGGCTGCGAGATTCGCCAAAGTTGGCCAAGCCCGCACGCATCACGCCGATGTAATCCACCCCCCCGTGCTTGTAAAACCGGGCATCTTCAATGGCCAGAACCGCATCCCGCATCACTTTTGGGATCTGCCGAATGGGTAAAAAGTTACGCTTTTCCTCACCAAATTCGCCAATTAATACCTGATCGGCCGAATAAACGCGCAGGGGCATTTTGGGTTGATAGTCTGTCAACCCGCTGACTTCGGGGAGGTTGGGGTAAGCGACGGCCAAACCGATGCCGGCGACCAATACAATCGCCAGCGCGCCAGACAGCGCCAAACCCAACAAGACAATCAAAGGCTTGATGAGCCATTGCATCCACCAATGTTGGGCCCCCCAGGTCGCAAAACGGGAGGACTTCTTGGGGCTGTTGGCTGAGTGGACGTCGCTCATGGGGGTTCGGCTACAAATGAAGGGTTAATTATAGAAACCCAAGTGCCGATACTGCCTAAATCTACGTACGAATACGTGGCGGGATGTCATGCTTGAGGCGGGCTAAAGGGTTTGAAACTCCTTGTAACCCGTGTGGAAGTCGCAACGTATGCCGGATTTATCCTGCTTTACTCGGCTTCTGACACAAAACCTTTGCTGATAGCATTGAACCGATTTATTAACTTTCCTGCGTTCTACGCGGCGCATGGGGGACGGTGTGAGCTTTATTGACACGCTTTTAGGCCGAGGGCATCCGCCGATGATTGGACTGGATATCAGTTCATCGAGCGTGAAGCTGGTCGAACTCAGTCAGACCGCATCTGGCGAATACGTTGTGGACCGATTTGCATCCGAGCCTTTTGAAAAGGGCTGGATTGTGGAAGGCCAGATCGAAAAGTTTGACGAGGTCGCCGAGGCGGTTCGCACGGTGGTCCAGAAAAGCGGCACCAAAACCAAACACGTGGCCATGGCCATGCCTCAGTCAGCGGTGATCACCAAAAAGATCATGCTGCCTGCGGGCCTGCGCGACGAAGAAATGGAAATGCAGGTCGAGGCTGAGGCCAACCAGTACATCCCGTTCTCGCTCGACGAGGTGAGCCTGGACTTCTGCGTCGTCGGCCCCAGCCTGACCTCAGTGGGTGACGTTGAGGTGATGATTGCCGCGTCTCGCAAGGATCGCGTGCAGGACCGCCAGGGCTTGGCGGAAGCGGCGGGCCTCAAGCCAGCCGTTTTGGACATCGAGTCTTATGCATCGCGTCTGGCGGTGGAGCGCTTGGTGAACGCCTTGCCCAGCGAAGGCAAGGATGCGCTGATCGCCTTGTTCGAAATTGGTGCTGAGAACACCAGCTTGAAGGTCTTGCGTGACAACGAGTTGTTGTATGACCGCGATCAGGCCTTTGGTGGTGCGCAATTGACGCAACTGATCTCGCGCCAGTATGGCTTCTCTTTTGAAGAGGCCGAGAGCAAGAAGCTGTCGGGTGATCTGCCTGAAGACTTCCAGCAATCGCTCCTGGTGCCTTTTGTGGACAGTTTGTCGCAGGAAATTGGCCGGGCGCTGCAGTACTTCTTCACCAGCACGCCGCACCACAAAGTGCATTACGTGATGCTGGCCGGTGGCACCGCCGCATTGCCAGGTCTGAAGGACCGGGTGACGGAGTTGACGGGTTTTGCTGCCATGGTGGTGAACCCGTTTGAAGGAATGAAATTGGGTTCTGCCGTGCGTGAAAGCAAGCTCCGGCGTGAGGCACCGTCTTACCTGACGGCCTGCGGTCTGGCCATGCGGAGGTTCCTCGCATGATTTTGATCAACCTCTTACCTCACCGCGAGGAAAAGCGTCGGCTGCGCAAGCAGGCGTTCTTTATCGGCTTGGGACTGTCGGCGGCGGCAGGTGTGGTCTTGATTGCCTTGGGCTACATGGTCCAGCAGCAAATGATCTCGTCTCAGACTGAGCGCAATGAGTTCCTTCACGCTGAAATTGTCAAGCTAGAGGACCAGATCAAGGATGTGTCCTCGCTCAAAGCCGAAATCGAGTCTTTGAAGGCACGTCAAAAGTCGGTGGAAGACCTGCAGACCGATCGCAATATGCCTGTGTACTTGCTCAATGAGTTGGTGCGGCAGACACCGGAAGGCATGTACCTGACGTCCATCAAGCAAGATGGCCAGGCCGTGTTCGTGTCGGGTGTGGCGCAGACCAACGAGCGGGTGTCCGAGTTCCTGCGCAATACGGCCTACAAGTCCGAGTGGCTGGAGCGTCCTGAGTTGCAGGAAATCAAGGCCCGTGCTCAGCAGTCCAAAGATGCCCGCGATCCCAAGCGCTTGTTCGACTTTTCGATTCGTCTGAGTCTGAAGCGTCCGCAAGAGTTGGCTGCACCCAATGCAGCTTCGGCGCCTGCCAAGGGTGCGTCTCGTCCTAACCCGGCCGCGTCTGCGGCCAAGTCCTGAGGTAGCGGACATGGCGTCGACGAACATGAACTTTGACATCAATGCGTGGTTTGCGCAGGCGCAGGACCAGTTCAGAGGGCTGAACCCCAATGAACCGGGCCAATGGCCGATCCTGCCCAAGTTGACTGCTTTTGTTTTCACCATGGTGGCGGTCATTGCGCTGGGGTGGTTTGCGCTGCTGTCTGGGCAAAACGATGAGTTGCAAGCCCAGCGCGACAAAGAGCCGCAACTCAAAGATGAGTACCGGAACAAGGTGGCTCAGGCCGTCAACCTCGGTGAGTTGCGCAAGCAGCGCATCCAGGTTGAAGAATACGTCAAGCAGCTGGAAAAGCAGTTGCCCGGCAAGGCTGAAATGGATGCGTTGCTGTCCGATATCAACCAAGCGGG
Organism: Burkholderiales bacterium; assembly: GCA_028869095.1. Lineage (GTDB taxonomy): Bacteria > Pseudomonadota > Gammaproteobacteria > Burkholderiales > Burkholderiaceae_C > Aquabacterium. Next base: position 33,265 of record JAGWTE010000002.1, read on the forward strand.
TTTGGGGCGTGGTTTGGAGTTTGATCTGTTCCGACCTGGTTCGGTCTCGGTCAAGGACTACTACGCGGAGTTGCCGATCTCGGTGCGAGTCAGCGGCCGGTATCACGACATCGGTGCGTTCACGGCCGATATCGCCAACCTGTCGCGGATCGTGACCTTGCATAACCTGTTCATCTCCAGCGTGAACGCCAAAGACGCAGGTGGCTCTGGCGCCCTGTTCATGGAAGCCACGGCTCGGACCTATCGCTACCTGGATCAATCCGAGGTGGATGCCATGCGCGCTGAAAAAGCCAAGAACAAGAAAGGGGACAAGAAGTGATTCGAACCCCCTCTAAATGGATGATGAGCGTGCTGATCCTCAGCGGCCTGACGGCTTGCGGCGGTGAGCAAGAAGAGTTGCGCGCCTGGATGGAGCAGCAGCGCCACGAGGTGCAGCCCAATGTGCCGCCCCTGGCCTTGCCACAAAAGTTCAACCCGCAGGCTTATGTCGGCATGGATGGCATCGAGCCCTTCAGCGTGCAGAAGCTGGCCGGTGCACTCAAGCAAGAAGCCAGACAGCCCAACTCGGCTGTGGCCAGTGAACTCAATCGGCGCAAGGAGCCTCTTGAGGCCTTCCCGCTGGACAGCATGACCATGGTGGGCAGCGTGTCCAAGCAAGGGACGCAATATGCCTTGCTGAAGGTGGATGGTCTGCTCTATCAAGTCAAGGTCGGTGAGTACCTGGGGCAGAACTACGGGAAGATCATGAAGGTTACCGAAACCGAAATTTCTTTGCGTGAGATCGTGCAAGACGCCGCCGGCGAATGGATCGAGCGGCCGACCACCTTGCAGCTTCAGGAGAGTGGTCGATGAATACCAAGCAGGAGTACAGCATGAAAAAAGTGTGGCGTGTTGCCTTGGCCAGCCTGTCCTTGTCGCTGGTGTCGCCACTGACATGGGCTGCGGCGGCCATTCAGTCCATCACCAGTTCGCAACAAGCGGGCTCGGATGTGATTCGCATTGACCTGACTGAAGCCTTGCCGGTGGTCCCTGCGGGCTTCGTGGTGCAAGCGCCACCCCGCATTGCGATTGACTTGCCTGGGGTGTCCAGTCACCTCAAAAAGCCTTCGGTTGACATCAACCAGGGTAATTTGCGTACGGTCAATGTGGTGCAGGCGGGTGATCGCACGCGCTTGGTCTTGAACCTGCGTCAGGCCACGACTTACAAGGCCCAGTTGCAAGGCAAGGTACTGTTGTTGGTGCTGGATCCCACTTCTGCCCCAGTTGCTGTGACACCCGCTAAAGCGTCGGTATCAACTCCGGTTGCTTCTGTTGCAGCCGCCTCGACAACGGCAAACAAGGTGCCTGTCGCCGCTTCTGCGCCTACTGCAGAAAACACGGTTCGCTTTGCTGAGAGCCAAAATACCAACCCGATGGCGCTCAAGGATGTGGACTTCCGTCGCGGTCAAGATGGTGCTGGGCGTGTTGTTGTTGATTTGCCGAACAACCAAGTCGGCGTAGATATCAGGCAGCAAGGCAAGAATCTTGTTGTTGAGTTCGCCCGTGCAACTTTGCCTGAGCGCTTGCGTCGCAGTTTGGATGTGACTGACTTTGGGACGCCGGTAGACAGCGTTGCGGTTAGCCAAGCAGGTGACCGAGTCAAACTGGTTGTGAGTCCGCACGGTGAATGGGAGCACTCTGCTTACCAAAGTGACAACCAGTTCGTGTTGGAGGTCCGTGTACGCAAGACGGATCCGAATAAGTTGACTCAAGGGCCTGGTTATGCTGGAGAGAAGCTGTCGCTGAACTTCCAGAACATTGAAGTTCGGGCGTTGCTGCAGGTAATCGCTGACTTCACCAATTTCAACGTGGTGACCAGCGATAGCGTGACCGGGAATGTCACGTTGCGACTGAAGGATGTGCCTTGGGATCAAGCTCTGGACATCATCCTGCAAGCCAAGGGCTTGGGTGTGCGTAAGTCGGGCAACGTGTTGTGGATTGCCCCGAAGGATGAAATCAACGCCAAGGAAAAAATCGACTTGGAGGCTCAAGCTCAGGTGGCGTCTTTGGAACCTTTGCGGACGCAATCATTCCAGCTCAATTACGTCAAGGCGGAAGTGCTGGCCAAGGGGCTAACGGGGTCTTCCGGTAGTGGATCTTCCGGAGGTGGGTCTCAAACAGGTCGTATCCTGTCGCCGCGTGGTAGCGTGATTTTTGAAGGCCGCACGAATCAGTTGTTCGTCAATGACATCCCCTCCAAACTGGAGGATGTCCAGCAGATGATTGCCAAGATCGATATTCCGGTTCGGCAGGTCATGATTGAGGCGCGCATTGTTGAGGCCAGCGATACATTTGGCCGCTCGTTGGGCGCCAAACTTGGAGCCTTGGACATGCGTGGCTTGCGTGGCGGTACCCCAGGTTATGGCGTCGGTGGCGATAACAGAGTTGCAATCACGGGCAATTACCAGGGCGTTGGCGAGCAGACACTGCAAACGCCCGCTGGCGGTAGTTCGTATGTACCCAATACATATTTTGTGAATTTGCCAGCTACGGGTATCAATGGCTTCAACCCTTCTTCGGTGGCCCTGTCGTTGTTTGGTGCCAGTTCAAATCGATTCTTGAACTTGGAGCTTTCTGCGTTGGAAGCCGATGGCAAAGGAAAGATTGTCTCCAGCCCGCGAGTGATCACAGCTGATCAGATCAAAGCGTTGATCGAACAAGGTACGGAATTGCCTTATCAAACGGCAACGTCAAGTGGCGCCACTGCGATTGCCTTCCGCAAGGCCAATCTGAAGTTGGAAGTGACGCCGCAGATCACACCAGAAGGCGGCATCATTTTGGATGTTGACGTCAACAAAGACTCAGTGGGGCAGGTGACCAGTGCTGGTTATGCCATTGATACGAAACACGTTCAAACTCAGGTGCTGGTTGAAAATGGCGGGACCGTGGTGATTGGCGGTATCTACATGCAAAACGAAAATACGACCAATACCAAGGTGCCCTTCTTTGGAGACATTCCGGTGGTCGGAAACCTGTTTAAATCCAATACGACAAACTCCAATCGTTCCGAGTTGCTTATTTTCCTGACTCCCAAGGTGGTCAGTGAGAGAGCGTCCGTTCGCTAATTGGTGCGCTGGTAGCTTGTTCCTGTGTCAGGAGAGAAAGAATGAATCGGAATCGTTGGTTGGGTGTGTGTGTGGTCGCGGCGGCCCTGGCTGCTTGTGGCGGCGGCGGGGGTAACTCTGGTACGTCGCCGTTTGGATCGGGATCTGGATCGGGCAGTACTTCGGGCTCGAATTCCGGAACCGTGGCGAGCAACACCGCCGGTTCTGTGATCTTGGCATTGTCCACCTCAACTATTAGCGCATCACAGCCTGCGACGGTGACGGCCGTGGTCAAGGACGCAAGCGGAGCGCCCATTGCAGGAGCGCTGGTCACGTTTGGTCTGTCGGGTAGTTCGGCATCAATTGGTCAATTATCTGCCGGCTCAGCCGTGACAGATGCTCGCGGTCAAGCGGTTACCACCGTCGCTCCAGCCAATGGAGCAAACAGTGGGGCGGCATATGTGACGGCGAGTGCAGATACTTCTGCAGGAACCCTGACGACAAAGGCCACATTCACGGTTAGCGCTACAAACGTGACCTTGTCCAGCGTGGCGGCGGCACCAACCAGTATCAGCGCATATGGTTCGGCAGCTATCAATATTGGAGTGTCGGGGGCAAGCACGACCAGCCCAGTTACTTTGACGATTTCATCGACCTGCGCCTCTTCTGGCAAGGCTGTCATATCGCCGGCGACCTTGACATTGACATCGTCGTCAGGCTCTGTGACCTACCAAGACAAAGCATGTAGCGCAACCGATCGCATCAACGTACAGGTGTCGGGCACTTCGCAGCAGCTGTCAGCTGACTTGCCTGTCAGTGCGCCAAGTACACAAGCGATCCAGTATGTCTCGGTGGACAACCCGACAATTTGTCTTTTCGGGACTGGGTGTCCCAGCGTCGCGAACGTGAAGTTCAAAGTGGTCGATTCATCTGGTGTTGGTAAATCTGGTGTGGCGGTTGGGTTTACTCTCAACGCATCGGTCCTTAATGCTGCCAATTTGGGCTCCAGCGCTGGTACGACTGATTCGAATGGCGAGGTCAGTGTTGCAGTGTCCAGCATGTCGACACCCACGCCCTTAAGAGTCTCCGCGACGGTAACAGGCTCATCACCGGTGATCAGCACCGTGTCCAATTTGCTGACGATTTCCGGTGGTTTGCCCGTGGCCGGGTTAACCGATAACCACACGGGTATGTCGTTCGCTGCAGAAAAATATGCGCTGAATAATGGTCTGGACGGAGATAAATCGCAAATCACGCTTCGCCTGACTGATCGCTGGGGACAGCCCGCGATTGATGGCACCTCCGTTACCTTGGTCTCTGATGGTGGCACCGTGGTACCAGGCAATTGCGCTACCACTGGTGGCAGTTGCAGTGTGAATCTGCTGGTGTCTAATCCACGGCCAACCAACGGTCGGGTGCACATCGTTGCCTATGCGGCGGGGCAGGAGTATTTTGTTGATGGCAGCGGAACTGGCACCGTGAATGGTGTAAAAGATGGCACAGAAACCACCGACGATGTGCCTGTCGCAGTCTGTCTGGACAAGAATGAAAACAATACTTGCGACGTCAGTAACGGCGAATTTGTGATCGGCCCATCACCCTCCACCGCTGATCCCAATGCAGGCAATGGTTCTTGGGATAACACGGGGGCCTTTGCTCGCGAATCAAGGTTGATGTTCTTCAGCCGAACAGATGTGGTGCCTCGTTTGTATAAATATGATCCACTGCAGACAAATCCCTGTACCAATACGCCGGTTGATGCTTCCTATATGACGGTTTCCATGGGCACTGCAGTTCGAAAGTTCATTTCGTTCTGTGTTCGTGATGGCAACACCAGCGCCGATGCTTTTGGTGGGAACCCCATCATGTCGGGCTCACTGGTTTCTATCGTGGCGTCCATTTCTACGGTTACTGCGTCGATTGACAATTCGCCGATTCCCGCAGTCGTAGCGGGACCGACCGTACACACCGTCGTGATCAAGAACGCGTCTACAACGAGCCCTCCTACCGCTTTGGCGTCAGGTGGTGCGGCGGACATTACATTTGACATGGGCGGGAATAAGTACACCCTTCTAAATGCCGTTATCATCAACCCCTGAGCATCGGGTTGGTTTTGAGAACAGTGGTTTCGTTAGTTGGTTTGCCCGGCGGTGGGAAATCCACCGTCGGGCGTCAGCTTGCCCGCCGTCTGGGCGCACGTTTTGTAGACTCGGATACGGTGCTGGAAGAGCGCCTGGGCATGCCCATCCGGGCCTATTTTGATCAGTTCGGTGAAGCGGCTTTTCGTGATCACGAAGAGGCCGTGATCGATGAACTGAGTGCGCATCAGGATGGTTTGATCGTCCTGGCGACGGGCGGCGGCGCGGTGTTGCGCCCCGTCAATCGCCAGCACTTGAAGGACCGAACCACGGTGATCTACCTGCGCTCGACGCCCGATGAGCTGTATCGGCGCTTACGGCACGACACCCAGCGCCCGCTGTTGCAGGTGGCCGATCCCTTGGCCAAGTTGCGGGAGTTGCACCAGCAGCGTCACCCGCTGTATGAGCAAACGGCGCATTACAGCGTGGACACGGGCCGCCCTTCGGTGGGGACTCTGGTCAACATGATCTTGATGCAGTTGGAGATGGCCGGCCTGGTGCCTCAGACCGGTGGCAGCGATGCCGGTACGGCCTGATTGATCACGTTGATCGCGTGCTGATCAGTCCAGCTTCAGGTTCTGCAAGTAGCCCTTGAACCATTGCCCCACTTGAGGGTGCTTGAGGGCGAGCTCGACGTTCGCTTCCAAAAAGCCTTCTTTGCTGCCGCAGTCGTAGCGTTTGCCTTCGTATTGGTAGGCAAAGACTTTCTCGCGGCGCAGGATGCTGGCGATGCCGTCGGTCAATTGGATTTCGTTGCCCACGCCGCGAGGTTGGGCGCGGATCTCGTCAAAGATGCCGCGGGTCAGGATGTAGCGCCCCGCGACGCCCAGACGTGAGGGCGCCACCTCGGGGGCAGGCTTTTCAACGATGCGAGACACGTCGATGAGCTGCTCGGACACATGCTGGCCGGCCACGATGCCGTACCGCTTGGTTTGCTCGGCGGGGACTTCTTGCACGGCCAGGATGGAGGCTCGCCATTCGTCGAATTGCTGCACCATCTGCTTGAGCACAGAGGTTTGGCCCACCATCAGATCGTCGGCCAGCAGCACAGCAAAGGGCTCGCCTCGCACCAGGCGCTCGCCGCACAGCACGGCGTGCCCCAGGCCCAAGCTCTTGGGTTGGCGCACGAACACGCACTCCATGTCGACAGGCTTGATGGACTGGACGACCTTGAGCAGTTCCGTTTTGTGGGCCACCTCCAGCTCATACTCGAGCTCGAAGGCTGTGTCGAAATGGTCTTCAATCGGACGCTTGTGACGGCCGGTGACGAAGATCATTTCGCGGATGCCGGCGTCGTAGGCTTCCTCGACCGCGTATTGGATCAAGGGCTTGTCCACCACAGGCAGCATTTCCTTGGGCTGCGCTTTGGTGGCGGGCAGAAAGCGGGTGCCCAAACCGGCAACAGGGAAAATGGCCTTGGTGATCAACATGCGTACTCCATCGGGTCAAGCCCAATATTTTGGCATTGGCACTGGGCGAGGAAAGGGCGGGATTCGCCCTCACTCACCCAGGTTTCCCCTTGTTAGGAAAAGCCTGCTTCAACCCAGGCGTTGCAGTTGCTCTTTCACGCGGGTCAGCGTGGCAGAGAAGTCGGCCACACGGGCTTTTTCCTGATCCACCACAGCCGCGGGGGCGCGCGCCACAAAGCTCTCGTTGCCGAGTTTGGCATTGGCCTTGGTGATCTCGCCTTCCAGTCGGGCGATTTCTTTGGACAGGCGGGCCTTCTCGGCTTCGACGTCGATTTCGACGTGCAGGGCCAGGCGGGCTTCGCCTTGCACGGCCACGGGGGCCATGGCGGTGGCCGTGGCAAAGGCGGCTTCGTCCAGCAGCTTGACTTCGCTGAGCTTGCCCAATGCCTTCAGGATGGGGGCAGCCTTTTCAATGAAGGCCGCATCACCTGTGGTCAACAAAGGCATGCGCTCGGCTGGTGACAGGTTCATCTCGCTGCGCAGGTTGCGGGTCGTGCCCACCATGGCTTTGAGCTTGGCCATCCAGGCATCTGATTCTGCACAGACCTTGCCCAAGTCGGCTTGCGGATAGGGCGCCGTCACGATGGTGTCGTCGGCATCGGCTTGCTTGCGGCCCGCCACGGGGGCCACCACTTGCCACAGCTCTTCGGTGATGAAGGGGGTGATGGGGTGCAGCAGGCGCAGCACGGTTTCAAGCACGCGGATCAGGGTGCGGCGCGTCGCGCGCTGCTGGGCTTCATTGCCGCTGTCCTTGGCCGCGTTGATCTGGGCCTTGGCGATTTCGATGTACCAGTCGCAGTACTCATCCCACACGAACTGGTAGATGGCGTTGGCGACGTTGTCCAGGCGGAACTCGGCAAAGCCTTGCTCGACTGCGGCTTCCAGGCGCTGCAACTCGCTGACGATCCAGCGGTCAGCCGGGCTGAAGTCCAGATAGCCGTTGGCGGCACATTGGCCGGGCACGTGCGAATGCAGGCCGCAGTCCTGGCCTTCGGTGTTCATCAACACGAACTTGGTCGCGTTCCACAGCTTGTTGCAGAAGTTGCGGTAACCCTCACAACGCTTGGAGTCGAAGTTGATCGAACGGCCCAGGCTGGCCAAGGCGGCAAAGGTGAAGCGCAGCGCATCGGCACCGTAGCCGGGGATGCCTTCGGGGAACTCTTTCTCCGTGTTCTTGCGGACCTTGGGTGCGGTCTCTGGCTTGCGCAGACCCGTGGTGCGCTTGTCCAGCAGCGGGGCCAACTCAATGCCGTCGATCAGGTCGACCGGGTCCATTACATTGCCTTCTGACTTGGACATTTTCTGGCCCTGGGCATCGCGCACCAGGCCGTGGATGTAGACGTGCTTGAAGGGTACCTTGCCGGTGAAGTGCTTGGTCATCATGATCATCCGGGCGACCCAGAAGA
>JAGWTE010000286.1 GCA_028869095.1 Burkholderiales bacterium
TGCGGACATCGTCCAAAGAAAACACATTGAGCACACGAAAGACATCGGCCGGGTTCAAGAGCAACAGGTAAGGGAAGACCTCGCCGCCATGCTCGCCCCCGCTGACCACCAGCAGGCCCAGCATCAACAGGTCAAACACCAGCACAAAGAAGAACCACAGGGCGATGGCCAAGCCCGAGGCGCGCGCGCGGTCGGCCGCGAACACCGACAGCATCACGGCCAGGCTCAAGAAGGCCCAACCCAGCAGCACCGAGCTGATGGTGAAGCCGATGAAGTGATACAGCGCCGTCATGCTCAATTGCGTGGACAGCACGAGCGCCACGGCACCAAAGCCTGCCACGGTGGACAAGGTCAAGGCCCAGGCCAGCCCCAGGTACTTGCCCAGCAGCAACTCCAGCCGGGTGATGGGCAAAGCCAGAAGCAGGTCCAGTGAGCCGCGCTCGCGTTCGCCCACGATGGCGTCAAAGCCCAGCAGCAAGGCGATCAAGGGGATCAGGTAGATGACCAGGCTGACCAGGCTGGCAATGGTGAACTCGATGGAGCGAAAGCCCACCGTGCCTTGTTGGGCACCGCCAAAGTAAGCGATGACGAGGGCAAAGACCGTGAACACCAAAGCCACGGCCAAGACCCAGCGATTGCGGATGCGGTCGCGAAACTCTTTGGCCGCCACCGTGAGGACGGGATGCGAAACGGGATGAGTGGCAGAGGGATGTGACATGGTGGCCCTCTCAGTCGGCAAAGCCGAAAAACACGTCTTCGAGCGAAGGCTCCATGACGTGGATGTCTTGCACCAGCGCACCCAACCCGGCCAGGGTGGCCAGCACCCGCATCTTGGCCTCACGGGGACACTGCACCGTGATGTGGCCGGCAGCGGACCCGAGTAGATGCGTTGGCAAACCCTTCAAACCACTCAAACCCGATACCTGAGCCAAAACGTTTTGCACGGTCGACGCATCGGTTGGTGCACAGTTGACGGTGATGCTCAAAGGCATGTTGACCTGATCGCGCAAGGCCTGCACACTGCCCACCGCCTGAATCTTGCCCGAAGCCATGATGGCCAGCCGGTCCACCCGCTCTTGCAACTCGGCCAGGATGTGGGAAGTCAGGATCAAGGTGACACCCTGTTCTTGCAAGTCCCGCAAGGTGGCGTAAAAAGCCCGAATGGCTTCGGGGTCCAGGCCCGTGGTCGGCTCGTCCAGAAACAGCACCTGAGGCTGCCCCAACAAAGCCTGCGCAAAGCCCAGACGCTGACGCATGCCTTTGGAATACTCGCGCACCGCACGGTGGCTGGCATGGGTCAGCCCCACCCGCTCCAGCGTGGCGGCGCAGGTGTTCACGGGCACGCCTTTGAGACGGGCAAAGAATTGCAGCGTCTCCAGGCCACTGAGGTTGTCATAGAGCACCACGTTCTCGGGCAGGTAGCCCATGCGGCGGCGCACCTCGCGAAAGCCAGGCCCATCGACTCGGGCGCCGTGGATGCGGATCTCGCCCTGACTGACGGGGATCAGACCCAGCATCATCTTGAACAGGGTGCTCTTGCCGGCGCCGTTGTGGCCGATGAGGCCAAAGACCTCGCCACGTTGGATGGTGAGGTCAACGCCATTGACTGCATGCAGGGCACCATAGCGTTTGTGCACCCCGCAGACGGCAATGGCCGGCTCACTGGACGGTTGGGTAATGGTGACCAAGCCACTGTCTCCAGTTGGGGTTGAAAGGTTGCATGCGAGGGTGTGGGTCCACCACACTGGGCACGCGCAAGACGGGGAACTGTTGGCCCACGAGACGCAGGGCCTGGACAGAGGGGCTGGACAACAAGAGCTTGACCATCGGATAGCGCCAGGTCAGCCGGTCGACCATGTCATTGGCTTCATAGGGGATGTCGCCCACGCCATCGGCATTGCGGTCCCAGCCCA
>JAGWTE010000106.1 GCA_028869095.1 Burkholderiales bacterium
AGGTGGCCGTTTCCAGGCGGCGCACTTGCTCAGCCGTGACATGCAGGGCGCCTTGCGACAACACGGACTCAAACGAGGCACGGATGGCCAGCATGCCCACGGCACGTGGACCACCGGGGTGGACGCAGGCGACCTCGTCGTCCTCGGCCCAAACGGACATCAGTTTTTCCAGATCCCCGTGTTGCAAAGCGTCGTAGAACGAGGCCTCGGTGTCATCGGCTGTGACCATCAGCGCCGCTTGCGACGCCTTGATTGAGCGGGGATCGTTCATGCCTGCTTACCTCTTATCGGAAGACCACCGTTTTGTGGCCGTTCATCAGCACACGGTGTTCAACGTGCCATTTCACCGCACGGGCCAGGACCACGCATTCGACGTCACGGCCCACGGCGGTGAAGTCTTCCGGACTGAGGGTGTGGTCCACCCGCTCCACATCTTGCTCAATGATCGGGCCTTCGTCCAGATCGGCCGTCACGTAGTGGGCCGTGGCCCCGATCAGCTTCACGCCACGGTCATGCGCCTGGTAGTAAGGCTTGGCGCCTTTGAAACTGGGCAAGAAGCTGTGGTGGATGTTGATCGCGCGGCCTTTGAGGAAGGCGCAAAACTCGGGGCTGAGGATCTGCATGTAGCGAGCCAGCACGACCAGGTCGATGCCCTCTTGCTGAACCAGGGCCTCGACCTGCTGCTCTTGCTGGCGCTTGACCTCGGCGCTGGAGCCCGTGGGCAAAGGCAGATGGTGGAAAGGGATGCCGTAGCTGGCCGCCAACTCGGCATAGTCCGCGTGGTTGGAGACGATGGCCGGGATGTCGATGGGCAACCAGCCCGAACGCCAGCGGAACAGCAGGTCATTGAGGCAATGCCCATGCTTGCTGGCCATGATCAGCACGCGCGGCTTGCGCGACAGGGCACGGATGTGCGCGCTCATCTTGAACTGCTCGCGCACGTGCGAGAACAACTTGTCCAGCGTTGGCGCATCGGCCAGGTGGTCGGGGGCGGCGAAATGAACGCGCATGAAGAACAGGCCCGTACTGTCTTCGCTTTGCACATCGCCGAACTGCTGCGAGTCGATGATGTTGCAGCCCGCCTGGTACAGCAGGCCCGAGACGGCGTGAACAATGCCCGTGGTGTCAACACAGGACAGGGTGAGAACGAATTCGTGCGTGGTCTTCATGATTGCCGACGATTGTAGTTTCAGCGCTGGTAGAGGCGCTCAATCTGTTCGGCAAAGCGGGCCATGAGGTTGTTGCGCTTGAGCTTGAGCGTGGGGGTCATCATGGTGTTTTCAATCGTCCAGGGCTCCAGCGTCAGGCACACGGCGCGCGGCACGGCGTAGTGCGGGAAGCTCGACGCCGCCTGCTTGATGCGCGCCAGCGCCGCTTGTTTGGCGGCCGCTGCCTCCAGACTGGCAGGTGCATCCGGGTCCAGTTGCAGGCTGGATGCCAGGCGGCGCCACTCCTGCGGGCTGAGCACCACCACGGCGGCGATGAAGGGCTTTTGCTCGCCCACCACAAAGGCCTGGGCAAACAGGGGGTCGGCCATCACGGCCAACTCCAGATCCCCTGGAGGGATTTTTTCGCCGGTGGAGGTGACGATGATCTCCTTGATACGGCCCAGGATGCGGATGCGCCCTTGCTCGATGGCCGCCTGGTCGCCGGTGCCCAACCAACCATCGGGCGACAAGACCTTGGCCGTGTCCTCAGGACGATTGAGGTAGCCCTTCATGACGCTGGGGCCGCGCACCTGCAGCTCGCGGTTCTCACCAATGCGTACCTCAACGCCGGGCAAGGCGCGCCCGACCGTCGCGGGGTCGTTGTCCTTGAGCAAATTGGCCGCCACGATGGGCGAGGTTTCGGTCATGCCATAGCCCTGCAGCAGCGGCATCCCCAGGCCCAGGAAGCAATGCGCCAAGGCGGGTGACAGCGGCGCCCCACCGCTGACGGCGACGCGCAAACGGCCACCGAACTGCGCCATCAGGGGCTGGGCCGCCAGGCTTTGCAACACCGCCCAGCTCAGGCCATCCAGCCAAGCCCAGGGGCTCGATGGGCAAGGCAGCTGTTGCTGACGACAAAAGCGCCGCCAACCCACAGCCTCGGCAGCGGCAAAGACCTTTGCTTTGAAGGCCGACGTGGCCAAGGTCTCTTGCACCTTGGCGTACACACGCTCATAGATGCGAGGCACCGAGATCAGCACCGTGGGGCGAATGGTCTTGAGGTCGTCGGCCAACAAGGCCACCGAGCGGGCATAGGCCACGCACGAGCCCGATGCAATCGGCAGGTAGTAGCCCGCCGTGCGCTCGAAGGTGTGCGACAAGGGCAGAAAGGACAGGAACACGTCGTCCGGCACCGGCTGGATCTGCGACAGCACGGCCTTGACGTTGCTCACCACATTGCGGTGCGTGAGCATCACGCCCTTGGGCTTGCCGGTGGTGCCCGAGGTGTAGACGATGGCGGCGAGGTCATCCGCCGTGGGGGCCGATGCCGCCCCCGCCACGATGGAGGCAGAAGGCGCCACCAGCCAATCTTGCAGGCGCAGCAAGCGCGGCCCGGCCCCTACCGTCCCATCCTGCCCGCCATGCCCGTCATGTCCATCGGGCAACACATTGTCCGTGATGACCACGGCCTGCAAGGCTGGCAAGTCGGTGCCGACACCGGCGATGGCCTGCCATTGCGACACTGTTTGCACCACCAGCAGCGACACGGCACTGTCCGCCAGGATGTAGGCCACGCTGGCGGGGTTGTCGATCGCGTGCAGAGGCACCGGCACGCAAGCTTGCGACAGACAAGCCTGGTCAATGCTGACGGCATCCAGACCGTTGGGCAGCAAGATGGCCACGCGCGCCCCGCGCTCCAGACGCATGTCGAGCAGCGAGGCAGCCCATTGCGCCACCCGCTCCGACGCTTGCGCCCAACTCCAGGTTTGCCAGGCTTGGCTGACGGGATCGAACTGACGATAGGCCGGGGTTTGCGGTGACGTGGCCACGCGCCAAGCCAACAGGTCAGCCAGGGTTTGCACATCAGACAAATTTGCGGAGATGGAACGCAGCATACAAACGGTCTCAAAGGCCTGAATAGGCCTCAACAGGCTTCAAACATTCAATAAAAAAGCCCGGACAACGCCGGGCTTGCACAAGCAGACCAAAAGGCACCCAGCTCAGTGGCCGTGCACCTTCTCACCCGCTTTGAGCTTGTACACCGTGCCGCAGTAAGGGCATTGGCCGTCACCATGGGTCACGTCGATGTACACGCGAGGATGCGCACTCCACAAGGTTTGCTTGGGGTTGGGGCAGAACACCACACCCGGGCCTTGCACGTCGGCGGCGGTCACTTCCACCACGGATTTGGGGGCAGCAGAGGTACTCATGATCAGACCAGGGTCAGCCATTCGGCGTACTTGGGGTTGCGGCCATTGACGATGTCAAAGAACGCAGCTTGGATCTTCTCGGTGATGGGGCCACGCGAACCCTGGCCGATCTGGATGCGGTCCAGTTCGCGAATCGGGGTCACTTCAGCGGCGGTGCCGGTGAAGAAGGCTTCGTCACAGATGTAGACCTCGTCGCGGGTGATGCGCTTTTCCTTGAGCTCCAGGCCCAGGTCTTGGCAGATCGCGAAGATGGTGTTGCGGGTGATGCCGTTCAGGGCGCCAGCCGACAGGTCAGGCGTGTACAGCTTGCCGTCCTTGATGATGAACAGGTTCTCACCGGCGCCTTCGGACACGAAGCCGGCGCTGTCCAGCAGCATGGCTTCGTCGTAGCCGTCTTCGGTGGCTTCGAGGTTGGCCAGGATGGAGTTGGTGTAGTTGCTCACCGCCTTGGCCTGCGTCATCGTGATGTTGACGTGGTGGCGGGTGTAGCTGGAGGTCTTGACGCGGATGCCGCGCTTCATGCCCTCTTCGCCCAGGTAAGCACCCCAAGCCCAGGCCGCGACCATGGCGTGCACCTTGGCACCCTTGGGGCTGACACCCAGCTTTTCAGAGCCCAGCCACACGAGCGGGCGCAGGTAGCAGCTTTCCAGGTTGTTGGCCTTGACCACGTCCAGTTGAGCCTGCATCAGCTCTTGCTGGGTGAAGGTCATCGGCATGCGCAAAATCTTGGCGCTGTTGAACAGACGTTCGGTGTGTTCCTTCAGGCGGAAGATCGCGGTTCCCTTGTCGGTCTTGTACGCGCGTACGCCTTCAAATGCGCCGCAACCATAGTGCAGCGTGTGGGTCAAAACGTGGATCTTGGCGTCGCGCCACTCCACCATTTGGCCATCCATCCAGATTTTGCCGTCGCGGTCGTCCATCGACATGGGGGAATCCTTTCGGGGAATCTTGTTGCGCCGCCCACATTGGCGGGGCTTGCTGAACCTTTGATTGTACCGCTCAGGCCCCGCCGCCGAGCACCAAAGTTCGGGTGTGCAGCGCAATCATCCGCTCTTCGTTGGTGGGAATCACCCACACGTCGACCGCGCTGTCGGGGGCCGAAATGCGCACAGCCTGCCCGGAGGGTGCGGAGGCGTTGGCCTCCCGGTCCAGTTTCACGCCCAGCCAGGCGGCATCCGCACAGACCCGCTCGCGCACAGGCGCCGCGTGCTCGCCGATGCCGGCGGTGAACACCATGGCATCCAGCCCACCCAGCGCAGCCGCCAGCGAACCCAGTTCACGGCCGATGCGGTAGACGTACAAATCCACCGCCCTGCGCGCGCCCTCGCTGCCACTGGCCAGCAGGGTGCGCATGTCGGACGACTCACCCGACACGCCCAGCAGGCCCGACTGGTTGTAGAGCAGCTTTTCGATTTGCCGCGCGCCCAGGCCGCGCTGGTCCATCAGCCACAAGACCACCCCGGCGTCGATGCTGCCGCAGCGGGTGCCCATGGGCAGGCCGTCCAGCGCCGTGAAGCCCATGGTGCTGGCCACACTGCGCCCGGCTTGCATGGCACACATGCTGGCGCCATTGCCCAAATGCAAAGCCACGGTTTTGCCTTGCGCGGCCCTGGCGTCGACTTCAGGCAAACGCGTCGAGATGAACTCGTAAGACAGGCCATGAAAGCCGTAGCGGCGCACCCCCGCTTCCAGCAACTCGGCCGGCAGGGCAAAGGCCTGTGACACCGGCGGGTTGGTGGCATGAAAGGCTGTGTCGAAACACGCCACTTGCGACAGATGCGGCGCCAGCTTGGCCACGGCCTGTACCGGCGTGAGGTTGTGTGGCTGATGCAAAGGCGCCAAGGGAATGAAGGTCTGCAACTGGGCCAGCACCTCAGGCGTCAACACCACCGGCTGGCTGTACACCGGGCCGCCGTGCACGATGCGATGGCCCACGGCCTTGATCTGATGACCATCCAGGTGGTTGTGCAGTTGGTCCAGCAGGTAGGCCACGGCGTCTTCATGGCTGAGGTGCGAGCCATCCGGCCAGCGGTGCTCCAGCACCACCTCGCCGCCTTCGGCCACCACATGCACATGCGGCGCGGTCTGCAGCCCCTCCACCTGTCCGCTGACCAGGGGGCGCAGATTGCACGCCGCCAGCACCGCAAACTTCAGGCTGGACGAGCCCGCATTGACCACCACGATGGCATCGGTCATGCCTGCTCCTTGCTTGCTGGTCCGGGTGCTTTGGCATTGGCCATGGCCAGCAATTTGGACACGGCCGCCGAGGCCAAACGGCTGCGCACCGAGTCGGCCCGGCTGGTCAACACAATGGGCACCCGCGCGCCCAGCACGATGCCGGCGCTGTCGGCTCCGGCCAGGTATTGCAACTGCTTGGCCAACATGTTGCCCGCCTCCAGATTGGGCACCATCAGGATGTCGGCCTGCCCCGCCACGCTGGAAACAATGTGCTTGGTCTGCGCCGCCTCCACGCTCACGGCGTTGTCAAAGGCCAAGGGCCCGTCGACCAGGCCACCGATGATCTGCCCCCGGTCGGCCATCTTGCACAGCATGGCCGCGTCAATCGTGGCGGGCATGTCGGGGTTGACCGTCTCGACCGCCGCCAGCACCGCCACCTTGGGATTGGGCACACCCAGCACATGGGCCAGGTCAATCGCGTTTTGCACAATGTCCATCTTGTCGCGAATACCGGGGGCGATGTTGATGGCTGCATCCGTCACCAAGAGCATGCGCGGGTAGGCGGGCACGTCCATCACGAACACATGGCTGACCCGGCGTGCGGTGCGCAGCCCGGACGAGGCCGCCACCACCGCGCCCATCAATTCATCGGTGTGCAAGCTGCCCTTCATCAAGACTTGGGCCTCGCCCGATTTGGCCAAGGCCACGGCTTGCTCGGCTGCCGCATGGCTGTGTTCGGTCGACACCAGACGATACGGGCTGATGTCCACGCCCGCAGCCTGTGCAACAGCCTGAATCTTGGCTTGCGGCCCCACCAAAATCGGCTCGATCAAGCCATGACGCGCCGCCTCCACCGCGCCCATCAAGGAGTCGTGATCGCAAGGGTGGACCACCGCACACGCAATGGGTGGCACGCCTTCGCAAGCCCGCATCAACTTGCCAAACACATCGTTGCGGCGAAGCATGACGGTGGGCGTGTCAACCGAACTGGCTGTCATGCGCTGCTGGGGTGCGGCCACGGTCACACGCCCCGACAAGACCCGGTCTGATCCCCGCAAAACTTCGCACACGAAGACGATGTGATCCGGCGCTTGCTTGCTGTCGACCCGGATCGTGGCGTTCAACTCATCCCCGATCTGTACCGCGTGGTCATAGCGCAAGTCATGCGCCACGATGCGCGTGCCCGGCCCCGGCAGGCGACGCTTGAGCACGCCATGAATCAGGGCTTCGGCCCCCACGCCTTCGCACCAGGTGTCGCAAGCCTCTCGCGAAGGCTGGTCCGAGCCCAAGGTGGCCGCGTCGCCCGACACCAAAGACAGCAAGGCCACCTCGTCGCGCGACACGGTGTGCTGCACAGTCAGCGTGGCGCCCACATCGATTTCATCGAAAGTCAGATTGGTATAGGACGTCATCGCACACCTGAAAATCATTCAATTGACTGATCATGCCGCCAGCATATGACGATTGCGACATGCCGCAGCGTTAGGATCGGCTTTTCTTGACCGCACGCAAACTGCACGGACCATGAGTTACGACTACAGCTCAGAGGGCAAACAACTGGAGTTGCCCAACCCCTATCGCGTCCAAAACCAATTGCTGGGGCTGTGCAGCGTGTTGCTGATTGTCGGCGCCCTGTTCTGCTTGTGGAAAGGCCGCGAGTCGTGGCTGGAAAACCAGGCCATGACGGGCCTGGTGCCCGTGGTCATCGGCGTGGGCCTGTTGCTGGCAGGCTTGACCGCCGCATCGGCCGTGGCCTCGCGCTTGCGCTTTTTCTTTGGCCGGGGCCGCCCCGCCTCGCTGTCCTTCATCACCCCCAATGGGATCAGCAGCGTGGTGCGTGAAATCCCCAACGGCAGCGAAGGCACAGGGGTGGATGCCGAGCACATCAAGGACATGCTCAAGCAAGGCGTGTTGGCCTACCCGGAGCCGCAAGGCCCGCTCAATGGCCTGCTGTACCACTGGGTGCCCCACTTGATCACCGCGCCCATGCGTTTGCAAGAGTTGGCGCGCACGCACTTTTTCAACCTGGGTGCCTTGCTGATCACCTTGCTGAGTTTTGGTGTGGCCTATGGCCTGGTGCGCCAGCCCAATCTGCGCCCCTGGCTCAGCCTGATCTACTTTGGCTTTGCAGCGGCGTATCTGTTCCGCCCCCTGTTGTCCAACCAGGCGGCCAGCCTGAATGTGCCAAGCGTGGTGGGATTGGTCGCGGGCGCCTTGTTGGGCCCCGTGGCCATCGGCTTGCTGGGCCCGGCCCTGCCCTCGCTGGATGGCTTGTCTTTGACCACGCAGACCTTGGTGTTGCTGATCACCGGCCTGATCGCCGCCGTGCTGGTCGTGCAGGCCATCTTGCATCAGGTGGAGTCGCCCCCGCGCACGCAGACCAGCAGCGTGCAGCGCCGCCTGTCGATCAACTGCCCGCCCAATCAATTGATGGACGAGTTGGACCGCCAACTGCAAGAGCAATGGACCGAGAAGATCCCCAACCGCCGCTACATCCGCGTCGAGCCACAGATCCCGTTTGACCAGACCACGGGCTCATTCCAAGGCGAGACGATGGAAGAGACGCAGCCCATGCCGATCAAGTCGAGCGCGGCCCCGTCCATTCAAGCCGCGCTGGAATCCTCCCGCCACCGCTGGATCACCGCACTGGACCTGTACGCCACCGGCCTGGTCGTGATCGCCCTGGTTCTGGTGCTGTACTTCGTGGTCCATTTTGACGGCCACTTGGCCGCCATCAACAACTACCGCAGCGCGGGCACGGCCACCATCCTGATCCTGGTCGCGGTGTTCTGTCAGCGTACCGCGCACGAGTTGTGGGGCCGCTTTGACTTTGAATCGGTCGTGCAGTGGGTGGAGGTGTCGGGCACATATCAGACCGGCAAAGTGGGCACGGGCCACAACATGCTGAGCTCGCGTCTGCAGACTGAAAACCAGGTCACCCGAGTCGAGGCCATGACCTTGCGCGTGTGGCGCGCCAGACTGGAAAGCGTGGCGTTTGGCAAAGATGCCCCACGTCAGGTGACCGCGCTGTTCTCGACCGAGGCCGAAGCCGTGGCCCTGGCCGACCACCTGTGTGAATTTGGCCGTGCGCAAAGTGTGTTGCTGGCCCCCACGTCGATGGAAGACCATGCCCGGCTGTCTGCGTTGGGGCAAGCCGAAGGGGTGTTGGCCGCAGCGTCACCCGCCGTTCCAGGTGGGGCATTGCCTGGCGCCTCAGCGCTGCACGCCTTGACCAGCGAAGCGATGGGCACGCCCGGC
Source organism: Burkholderiales bacterium (assembly GCA_028869095.1). Classification (GTDB taxonomy): domain Bacteria; phylum Pseudomonadota; class Gammaproteobacteria; order Burkholderiales; family Burkholderiaceae_C; genus Aquabacterium. Next base: position 8,795 of record JAGWTE010000106.1, read on the forward strand.
CCTGCACAGACTCAAACCGAAGCCCAGGAAGCCGGCGCGTTCCGCTTTTGCTCCGCCTGCGGTCACAAGACCGCGATCCAGGCGCGGTTTTGCTCGGCCTGCGGCGCGGCCTTGAACACTTGAGCGCACGATCCCATCAGTAGTGCGGCGGTAACTCGTCGCGCAAACTGCGAAACGGCGCGGAGCCGGCTTCCGGCATCTGGTCGCGCAAAGCGCCGATCTCGCGCATCAGCAAATCAATGTGCTGCTGCTGACGGACCACCACCTGGTTCAAGCTGTCCAGCAAGTCTTCCATGAAGCTGGCCTTGACCTCCAGGTCCATCAGGCGCTGCTCAATGTCGTTTGAATGTTCCATGGCCGTATTGGACACGATGTGTCCGCAATCCCCTCAACTTTGGTTTTTTTTTGCCGAAAAGATGCCAGGACCATTACTCCGACAAGGGGATCATCTTGCAGAAAAAAACAGTCCTCGTTGTGGAAGACTCAGGCAGCTTCAGACAGGTCGTCGCCGGCGCACTGGAGAAGGTGGGCTATGAAGTCATTCAGGCCATCGATGGCTTGGACGCGTGCGAGAAGCTTGATGGCCGCAAAATTGGCCTGATCGTCTGTGACATCAACATGCCAAGGATGGATGGCTTGACTTTTGTCGAGCGCGTTAAATCGACCAACTACAAATTCACCCCGATTCTGATGCTGACCACCGAGGGGCAGCAGGCCACCAAGGACAAAGGCCGCGCACTGGGTGTTCGCGGCTGGATCATCAAGCCCTTCCAGCCTGCGACGCTGGTGCAGGCGGTTGAAAAGCTCTACCAGGGTTGAGTGGAGTCTCCCCAGGGCAACCTGGCTGCCACCCCATGGTCATTTCATGACGTCAGCATGAAATCCAGCTACGAGACTACCAATCGCCCAAAAAACGTGCCATAATTGATCTCTCTGTCGCGGGGTGGAGCAGTCTGGTAGCTCGTTGGGCTCATAACCCAAAGGTCGTAGGTTCAAATCCTGCCCCCGCAACCAAG
>JAGWTE010000107.1 GCA_028869095.1 Burkholderiales bacterium
GTGCAACGCATCAACCTGACCACGGCCCTGGGCACGTCCCTGGTCAACACCCTGTTCGTGTTGGATGAACCCAGCATCGGCCTGCACCCACGCGACATGGACCGCATCAATGTGGCCATGCAACGCCTGGTCGATGCGGGCAACACCCTGGTGGTGGTGGAACACGACCCGGCCGTGATGCTGGCCGCCGACCGCATCATTGACCTGGGCCCCGGCCCCGGCCACCAAGGCGGTCGCATCGTCTTTGATGGCACACCCGAAGACCTGAAGCACGCCGAAACGCTGACCGGCGCCTACCTGGGCGCCCGTCGCACCATTGGCTTGGGGCTGCGCCGCCCGGTGCAAGACAACACGCCCAAGTTGATCCTGCAAGGCGCGCGGCAACACAATCTGCAAGACCTGACCATCGAGTTCCCGCTGCAACGCCTGGTGGGTGTGACCGGCGTCAGCGGCTCGGGCAAGTCCACCCTGATTCAGGACATCCTGCACCCCGCCCTGCTGCGCCACTTTGGCCAAGCCACCGAAAGCCCGGGCGAACACGATGACCTGCTGGGGGCCGACTGGCTGTCGGGCGTCAACTTTGTCGATCAGTCACCCATCGGCAAGACGGCCCGCTCCAACCCCGCCAGCTATGTCGGCGCCTTTGATGCCGTGCGCACCCTGTTTGCGGTGACCCCGCTGGCGCGTGAACGCAAGTACACCGCCGGCACCTTCAGCTTCAACGCCGGCACCGGCCGCTGTGCCACCTGTGGCGGCTCGGGCTTTGAACACGTCGAGATGCAGTTCTTGAGCGACGTCTACCTGCGTTGCCCCGACTGCGATGGCACGCGTTTTCGCGCCGAGGTGCGCGAGGTCACGATCGACCGGGGCAACCGCAAACTCAGCATCTCCGACGTGCTGGAATTGACCGTGGCCGAGGCCGTGCGCCTGTTCCAACACGATGTGGACGTGGTGCGCGCTTTGCAACCCCTGGCCGACGTGGGCCTGGACTACGTCAAGCTGGGCCAACCGGTGCCCACCTTATCGGGCGGCGAAGCGCAGCGTTTGAAGCTGGCGGGCCATTTGGTCGAAGCCGCGCACCAAAGCAGCAAGACCGGGCAGCGCGTGGCGCGCAAGGGCACGCTGTTCATGTTCGACGAGCCCACCACGGGCCTGCACTTTGACGACATCGCCAAACTGATGCGGGCCTTTGGCAAGCTGCTGGACGCGGGCAACTCCATCATCCTGATCGAGCACAACCTGGACGTGATCCGGGCCTGCGATTGGTTGATCGAACTGGGACCCGAAGGCGGCGACGCGGGAGGCACCTTGGTGGCCTATGGCCCGCCTGAGCAACTGCGTTTGGGCAACAGCCACACCGCTGTGGCTTTGCGTGAATACGAACATGCCTTGGGCCTGGAAGTGCCCGTTCTGCAAGCCGCAGAGCGCGCGGCCACCTACCAAGTCCATGTGGACGACGCCCCGCTGGCACCCCACATGGGCCCCGATGCCAATGCCGAAGAAGGCGCCTCGCTGCAAGCCTTGATCAAGGCCCGGCGCGACAAGCGGCGTGAGCTGGCCGCCAAAGCCCCCGGCCACAGCGCCATCGAAGTGGTCAATGCCCATGAGAACAACCTCAAGGGCATGAGCGTCAACATCCCACGCGGCAAGTTCAACGTCATCACGGGCGTGTCTGGCTCGGGCAAATCCACCCTGGCGTTTGACATCCTGTTCAACGAGGGCCAACGCCGTTATCTGGAATCGCTGAACGCGTATGCGCGCTCGCTGGTGCAACCGGCTGGCCGGCCTGAAGTGGATGCGGTCTACGGCATCCCGCCCACCGTGGCCATCGAGCAGCGCCTGTCACGCGGCGGGCGCAAGAGCACCGTGGGCACCACCACCGAGGTGCATCACTTCTTGCGCCTGCTCTACGTCAAGCTGGGCGTGCAACATTGCACCCAATGCGTCGATGAAGACGGCAACCCTTTGCCGGTGCTGCCGCAAACCCCCGAGGCCATCGCGGCCCAATGGGTGCGCGAGTACCGTGGCCAGCACATCGGCCTGCTGGCGCCTTTGGTCGTCAACCGCAAAGGCATCTACACCGAGTTGGCCAAGTGGGCCTCCAGCAAAGGCTTTCCGTATCTGCGGGTGGACGGCGAGTTCATCCCCTCCGCAGGCTGGGGCACGGCCAAGGGCCCCAAGATCGACCGCTATCGCGAACACACCATCGAGCTACCGGTGGGCGACGTGCTGGTGACGCCGGAGAATGAAACCCGCCTGCGCGAATTGCTGGCCCAGGCTTTGGAATACGGCAAAGGCGTCGTGCATTTGCTGTCCCCCTTGGACAAGTTGGCCGAGGCTTTGGAAAAGGGCTTGTCAACCCTGCACATGGGCCGCGTCAAGGTCTTCTCGACCGAACGGGCCTGCCCGGCTTGCGGCACCAGCTACCCTGAGCTGGACCCACGCCTGTTCTCGTACAACAGCAAGCATGGCTGGTGCCCCGATTGCGTGGGCACAGGCCTGGCGCTGACCCGCGAACAACGCAAGGTGCTGGATGACTCGGACCCGGACGACAAATCGGGCCGCGAACAAACCTTTGCCGAACCCGATGTGGACGACGTCACCGACGACGCCTGTGGCACCTGCCATGGCGCGCGACTGAACCCCATCGCGCGCGCCGTGCGACTGGGCGGCGAAGGGCCCGGCCGGGGTCAATCGATCGCCCAGCTGTCGGCCCTGTCGGTGAAGGATGCCAAACGTTGGGCCGAAGTGCTCAAGCTCGATGGCCGCGAAGCCACCATTGCCCGCGACATCGTCACCGAGATCAAAGGCCGTTTAAGCTTCATGGAACAAGTCGGCCTGGGCTACCTCAGCCTGAACCGCGCCGCACCCACCTTGTCGGGCGGCGAAGCCCAACGCATCCGCCTGGCCGCGCAATTGGGCTCGAACCTGCAAGGCGTTTGCTATGTGCTGGACGAACCCACCATTGGCCTGCACCCGCGCGACAACCAGTTGCTGCTGGAGGCCCTGCACACACTGGGCCAAGAGGGCAACACCCTGGTCGTGGTTGAACACGATGAGGACACCATTCGCCGTGCGGAACACGTGATCGACATCGGCCCCGGCGCCGGCCAACGCGGCGGCACGGTGGTGGCGCAAGGCTCGGTGCAAGACATCATGGACTCGCCCGACTCGGTCACCGGCCGATGCCTGCGTGAGCCCATGGCCCACCCCTTGGGTGAACGCCGCTCGCTCACGCCCGAACTGGAACAATTGACCCTGCACGGCGCGCGCTTGCACAACCTGCAAGACGTGACCGTGAAGGTGCCGCTCAAACGGCTGGTGGCTGTCACCGGCGTCAGCGGATCGGGCAAGTCCACCTTGGCCCGCGACGTGTTGCTGGCCAATGTGCAAGCCGCCGTCAGCATCCCGCCCAAAGAACGCGCCAAGACCGCGCCGCAATGGATCGGTTGCACATCGCTGGAAGGCTGGGGTGCCGTCGACCGGGTGCTGGAAGTGGACCAGACCCCCATTGGCAAGACCCCCCGGTCCTGCCCCGCCACCTACATTGGCTTTTGGGACACCATCCGCAAGCTGTTTGCCGACACGCTCGAAGCGCGCGCGCGCGGCTGGGCCGCCGGACGCTTCAGTTTCAACACCGGTGAAGGGCGTTGCCACGCGTGTGAGGGTCAAGGCATCCGCACCATCGAGATGGCCTTTCTGCCCGATGTGAAGGTGCATTGCGACACCTGCAACGGCATGCGCTTCAACCCGGAAACGCTGGCCGCGACCTGGCGCGGCAAGTCCATTGGCGATGTGCTCAAGATGGAAGTGGACGAAGCGGTCGAGTTCTTTGCCTCCATGCCCAACATCGCCCACCCGCTCAAACTGCTGCAAGACGTGGGCCTGGGTTATCTGACCTTGGGCCAACCCTCACCCACGCTGTCGGGCGGCGAGGCCCAACGCATCAAGCTGGTGACCGAGTTGAGCAAGGTGCGTGACGACATCACCCGCCGTGGCAACAAGCCCCCCCACACCCTGTATGTGCTGGACGAACCGACGGTGGGCCTGCACCTGGCTGACGTGGCGCGATTGATCAAGGTGCTGCACCGACTGGTGGACGGCGGCCACAGCGTGGTCGTGATCGAACACGATCTGGATGTGATCGCCGAGGCCGACTGGATCATCGACATGGGCCCCGAGGGCGGCACGGGCGGCGGCAAAGTAGCCGCCCAAGGGACGCCCGAGACGCTCATCAAGGCCAAGACACACACAGGGAATGCCCTGGCGCGTTTGTTTTCGGATTGACGTGCCAAGTCAAGAAACAGACACAAACGAACCCTAGGATGGGCCAAATCCGCCCGCACAAACTCGCGGGCATTTTTGGAGCAGTCAGCCATGGATCGTCGTCAGTTTCTCAAGTACGGTAGCCTTTTCACCACCACCGCGTTGGCCTCGGGCCTGACGACGACTCTGTCGGGCTGCGTGGTCGATCTGCCACCCCTGGCGACGGGCAAGAACTGGAAGTTCCCCCAAAGCATTGCGTCGGCTGACCCTCGTCCCGACAGCGTGGTGGTGTGGACCCGTGTCGTGAACTCGGCCTTGAGCGATGTCGCCCTGGTCCCCACGGGCACCGACGTCACCATCGGCTTGCGCATCAGCTCGTCCGACGACAACGCCGCGCTGCTGGGCGGCAACAGCGCCTTGCGCGGCCGCATGGTGGCCGAGTTGCCTGTGCCCGCCTATGCCGACTTCGACGGCACCGCCCGCCACAAGGTGACCGGCCTGGAGCCCGGCAAGACTTACTACTACCAATTCTTCGCTGGCAGCGTCCGCTCCAATGTGGGCCGCTTCAAAACCGCCCCCGCCAAGCAAACCGATGTCAGCCAGTTGAAGTTTGCCTTCGTCACCTGCCAGGACTGGAGCATCAACCACTGGGGCGGCTACAGCGAACTGGTCAAGAACGACGACCTGGACTTCTTCATCCACCTGGGTGACTACATCTATGAAACCGTCGGCGAGGCCTTCCAGACCGGACTGGTTGAATCGCGCCACACGGCCTTGAGCCTGCCTGACGGCGCCTACAAAAATGGCAGCTCGGGCGCCAAGTACGCCACCACCCTGGCCGACTACCGCTACCTGTACAAGCAATACCGCACCGACTCGCGTCTGCAAGCCATGCACGAGCGCTTTGCCATGATCGCCATCTGGGATGACCACGAGTTCTCCGATGACTGCTGGCAAGACGCCGAGACCTATGACAACGGCACCTTCAACGGCGTCACGGGCGACAACACCCACCAGAAGTCGCGCCGCTTGAGCGCCAACCAGGCCTGGTATGAATTCATGCCCGCCGACGTCAAGTACGACGACAAGGCCACCGACATCAACGGCATCCAGATCTACCGCGACTTCCAGTTCGGCAAGCTGGCGCACCTGGTGATGACCGACGAACGCCTGTACCGCGCCGACCACCTGATCCCTGAAGCCGCCCCCAACCCCTTGAGCGGCCAACAACTGGGCAGCATCGGCGCCCGCTACATGGTGCCCGCCGCCACGCTGGCCACCGTCGAAGCCGCCAAGATTGCGGCAGCCGGCGGCAACCTGGCTTTGGTCTCCATGCTGGGCAACACCCAACGCGCCTGGTGGCAAGACACCATGAGCAACGCCACCGCCACCTGGAAGCTGTGGGGCAATGAAGTGTCCTTGCTGCGCATGGGCCTGAACGGGGCCGATGCCATCGCCACCTTGCTGGCCTTGAACTCGATTGGCACCCTGGCCACCAACATCGGCAACACCGCCGCCACCGCAACAGGCGGCAATGTGCCGGTGGCAGCGACCATCGTCGCCGCCGTCACGGCGGGCGCGGACCAGGCCGCAGCGGGTGCCGCCGGCATGGCCATTGCCACCGCCGATGCCATGTCGACCGACCCACTGGCCGCAGCCGTGGGCGCGGGCCTGGCCCCCACCCAAGCCGGCATCGCCGTGGCCTGCTACAACGCTGCCAAAGCCGCTGCCGCAGGTGGCATGGCGGCACAAGTGGGTGCCGCAGCGCAAACCCTGGCCTTTGGCTATATCAAGCCCGATGTGCAAGCCAACAAGCAAAACTCACCGTTTGTGATCGCCTCGGGCAAGCAAGCCGCGCTGGCGCCTTACTTCGCCAAGTTCCTGCTCAATTGCGACCAATGGGACGGCTACAACGGTGAACGCAAGGCCCTGATGCAACACCTGCGCAGCAACAACATCCAGAACGTGGTGGCCCTCACAGGCGACATCCACTCCTTCTTTGCTGGCACGGTGAACGACGACTTCGACGCCAATGGCGGCGGCACACCCACCATGGTCGACCTGGTCACCGCCGGCATGAGCTCGGACTCGTTCTTCTCTTACCTGCGCGATGCGGTGGGCAGCCTGTCCACCGACCTGGCCACCCTGGTGTACTACCCGCTCAGCATCCCCACGGGGACGGCTCTGGGCACCTTGAACATCACGTTCGACCTGCTGGACTACACCATGGGCCAAAGCGCGCCCACGCTGGACTTGTTGGCCGAGCAAGCTCGCGTGCAAGTGCGCGGCGCCCTGGCCCAAGCCGGTGCCCCTGAAGCCCAACTCGATGGCCTGACCGCGCAACTGCTGGCCGGACTCAAGGCCAACCCGGCCTTCAACACCCAACTGCTGGGTCTGGCGCAATTGCTCTCGGGCTTGAACTCCAACCCCTGGCTGAAGTACGCCCGCACCGATGCCCAAGGCTTTGCCGTGGTCACCCTGACCCCGGGCAACTTGAGCTGCCAGTTCAACCAGGTCAACCGCCTGGTGGGCAGCAACGCGCCCAGCACCTCGGTGATCGCGCGCACCACCACCGCCACGGTGAACAAGGACGTGGTCGGCGTCACCATCAGCTGAGCGTTACCTGACGTTTGTGTCAGGCCAGAAACAAACGCCACGTATTGCAGCAACACAGGGTCGGCACCATCGCATCCACATTGAAAGGATGCGTATGGATGCCCACGACCATGGTTTGATGCATGACCTGAAGTCGCTTCAGGATCAAGAACACTTGGCTCGCCAACATCGCCGCCAGGCCTTGCGTTGGCTGGGAACGGCCGGGATGGTGGGGCTGGGAGGCAGTGCCTTGCTGAGCCTGCCAGCCTGCGGGGGCGGCGGAGACGCCGCCAGCGGCACCACCACATCATCCGGAACCGGTACGAGCACGACCACCACGGCCGACACCATCTCGAACGCGGTGAGCTCCTGCAGCGTGGCCCCCGAAGAAACCCAAGGCCCCTACCCCGGCGACGGCTCCAACTCGGCCAACGGCAGCGTGGTCAACGCCCTGATGCTCAGCGGCATCGTGCGGCAAGACATCCGCACCAGCGTGGGATCAGCCAGCGGCACGGCAGACGGCGTGCCCCTGACCATGAAGCTCAAGCTGGTCAGCACCAACAGCAGTTGCGCCAGCCTGGAGGGCTATGCGATTTACCTGTGGCACTGCACGCGCGATGGCAAATACTCCATCTACTCCAGTGGCGCAACCAGCGAAAACTACCTGCGTGGCGTGCAGGCCACCGACAGCAATGGCGTGGCCACCTTCACCACCGTCTTCCCGGGGTGCTACAGCGGCCGCATGCCCCACATGCACCTGGAGGTCTACCGCAGCCTGACCACCGCCACCAGCTACAGCAACAAACTCAAGACCTCGCAACTGGCCTTCCCGGTGGCCACCTGCCAAGAGGTCTACAACAACGTCAGCGGCTACAGCGCCAGCATCAGCAACCTGGCTGCCATCAGCTTTGCCACCGACAACATCTTCAGCGATGGCTACAGCACCGAACTGGTCAGCATCACGGGTGACGTCACCAACGGCTATGAGGCCACCATCGTGATCGGCATCTCGGTGTGACCTCACCGATCGCCTAGGACAAACCACGTGGATTGATCCGCGGCATGGGCTCGGCACGGCGGCCTGACTACAATGGCTTCAGGCATGCCCGCCCCGAGGCCACCCTCATGACCGTGCGATCGAACACACTGAGTCTGTTGCTGCTCGCCTTGCCGCTGTGCTGTGGGGCGGCCGACGACATCGTCGTGGCGTCGCCCGATTTCTGGTGCCCGTTCAGCTGCGAGGCCGGCAGCAAGCAAGAGGGTTTCACGATCGACATCCTCAAGGCCATCTTCCAGCCGCTGGGCCGCACGGTCCACTATCGGAACATGAATTACCCGCGCGCCCTGGAAGAAGTGCGCCGGGGCCATGCCAACGCCACGCCCTCGACCTTTCGGGAAGAGGCACCCGACTTCGTCTTCCCTCGCCTGCCGATCTCGCGAAACCAGTACTGCGTCTACACCCATGTCGGACAGACCTGGACGTATGACGGCCCAGCATCACTGCGCAACAAGAAGATCGGCATCATCCAGGGGTATTCCTACGGTCCAAGGCTGGATGCGTTCATCCGGCAGCATCCAAACCAATTCGAGTCGCATACCGGTGACGACCTGACCCTGCGGATCGCCACCAAGGTCGTGAAGCAGCGGATGGATGGCCTGATCGAAGACACCAACCTCGTGCACTACTTCATGTCGGTCCACCCCGATTTCGCGCTGCGTGAAGCGGGCTGTGAGGCCGACACCCATGCCTACTTTGCCCTGTCACCGGCCCTGCCGATTTCCGCCACCCTGGCCAATGAGTTTGACCAGGGCATGCGTCGTCTGCACGACACGGGCCAGTTGGAACACATCATGCGCCAATACGGGCTACACGATTGGCTGGGGCCCTATTTGCTCAAGTTGCCCGCCAAATAATCGGCCTCAGTGCCGCGGCAGCACAGCGGCCCATGCGCTCAAGGTGAGCAAGGCTGCAGCCGTGGTCCACAAGATGATGCGTGCCACCAAAGCGGTGTTCGCCCCTTCGCGCTCGGCCAGCATGGACACGTTGCTGGCACTGGGCAAGGCTGCCGCCAGCATCAGCGTGACCAGGCCCTCTGCAGGCACGCTCACCCCCGCCACAGCCAACCCTTGCGCAAACACCCACACCGCCGCTGGATGCGCCCCTAGCTTGAGCGTGGCCCACAAGGCGATGCGCCCTGCAGGCAAAGGCGCGTGAGGGGCCTCCACCATCTGCGAGCGGGCCAGCATGGCGCCCAAGGTGAACAAGGCCGCGGGTGACGCCGACAGGCTGAGCAAGCGCAGCGTCTCGTCTGCCGCGTGGGGCACAGGCACCCCCACCACGGACACGGCCAGCCCGGCAGCCATGGACCACAACAACGGATTACGCAAAGCCCCCTTGAGCGATGCCTGCGCCGCCTGCCAGGCATCGTCATGCGCACCATGCTCGGGCTTGGAATGGGCCCAGGCCAGGCACAGCGAACTCAAGATCAACACGTCAATGACCAGCGTGGCCGCCACCGGGCCTGCCGCCCGGGGCCCCAACAAGCCCGTCAACAAAGGCAGGCCCAGAAAGCCGGTGTTCGGAAACGCCGTGACCAAGGCCACCAGGCCGCCATCACGTCGAGACAAACCGGCATGCCCCGCCCACGCCAGGGCCAGCAAGCCAATCAGCCCTCCCGCCAGCCCGTAAGCCAGGAGCAAGCTCAACAAACCCGGCTGCTGCAAAGCCCCGCTGGCACTGAGCCGAAACACCATGGCCGGCAGGCCGAAGAACAGCACAAAGGTGTTCATGGCCCCGATGCCCTCCAAAGGCAACAGGCCTGATCGGGCCGCGCCCCAGCCCATCAAGACCAAGGCAAAAAACGGCACGAACAACAGCAACAGATCAATCATGGCGCGGCAACAGCAAGATCAGCGAACCTGCCACAGAGCCT
>JAGWTE010000108.1 GCA_028869095.1 Burkholderiales bacterium
GAGGAAAAACGAGTCGCTGTGAATGGCGCTTTGCCATCGGTTGCTCAAACCGAATGGGGTTTCATAGTGAACCAACTTGATCCACGTCGCGTCGTCGGCCAGTTGAGCCAACTGCTGCTCGGAAATCGACAATGCGGTGGATGCGCACGCAAGGCCTGCTGTCGCCAGCGAGGTCATCAATATGCCAGCGCTCAGCGCACGGGCCATCAGGGGCCGCAATCGATGTATCACAACAAGGGGGAACTGCAAGGAGATCGGGGCACGCGTTAAAAAAGTTGGCCGCCAGGCCTGAAGACTGGCGGCCAACGATCAAGTGAGATCAGAGCGTGCAGTTGTGCGCGACGGCGGCGTCAACGGCGCCATAAAACTGCGCAGCCTTTTCCAGGCGAGGCAGTTCGGCGTAGCCAGGTGCGGCGATCACGCTGCTCATGGCTTCTCGAGTGCTCAAAGCGGCGGCTTGCTGGTTAGCAGCCTGGCAGCCCATGATGTTCAAAACAGTGGCGAGGTGCTCGCCCGAGCCTTGAGCGGTCTGCTCGGCCAATTGTTCGTAGGTGTCACGGATGAACACAGCTGCTACCACTTTCTTGCCTTGGCAAGTCTGTGGGCTGGCGGTGGCAGAGGTCAAAGCGGTGATGCCCAAGTCCCAGACCACGTTCGAAGTCAGCGCCGCCCAGTGGGTGTTGGGGAACAAGGCTGCGCCGATTCCGCAATCGGTGAATGGATTGGGGCCAGAGCCAGGGGTTTTATCTGTGGGCTTGGCTGCGGCTTCTTGCGCTGGAGCTGCGGCAGGAGCAGCAGGCTGCTCCGTTGTTTGAGCTTGAGCAACAACGGTAGACAGGGCAACGATGGCGCCCAATACGGTGGACTTGAACTGAATCATAGTGATACTTCTAAAAGTGGTGAACATGACGATGCGCAATGTTTGCGCAGTGGATCCCTCCGAATTCACCACTTCATTCTAGGGGGCATTGGGCAGGAACGTTTGCGCTAAACCATTGTTTAGCGCAAGCGGTGTGATGTTCTCAGTCCGTCACAGACGGAAGGTCTGCACCGATTGCGTCAACTGGTCGGCCTGGGTCTTGAGGCTCTCCGCTGCGGCGGCAGACTCTTCCACCAGCGCGGCATTTTGCTGGGTCACCTTGTCCAGCTCGGACACGGCCAGATGCACCTGCTGGATGCCGCTGTTTTGCTCGGTCGAGGCGCTGTTGATGTCGCCAATCAGGTCCGCCACCCGCTTGATCTGGGTCTCGATGTCGCGCATGGTGTCGCCCGCCGTGCCCACCAGGGCGCTGCCGCTGTCGACCTTCTCCACGCTGGCCGTGATCAGGCCCTTGATCTCTTTGGCCGCATTGGCCGAGCGCTGCGCCAGGGTGCGCACTTCGCCAGCCACCACGGCAAAGCCGCGGCCTTGTTCGCCCGCGCGCGCCGCTTCCACGGCCGCGTTCAGTGCCAGGATGTTGGTCTGGAAGGCGATGCCGTCGATCACGCTGATGATGTCGCCGATCTTGCGTGAGCTGGTGGCGATGTCGCTCATGTTCTCGACCACCTCTTGCATCACCGTGGCGCCCCGGGCTGCCACGCTGGAGGCCTGAGTGGCCAGATCGTTGGCTTGTTGCGAGGCGTCGGCAGTTTGTCGCACGGTGGAGCTGAGCTGTTCCATGGATGCGGCCGTTTCCTGCAGATTGGCGGCTTGCTGCTCGGTGCGGTGTGACAGATCCTGGTTGCCCTTGGCAATCTCGCCCGAGCCGGTGGCGATCTCGTCGGCGGCGGCCTTGAGCTGACCAATCAGGTTTTGCAAGGTGCCCGTCATGGTTTGCAAGGCGCGCAGCAAGGCGCTGATCTCGTCATGGCCGTGCACGTCAATTTGCTTGGTCAGGTCACCATTGGCCACGGCGTGGGCAATCTCAACGGCCTCGCCCAAGGGCTTGGTGACCGAGCGGGTGATGAACCAGGCCAAGACGCCAGCCATCAGGGCGGCGGCCAGGTTCAGTCCAATCGACAGCCAGGAGCCGAATGCGGCCTGATCGGACACTTGCTTGGCACTGGCCGTCATGGCGGCCAGTTCAAGGTCTGTCAATTCATCGGCTTTTTTCATGTAGGCCAATTGGACCGGGCGGACCTGCTGGAGCAAGATGTCCAAGGCGGCTGTGCGATCATCCGTCGCAGCGGCCAGGAAAGTCTGCAGCTTGGTGTTGAATGCCTTGCGTGTGTCTTCAATGGTTTTGATCAGCGCTTCGCTTTTGGCATCCAACTCCATCTGATCCAGTTGGCTGTAAATCTTGGAGTTGCTGGCTATCGCCGCATCGATCGCATCCCGCTCGCTTTTTAAATCGGCCGGTGTGGTCATCAAGAGCAGATTGCGGCTGCTGCGGGCGACCTGGTTGAGGTTGTCCTTGATGTCGTTGAGATGTTGGACTGCAGCCATGTGGTGGCTGACCAGTTTTTGAGTGGTGTCAGATACCTCGCTGAGCACCGATCGTGTGACCACGCTGCCGATGAGTCCGCTCAACACGATTGCGCCAAAGGACCATCCCAGGCGCTGACCAATTTTTAATTTGCTGAACATCTCACGGGCTCCTTCAAAGAGGCAATCGGTTCAGGTGTATCGGCAGGATGTTTGTCAGGTTTAACTGACATTTTGACCAATCCCATCCAAACTGATAAATGGTTCACGGTTTTCAAATGGCGCACGCTGAGCCGCTATCCTTGGCGTCATGCCTTCGTTCAACCGCCCCTTGACATCTCGCCTGCCCCTGGTCGGCACCACCATCTTCACGGTGATGTCCGCCTTGGCCAACCAGCATGGCGCCATCAACCTGTCGCAGGGGTTTCCGGACTTCGATGCGCCTGCTGACTTGCTGGCCCTGCTGGATCAGCACGCGCGCGCGGGTCACAACCAGTACGCGCCCATGACGGGGGTGCCAGTGCTGCGCGAGGCCATTGCGGCCAAGGTGCAGGGGCTGTACGGCGCCAACTACGACGTGGACACCGAGATCACGATCACGGCAGGGGCCACGCAGGCGCTGTTCACGGCGGTGGCGGCCTTGGTCCATCCGGGCGATGAAGTCATCGTGTTCGAGCCGGTCTACGACAGCTACGCCCCGTCTGTCGAATTGCAAGGCGGCAAAGTGGTCTACGCAACCCTGTCTTTGCCGGACTACCGCCCCGATTGGGCACAGGTGGCCCAACTGATCACACCGCGCACGCGCATGATCATCATCAACACGCCGCACAACCCGACGGGCACCGTGTGGACTGCCGATGACATGGCGCAACTAGAGGCCTTGGTCAAAGACACCGACATCCTCATCTTGAGTGACGAGGTCTACGAACACATGGTGTTTGATCAGGCTCGCCATGAAAGCGTCCTGCGATACCCGGGCTTGGCCGAGCGCAGCGTGGTGGTGTCCAGCTTTGGCAAGACTTATCACATCACGGGATGGAAGGTGGCCTACTGCCTGGCCCCCAAAGAGCTGATGGCCGAGTTCCGCAAGGCGCACCAGTTCATCGTGTTCACCGTGCATGCGCCCAGCCAATATGCCTTGGCCGAGTTCATGCAAAAGCCGGGTTGGTATGCGCAACTCAAGGCCTTGTACCAAGGCAAGCGCGACATCTTCCGCCAAGCCTTGGCGGGGTCCAAGTTTGAACTGCTGCCCTGCCAGGGCACCTACTTTCAGTGCGTCAAATACGGCGCCATCTCGCAAGAGGGCGACCGCGCCTTTGTCGAGCGCCTGACCCGGGAGCACGGCGTGGCCGCGATTCCCGTGTCGGCGTTTTACAAGGATGGAACGGACTTGGGCGTCATTCGCTTTTGCTTTGCCAAATCAGCGACGACGCTGCAGCAGGCCTTGGAGCGTTTGATCAAGCTGTGAACAAGCGCCGAGCGTGCAGCCCCAAGCCGGTGGCCACGCTGGCGAGGCGGTCGCCGCGCACAGCTGTGGCTTGCGGGAAAGCCGCTTCCAGTTGATCGGTCAGCAGGCCCAGCCCCGTGGAGCCGCCGGTGAAGTACAGCGCATCGATGTCGCTGGCTTTCAGTCCTGCTTGCTTGACCGTGTCGATTGCGCTGGCCACGATGCGTTGCAAGTCAGCGGACAAGGCCTCAGCGGCCTCCTGGTGCTGCAGGGTGCGGGCCAATTCGCGCTCGACCATTGACAAATCAATTTGAGCCGTGCCTTGCGTGGCCACGTCGATCTTGGCGCTTTCGGCACGCGAGATCAGGCCGTGTCCCAAGCGGTCGTTGATGACCTTCATCAGGCGCGTGTGGTGCACGGGCTCGCCATAAAAGCCGCCCATGTTCTTGAGCTCGGCCACGCGCGCGGGTTGGTACACGGTGTTGATCAAGTGCCAGGTGGACAGGTCAAAGTAGACCCGGCTGGGCACGGGGCGTGGATCGGCGCCCGCGATGCTGGGGCCGAACGCGCCATAGCCCAACACCGGCATGATGCTGTTCAGGGATACGTGGCGATCAAAGTCGGTGCCGGCGATGTGGATGCCGTGGCTGGCCAGGATGTCGCTGCGGCGATCCAGCAGGGGCATGCGCTCAGGGCCCACGCGCACCACCGAGAAGTCCGAGGTGCCGCCGCCGATGTCGGCCACCAGCACTTTTTGCTCGCGCTCGGCTTGCTGTTCGTAGTCGAATGCCGCGGCAATCGGTTCGAACTGAAAGCTCACGTCTGTGAAGCCCACGGCCATGGCTGCCGCGCGCAAAGAGGCTTCGGCCTGCGCGTCGCGCTCGGGCTCGTCGTCGACGAAATACACCGGGCGGCCCAGCACCACCTGGGTCAGCGTCTGGCCGGCTTCGGCCTGGGCCAGTTCGCGCAAATGGCGCAGGTAGGTGGTGATGACGTCCAGGTATTTGACGCCGTAACCCTCGCCCACTTCGGTGGTCTGGTCCACCAGGGCACTGCCCAGGATGCTCTTCATGGAGCGCATCAGGCGCCCGCCGTAGCCATCCATGTAGGCCTGAACGGCTGCGCGGCCAAAGGTGCGGGCCAGTTGGGGTTCGCTGCCGGCCGGGGCTCGGTGGGCGCCGGGGGGCAGGTCATCACGATCAGTGCAATAAAAAACCGCCGTGGGCATGGTCTGGTGCTTGCCCTCAAGCGGAACCAGTTTCATGCCGGCGGCGGTAGAGATGGCGACGGCCGAGTTGGACGTCCCGAAGTCAATGGCGCAGTAAGTCATGGGCGCCAAGTGTGCACCAGCGTTTCGGCTGGTGCGCATCAAGAACGCGTTATTTAGAGGAGGAGGTGGTCTTCAAGGTTTCAATGAAGGTCAGCGACTGAGCCGCCTTGGGGTGGAACAACCATGGGTCTACGCGCTTGGTTGCACCATCCGGCAACGTTTTGGTCACTTGAAACACATTGTTAGTCGCTGCCAGTGGATCAGATGTTGTGCTAACCGTAACCTGGTCAGAGTCCGCAATGGTCATGGAGCCCAGTTCTTTGGTGAAAGCGGCCTTTTCCAGATCAAACACTTTCAGTGTCGAGTTCCGGCAGCTGTCGCCCAGGAGATCAGTGGGGACGCAGGTGACCAAGCTAGAGAGTGGCGACGCATCGTAGACACGGGTGTTGTCTTTGACGCTCATCTGAACGAGTACGCCCCGCGTGAGTGTTTGAAAGTTCTTTTTGATGTCCGTGGAGTCCCATGGCACGGTGGCGCTGAAGCTGAACACGTTCGTGTCTTGTGCGACATACACCGTGTCTCCTCGCACGCCCAACAGTTTGAACTTGTTGCTTGGGGCACTCGTGATTTCTTGCGCTGTGCCGGTTTTTTTGCTGATGGCAAAAACATGAGTCATTGCCCCCGACTTCTGAACGACGATCACACTGGATGGCGTCTGAAGCACCTCGTTAACGGGGTCGGTGTAGTCCGTGAACTTCAGGTTGCGAGTCTGGAATGGCAGTTCGGTTTCCGCTGTCGGTCCGTAGACCAGGGCTTGTCCATCGACGTAATAGATGTATTGGTCATCTGTCACAGCAGGTGTGGATACTGTGCCCGCTTTGAGAATGCGGGTGTTGTCCAGCTCAACCTTGGCCGTGGCGGTGCTGTTATCCCAAGTGAATTTGTAGAGGCGGTTGAAGGGAGTTGTTGCCGTCGTATCTTGAAGGCGCAGATACCCGTTGCTGTAAGAGCTTGGGGCTCTCGCTATCCATTGCACGCCGACTTCCGGCTTGGTGGTGTTGACGGTGTACGACGTGAAATCGGTGGCTCCGCCCGTGAAAGTGACGCCAGTGGCTGTCAAGATCTTGTCCAGGCTTGGGGACAAAACAAAGAGTTGAGCGCTTGTTGGATCCTTTTTGGCCTTGCGTTCGACCAAAACGCCGGTCAGAGAGCCGCTGTTTTGGTACAGATACTGCAAGACAGTGACCGTGTAGTCCTTGGAGCTGATCGCTGGTACGCTGGGCGCCTTGCCAGGGACCTCTGGAATGGTTGGCACAGCCGCAACTGCAAGAACCTCAGGGCTCGATGCGGTTGCGGGGACACCTGTGATTCCCACTTTGCCCGGAACTTCCGGTGTACCACCTGCATCGTCGGTGACGATCACGACGTCTTGGTTGTCGGTGGTCTGGTCCTTCTCAGTTTTGGTGCCGTTTGCGTTGCCACACTCTTCATCAGGCCCCGCGGTGGTTAAGATCAGGGCAGTCTTGCTACCGTCTTGCTCCTGGTTGTAGTGGTCTTTGATGTAGCAAGCGTGAAACACGCCAGAGATGGCTTTGAGTGCCAAGTCGCTGCCTCGACGAAGGTCCACTTGAAACACTTGTCCACCGGGGTGTTGGCGGAATCCCATGCTTGGGTCGGCTGGATTGATCAGCTTGGGCGTTTCATTCACGTAGTACAAGGTGCTGGGGCCCTTGTCGACGTTCTTCTCGATGCGGTTGACTGTGAACCAGTGGCCTTCAAGAGGCAGGGTCAAGCTGATTTTTTGTCGGACCGCTTGCGTGCCACCGTCAATGATGTTGAGCTGGTATTTGGTTTTGCTGGCAATTTCGCTTACGGTGGAGCTGGCGCTGACCAGATACGGTTCGTTGGGATCCGTCACTTCCAACAGCGTGGGCTCTGACGCCACGGCCGACGCAGCTACTGCAGCAACCGGAGCCGCGGTGCCTTTTCCGCCACCACCGCAAGCCGCGAGCAGGGCCAAGCTGCCCATCAGGCTGAGGGTCAGAAGTTGTTGGGCTTGACGTTGGTGATGGCGTTTCATGTTCGGAGTCCCGTTCACTTTTCTTTGCATTGGCGGCAATTGTGCCGATCGGCCTAGGGTTGGTGTGTACGGGTCGCCCCCAACTTTGGGCGTGTTTGTGCTAAGCGCCCCGCATTCAGGGGGCACCCCAATGGGTGTTGAAAGTGTGAAATTCGGACGTCAGCTGCGGGTTTTCCGAAATGCGGAAGGGGTGACACCCGCCCAGCGCTGGAAGGCGTGGATGAAGGCGGCCGATTCGGCGTAGCCCAGTTGCTGGGCAATGGCTTCGATGGGCAAGGCCGTGTTGTGCAGCAGGTGTTGGGCCTTGCTGTAGCGGGTCTGGGCTAGTAAATCACGGTATTGGCTGCCTTCGTCGTTCAACGTGCGTCTAAAAGTGCGCTCTGACAGGCCAAAGGCCTGTGCGACTTCGGCGGCGGTGGGCACATGCTCCTGAAACAGGGCCAAATGCGTCAGAACCTGATCGCTCAAGCGGCTGTCGGCCTTTTGTTGGGCCACCAGTTGTTGGTCACACAGTTGGCGATACAGGGTGTGGGCGCTGGGGTCTGCTGTCGGAATGCGCAGTTGCAGGTGTTCGTTGCGCAACCAAAAGCGGGCTTCAGGCTCGCCAAAGCGCACCGGGCAGCCAAAGTAAGCCTCGTACGCTGCGGCCTGTTCGGGGCGTGCGTAGGGCATGTCGATGCGCACGGCGTGGATGTCCACGCCCATGGTGGCCTGCATGTCGCGCACCATTTTGTAGGTGCCCGAGACCTCACCGTCCACCCGAAAGCGGAAGGCCTTGGGCGTCATCGGCAGGGGTTTGAGGACCAGGGCGCTGAGCTCGGGGCCGGGCTCCAGCCGCAAGGTGCCGTATAGATAGGTCAGTTGCTGGTAGCGGATCCCGGTCTGAAAGGCTTCCATCGCCGTGCCGCAGGTCATCAACAGCATGGTCAGCGGACCATAGCCGGCCAGGCCGTAAAAGCCACCCAGGCGCAGGCCGACCATGGGGTCGTGCAGGTGCTCGGCCATGTCGGCGTAAAAACGCTGCTCCAGCGAGCGGCTGATGCGGGTGCCCGGGTCCAGCTTGTCCATGGCCAAGCCGTGGCGGGCCAGCACGGGGCCGGGATCTTCGCCCAACTGCTGTAAACCCTGAACCATGTAGATCAGCCCGAGGATGGATCGCGTGCTCATACTGAAGGTAGATCAAGGGTTTGGCCGAAAAGATCAATTATTGGTCGAATCTAGCATGGTCGGCCGCAGCCAGCATGGGCAACATCCATGTCATCTCAGGAGACAAACCTCATACAGAAGGTGATCAGATGACAAATCAGACGAATGCGAACGCCCCCGTGCGTCAGGTCGAAGTGGCCATTGCCGGCGCCGGTTTTGGCGGCCTGTGCATGGCCATCAAGCTGCTGGAAGCCGGCATCCAGGACTTTGTGGTGCTGGAAAAAGGCCACGATGTGGGCGGCACCTGGCGCGACAACACCTACCCGGGCGCGGCCTGCGATGTGCAGTCGCACATGTATTCGTTTTCGTTTGCGACCAAGCCAGATTGGACCAAGCGTTATGCGCCCTGGTCCGAGATCCAGCAATACATCCTGGACGTGACCGAGCAATATGGTCTGCGCCCCTACATCCACTTCAATCAGGAAGTGGTCAGTGCCGTGTTCAACGAAGGCATCGGCCGCTGGGTGATCAAGACCGCCGGTGGCGAGACGCTGATGGCGCGTCACTGGGTGCTGGCTTCGGGTCCGCTGCATGTGCCCTCTATGCCCAACATCAAGGGTTTGAATGACTTCAAGGGCAAGGTGATGCATTCGGCCCAGTGGGATCACAGCTATGACCTCGCCGGCAAGACGGTGGTGTCCTTGGGGACCGGCGGCAGCGCCATTCAGTACGTGCCGGAGATCGCGCCCAAGGTCAAGCAGTTGCACGTGTTCCAGCGCACGCCGGCCTGGGTCATCCCGCGCGATGAGCGCCAATACTCGGCCTTCAGCAAGTGGTTGTTCAAGGCCCTGCCTGTCACGCGCACGCTGCACCGCTGGCGCTGCTACTGGACCAATGAATCCCGCGTGTGGCCCATCTTCCATCCCAAGCTGGCCAAGGTGGGCGAGGTCTTTCTCAAGATGTTCATCTCCTACCAGGTCAAAGATCCGGCCCTGGTCAAGAAGCTCACGCCCGACTACACCCTGGGTTGCAAGCGCATCCTGATCTCCAACAAGTGGTTCCCGACCTTCAATCGCCCCAATGTGGAGTTGGTGACGGACGAGGTGCGCGAGATCACGCCCGACGGCATCGTGACCCGTGATGGCACGCTGCGCAAGGCCGACTGCATCATCCTGGGCACCGGCTTTGTGACCGACCCTCGCATCTACATGAAGCACTTCGAGCTCAAGGGGCGCAAGGGGCACACGCTGGCCGAGGACTGGAAGGACAGCCCGACGTCCTACCTGGGCATCACCACGGCAAACTACCCCAATATGTACCAACTGGTGGGGCCGCACACGGGCCTGGGACACAACTCCATCATCTTCATGATCGA